>NZ_JBJDPY010000007.1:363337-442752 GCF_044903205.1 Streptomyces sp. NPDC029674
GGGCCGGGCCCCGGGCGCCCCGGCGGGGGGGGGGGGGGGGGGGGGGGGCGGGGGGGCGGCGGGGCGGGGGGGGGGGGGCGCCCCCCCCCCGCCCCCCCCCCCCCCCCCCACGTCTCTGTGCGCCTCTCTGCCGGGCCGTCAGACCCGCGGCCGCAGTCTGGCCGCGTCGACCGCCGCGGGGCCGTCCTTGGCCGCGGTGAGCAGCGCGCTGCCCTCGCGCCACTTCTTCCAGCCCATGTTCCAGTCGCCGAGGCCGTTGCCGAACGTCGGCATGTCCTCGCCGTTGCTGTTGATGACCGTCACCAGGTCGCCCTGCCGGACGGTCTCGTAGAACCAGGCGGCGTTCCCGGTGCTCATGCCGGTGCAGCCGTGGCTGGTGTTCGCGGTGCCCTGCGAGCCCACCGACCAGGGGGCCGCGTGCACGTACTCGCCGGAGTCGGTCACCCGTGTCGCGTAATAGACCATCTTGTCGTAGAAGTCCGACGCGCCGATGCTGGCACTGGTCATGCGTACGGAGTACTCCTTGCCCAGCACCACCTTGACGCCGTTGCGGGTGGAGTAGCCGGGCTTTCCGGTGGTCACCGGGATGGAGTTGATCACCTCGCCGTTGCGGTAGACCGTCATCCGGTGCGCGGAGGCGTCCGTGACGGCCTCGACCCGGTCACCGATGGTCAGCTTGAGCGGCTTGGCCTCACCGCCCCACAGCTTGTCCTTGATCTTGAGGCCTTCGAGGTTGCTGGAGACGCTGACGGTCGCGCCCGTGGGCCAGTACTCCTTCGGGCGGTAGTGCAGCGTCTCGCTGTCCACCCAGTACCAGGCTCCTTCTGTAGCGGGCACCGAGCGGACCTTGAGGGCGCGTTCGACGACCGCCCTGGCCTCCTTGCCCTTCACCGGGGCGCTGAGGGAGGCCGTGACCGGCTGGCCGACGCCGTACTTGCCCGCCTCGGGGCCGAAGGTGACCTTCAGCCGCTTCTTCTTGTCGGGCGTGTTGGTGTCGAAGGTCATGATCTTGCGACCCGGCGCCCCCTCGTCGTCCTCGGTGCTCACCCGCACGGTGTAGTGGGCGCCTGCCGCCAGTGGGGTGGTGCTGTGCCACCGGGCGCCGTCCGCCGAGAGTTCGCCCGCCACGTGACGCCCCATGGCGTCGGTGGCCGTCACGTCGGTGATGCGCCCGTCCTCGCCCTGGGCGGTGACCTCCAAGGGCTTGTCCGGGTCCGCCTTCTGACTGCCCACCGGTCCGTTGAAGGCGACCTGGCCGGCCGCGTCGTACGGCTGCGCCGAGAGCGGGTGGCCGTCGGAGGTACCGCAGGCCGTGACTCCCGCGCCGAGGGCGGTCACCAGCATCGTGCAGCTCAGTACCGTGCGGATTCGCGGAGAGTGGCTCATAAACACACGGTATGAAGGTTCATCAGGTTCGGCGCGCCGAGTTGACCCGTTCGAGGGAGTGTCGCGTACGCCGAAGGGCCCGGACGCTCCTCTCGGAGTGTCCGGGCCCTTCGGGTGCGCAGTGCGAACTACAGACTCACTGGGTCTGGTTCTCGCCGCGGTAGTACTCGAACACCCAGCCCCACAGGCCGATCAGGATGATCGGGGCCGAGAAGTACAGCAGCCACCAGCCGAAGACGACGCCCATGAAGGCGAGCGCGCCACCGATGGCCAGGGAGAGCGGCTGCCAGCTGTGCGGGCTGAAGAAGCCCACCTCGCCGGCCTCGTCCGCGACGTCGGCCTCCTTGTTGTCCTGTGCGGAGGCGTCGACCCGCCGGGCCGTGAAGGCCAGGTAGTAGCCGATCATGATGCACAGACCGAAGGCCAGGAAGAGCGCCGTGGTACCGGCCGGCTCCTTCGACCACACGCCATAGACGATCGCCATGGCGAGGACGAAGACGCTCAGCCAGATGAACATCTTGCCCTGGATCTTCACTTCGCGGCCTCCTTGTCGCCGCCGAACAGCGCGGTGTCCTTCTGCCCGTCGTTCTCGATGTGGCCGAGCGCCGCGATCTCAGGGTGGTGCAGGTCGAACGCCGGCGATTCCGAGCGGATGCGCGGCAGGGTGATGAAGTTGTGCCGCGGGGGCGGGCAGGACGTCGCCCACTCCAGCGAACGGCCGTAACCCCACGGGTCGTCGACCTCGATCTTCTTGCCGTACTTGGCCGTCTTCCAGATGTTGTAGAAGAACGGCAGGATCGACAGACCGAGCAGGAACGAGCAGATCGTCGAGATCGTGTTCAGCGCGGTGAAGCCGTCGGCGTGGAGGTAGTCCGCGTAACGGCGCGGCATGCCCTCGGCACCCAGCCAGTGCTGGACGAGGAACGTGCCGTGGAAGCCGACGAACAGCGTCCAGAAGGTGATCTTGCCCAGGCGCTCGTCGAGCATCTTGCCGGTGAACTTCGGCCACCAGAAGTGGAAGCCGGAGAACATCGCGAAGACGACGGTGCCGAACACCACGTAGTGGAAGTGCGCCACCACGAAGTACGAGTCCGAGACGTGGAAGTCCATCGGCGGCGAGGCCAGGATGACGCCCGTCAGGCCACCGAAGGTGAAGGTGATCAGGAAGCCGACCGCCCACAGCATCGGGGTCTCGAAACTCAGGGACCCCTTCCACATCGTGCCAATCCAGTTGAAGAACTTCACGCCTGTTGGCACGGCGATGAGGAACGTCATGAAGGAGAAGAACGGCAACAGCACGCCGCCGGTGACGTACATGTGGTGCGCCCACACCGTCACGGACAGACCCGCGATGGCGATGGTCGCGCCGATCAGACCCATGTAGCCGAACATCGGCTTGCGCGAGAAGACCGGAATGACCTCGGAGATGATGCCGAAGAACGGCAAGGCGATGATGTACACCTCTGGATGGCCGAAGAACCAGAAGAGGTGTTGCCACAGCAACGCGCCGCCGTTGGAGGCGTCGAAGATGTGCGCACCGAACTTGCGGTCCGCCTCCAGGGCGAACAGCGCGGCGGCCAGGACCGGGAAGGCCAGCAGCACCAGCACCGCGGTCAGCAGCACGTTCCACACGAAGATCGGCATGCGGAACATCGTCATGCCCGGCGCGCGCATGCAGATGATGGTGGTGATGAAGTTGACCGAGCCCAGGATCGTGCCGAAGCCGGAGAACGCCAGACCCATGATCCACATGTCCGCGCCGATGCCCGGCGAGCGGACCGCGTCCGACAGCGGGCTGTAGGCGAACCAGCCGAAGTCGGCCGCGCCCTGCGGGGTGAGGAACCCGCCGACCGCGATCAGCGAGCCGAACAGGTACAGCCAGTAGGCGAACATGTTCAGCCGCGGGAAGGCCACATCGGGAGCACCGATCTGCAGCGGCATGATCCAGTTCGCGAAACCGGCGAACAGCGGCGTCGCGAACATCAGCAGCATGATCGTGCCGTGCATCGTGAACGCCTGGTTGAACTGCTCGTTCGACATGATCTGCGTACCCGGACGGGCGAGCTCGGCGCGCATGAAGAGCGCCATCACACCGCCGATGCAGAAGAACGCGAACGACGTGACCAGATAGAGCGTGCCGATCGTCTTGTGGTCAGTGGTGGTCAGCCACTTGACGACGACGTTTCCCGGCTGCTTGCGCCTGACCGGCAGCTCGTTCTCGTACGAGTCCGTTGGAGCTGCCGCGGCACCCTGGGGTTCGTTGAGGATGCTCACAGGTTGTTCGTCTCCCGGTTCTTCTCGTGGCCCGTCTGCTCGATGCCGGCCGGGATGTAACCGGTCTGGTTCTTCTTCGCGAGGTCCTCGAGGTGCTGCTTGTAGCGCTCGGGAGAGACGACCTTGACGTTGAAGAGCATCCGGGAGTGGTCGACGCCGCAGAGCTCGGCGCACTTGCCCATGAAGGTGCCCTCCTTGTTCGGAGTCACCTCGAAGGCGTTGGTGTGGCCCGGGATGACGTCCTGCTTCATGAGGAACGGCACCACCCAGAAGGAGTGGATGACGTCACGCGAAGTCAGAACGAAACGGACCTTCTCGCCCTTGGGGAGCCAGAGGGTCGGTCCGGGGTTGCCGTTCTGGGGGTTCCGCTCGCCGGGCGTGCCGACCTCGTAGACGCCGCCGGCGTTGGCCGGGAAGTCCTTGCGGAAACGGTCCGGAATGGCTTCCAGGTCCTTGGACGTCTTGGCGTCGTCCTTGTCGGAACCCGGAACGTCCTCGATGTAGTTGAAGCCCCAGCTCCACTGGTAGCCGACCACGTTGACCGTGTGGGCCGGCTTGTCGTCGAGTTCGAGGAGCTTCGACTCGTCACGTGCCGTGAAGTAGAAGAGCACCGAGACGATGATGAGAGGCACCACCGTGTACAGCGCCTCGATGGGCATGTTGTAACGCGTCTGCGGCGGTACTTCCACCTTGGTGCGGCTGCGCCGGTGGAAGATGACGCTCCACAGGATCAGGCCCCAGACCAGGACGCCCGTGGCGAGCGCTGCCGCCCACGAGCCCTGCCAGAGGGAGAGAATCCGCGGAGCCTCTTCCGTTACCGGGGTGGGCATTCCAAGGCGGGGGAAATCCTTGTATGTGCAACCGGTGGCGGTCGCCAGGATCAGGCCCGCAGTCAGCACCTGCGGCAGCTTCCGCCGCATCGGGCGCCGCGACGAGCGGTCGGAGCCGTTGGGACTCACGTAGCGCCTTCCCGAGAGTCTCGCCCGCGCGGTCGGCTGCGGCCTTCACGCTGGTAGGTCGCCGCCCTGCGTCGGGCAGGGGTTTGGATGTTTATGCGGACCAAACCCTACTGGACGCTATTTGGGGTCGCGCGGGGAGGGTGCCTAACGCGCCGCGGGTCACTCCGAAGGGTGGGACGGGGCGCCGTCGGGCCCTTTCTGACGGAGGGTCGGGGCGCCTTTGAGCTCGGCGGAATCCCCCGGTCCGCGGGTGCGGGTCCGGTGTGGCTGGTCGCGCAGTTCCCCGCGCCCCTGGGGAGCGCCCCTTGCGGGGCGGCTCCCTCGGGCGCTCCCCCGGAGTGTCTCGACGAGCTGACGTCTTAGCGTGGGGGCGTGGCCTACTTCGATGTTGCTTCCTCCGCTCCTCTTCATCCCGTCGCCCGGCAGGCGTTGCACGCGTCGCTGGACGAGGGGTGGGCCGATCCGGCGCGGCTCTACCGGGAGGGGCGGCGGGCGCGGCTGCTGCTGGATGCCGCGCGGGAGGCGGCCGCCGAGGCCGTGGGGTGTCGGCCGGACGAGCTCGTCTTCACCTCGTCCGGTACCCGTTCCGTGCACGCGGGGATCGCGGGGGCGCTCGCCGGCCGTCGGCGCGTCGGACGCCACCTGATCGTGTCGGCCGTCGAACACTCGTCGGTGCTCCATTCGGCGGAGGCGCACGAGGCCGACGGCGGGGCGGTGACCGAAGTGGCGGTGGACCGGGGCGGGGCGGTGAGCCCGGACGCGTACGCCGCCGCGCTGCGCGAGGACACCGCGCTCGCCTGTCTGCAGTCCGCCAACCACGAGGTCGGCACCGAGCAGCCGGTCGCCGAGGTGGCGGCGGTCTGCCGGGCCGCCGGGGTGCCGCTGCTGGTGGATGCCGCGCAGTCGCTGGCGTGGGGGCGTGTCGACGGGGACTGGTCGCTGCTGACCGGGAGCGCCCACAAATGGGGCGGGCCCGCGGGTGTCGGGCTTCTCGTCGTACGTAAAGGGGTGCGCTTCGCCGCGCGCGGGCCCGTCGACGAGCGGGAGTCCGGGCGGGCGGCCGGGTTCGAGAACATCCCCGCGATCGTCGCGGCGGCCGCGTCGCTGCGGGCGGTGCGGGCCGAGGCCGTCGCCGAGGGGGCGCGGCTGCGGGAGCTGACGGAGCGGATCCGGGCGCGGGTGCCCGGGCTGGTGCCCGACGTGGAGGTGGTGGGTGATCCGGTGCGGCGGCTTCCGCACCTCGTCACCTTCTCGTGTCTCTATGTCGACGGGGAGACGGTGCTGCACGAGCTCGACCGGGCGGGTTTCTCCGTGTCGTCGGGGTCCTCGTGCACGAGTTCGACGCTGACGCCGAGCCATGTGCTGCGCGCCATGGGGGTGGTCAGCGAGGGGAACGTACGGGTGTCGCTGCCGTTCGGGGCGGAGGAGGCGGACGTCGAGCGGTTCCTCGACGTGCTGCCCGGGGTGGTGCGCGGGGTGCGGGAGACCTTGGGGGCGCCGGTCGGGGGCGGCAGCGGGGAGGCCGAGGCCGTGACGGTCGACGCGCTCGGCATGAACTGTCCGCTGCCGGTCATCGAGCTGGCCAAGGGGATCGGCGGGGTGCGGGTGGGCGGCACCGTCACCGTGCTCGCCGACGACGAGGTCGCGGCGGTCGACATCCCGGCGTGGTGCTGGACGCAGGGCCAGGAGTACGTGGGTGAGCGCCCGGCGGACCATGGCGTCGCGTACGTGGTCCGCCGGAGCTCGTGAGCCTCAGGCGAGGTGCGGCTGGACCTCCGCGGCGGCCGCGTGGCCGTACGCCTTGGTGAAGCGGTCCATGAAGTTGCTGCGGCGCAGCTCGTACTCCTGCGTGCCGACGGTCTCGATGACGAGGGTGGCGAGCATGCAGCCGACCTGCGCCGCGCGCTCGTGGGAGACACCCCAGGCGAGACCCGAGAGGAAGCCGGCGCGGAACGCGTCGCCGACGCCGGTCGGCTCGACCTTCGCCTCCTCCTCCGGGACGCCGACCTCGATCGGGTCCTGGCCGACGGCCTCTATGCGCACGCCCCGCGAGCCGAGGGTCGTCACGCGGTGGCCGACCCTGGAGAGGATCTCGGCGTCGGTCCAGCCCGTCTTGGACTCGATGAGCCCCTTCTCGTACTCGTTGGAGAAGAGGTACGTCGCGCCGTCGAGGAGCGTGCGGATCTCGTCGCCCTCCATTCGCGCGATCTGCTGGGAGAAGTCGGCGGCGAAGGGGATCTCGCGGGTACGGCACTCCTCGGTGTGCCGGAGCATCGCCTCGGGGTCGTCGGCGCCGATCAGGACGAGGTCGAGGCCGCCGACGCGGTCGGCCACCGTCTTCAGCTCGATGAGGCGGGCCTCGCTCATCGCGCCCGTGTAGAAGGAGCCGATCTGGTTGTGGTCGGCGTCCGTGGTGCAGACGAAGCGGGCGGTGTGCAGGGTCTCGGAGATCCGGACCGAGGCGGTGTCCACGCCGTGCCGGTCGAGCCAGGCCCGGTACTCGTCGAAGTCGGAGCCGGCGGCGCCGACCAGGATCGGGCGGGTGCCGAGCTGTCCCATGCCGAAGGTGATGTTGGCGGCGACGCCGCCCCTGCGCACGTCGAGGGCGTCGACGAGGAAGGAGAGGGAGACCGTGTGCAGCTGATCGGCGACCAGCTGGTCGGCGAAGCGGCCGGGGAAGGTCATCAGGTGGTCGGTGGCGATGGAGCCGGTGACTGCAATACGCACGGCTGGATGCTCCTGTGGAGGGAGGCGGGATTGACAGTTCACGCTACCGGGTCGAGGTGCCGTAGAGGCACCGTCCCTGAAGTGGCAAAACTACCCGATAGTAGGGCTTTTTTCGTGGGCGTCCTGGTGCCTACGGTGCCGTTATGACCGTTATCCCGAAGGATGTCATTCCGCAGTACCGCGCCTTACTCGCCCCGGAGGCCCCGGAGAGCATGGAGTCGCTGCGCGGGGACTGTGCCCGCATGGCGCCGCACTGGGTGGTGCCCGCCGTGGCCGCCGCCGCTCCCGTGCCGCCCTCGCTGATCCACGGGATCACCGTCCCGCCCGCCTCCGCCCGGCTGCTCTCCGAAATGTCCGAGTACGGGAACTGAGGGAGACTGCTTCCGGGGCCCCGGCGCCCGTAAGGGAACCGTGCGCTCCCCCGCTGCGTCCCATCGCCGTCCCCCGTAAAGGGGAAGTGGGATACGACGAAGCCCGCCCGTGGGAACCACCCGTGGGGTCCCAGGGACAGCAGCGCAGCGAAGGAGCGATGCGGTGAGCAGCGAGCGATCCGTTCATGAGGCGGCAGAGCCGCAGCGGCGACGGTCCCGCCTGGCCGTCGCCTCGGTCGCGGCCACGGTGCTGCTGATCGGTGGCGGCGGCGCGTACTTCGCGTCGACCGCCTCCGGCGGCGGCAGCGGTGGCGGCGACGGGGCCCCCGCGGGCGCCGGCGGCGAGCCGCCGCCGCTCGCGCTGGACGGCTACCCGGCCGCCGACCGGCAGGACGACGGCGCAAAGGGCACCGGCGGCACCAGCGACATCGCGCCGGGCGAGCCCGACCCGAGCGGCGCCACGTACCGGGCGACCGGCGATCTGCCCAAGGGCCCGGAGTCGGCCGCCGTGTACCACGCGCGCGGTGAGGTCACCCGGGGCGAAGTGGCCAGGCTGGCCGAGGCGCTCGGGGTGACCGGGACGCCGACGTCGCGGGACGGCGTCTGGAAGGTCGGCGCGGACAACGACGGGTCGGGCCCCTCATTGCAGGTGAACAAGCAGGCGCCCGGCACCTGGACCTACGCCCGGCACGGCATCGGCGGCACCGACAACTGCTCGAAGGGCAAGCCCTGTTCCAGCACCTCCACCGCGCCGAACGGCGATCCGGGCGACGCGGTGAGCGAGAAGGCCGCCAAGGACGCCGCGGCCCCCGTCCTGAAGGCGCTCGGCCAGGACGACGCGAAGCTCGACGCCCGCCAGCTCATGGGTGCCGTACGCGTCGTGAACGCGGACCCGAAGATCGGCGGCCTGCCGACCTACGGCTGGTCAACCGGCGTCCAGGTCGGCGCGGGCGGCGAAGTGGTGGGCGGCAGCGGCCAGTTGAAGGCGCCGGACAAAGGCGCGACGTATCCGGTGATCGGCGCGCGGGAGACCCTGGACCAGCTGAACACGACGAGCGACGGCCACGGCCGGATCGGCATCGGAGGCTGCGCGACCCCGGTGCCGCACATGGACGACAGCACGAAGACGGAGGGCGGCGGCGGAGCGAAGCAGGCGCCGTGCGAGCCGTCGTCGACGGCTCCGAAGCCGCGGCCGGTCGCCGTCGAGGGCGCCACGTTCGGGCTCGCGACGCACTTCGTGGACGGCAGGCAGACCCTCGTACCGTCCTGGCTGTTCGAGGTGAAGCCGCAGGGCGCGCGGGACACCTTCACGGTGACGCACCCCGCAATCGCCCCCAAGTACCTGACGTCGCCGAGCACTCCGGGCACGCCCACGCCCACCGGGAAGCCGGGCAAGGGCGACACGGGTGACAAGGGCGGCACGGACAAGGCGCGCGTCGAGTCCTACACCGCCGACGGGAAGTCGCTGACCGTGCACTTCTGGGGCGGTGCGTGCAGTGAGTACTCCGCGTCCGCGCGGGAGGACGGCGACCGCGTGACGGTCACGGTCACCGAGACCGGGCGCAAGGGCGACGTCTGCATCATGGTGGCCAAGGAGCTCAAGGAGACGGTCACCCTCGACGAGCCGCTGGGTGACCGCAAGGTCGTCGACGCCGGGGGCGAGACGGTGAAGCGGAAGTAGCGCGCACACACGAAGCGCGCACGTACGAAGGCGGCGGCCCCCTGGAAGTTCAGGGGGCCGCCGCCTTCGTACGTGGGTACTGCGGCTGGCTACAGGCTCAGCTGAAGGAGTCGCCGCAGGCGCAGGAGCCCGTGGCGTTCGGGTTGTCGATCGTGAAGCCCTGCTTCTCGATGGTGTCCACGAAGTCGATGGAGGCGCCGCCCAGGTAGGGAGCGCTCATCCGGTCGGTGACGACCTTCACGCCGTCGAAGTCCTTGACGACGTCGCCGTCGAGCGAGCGCTCGTCGAAGAACAGCTGGTAGCGCAGGCCCGAGCAGCCGCCGGGCTGCACGGCGACGCGCAGCGCCAGGTCGTCGCGGCCCTCCTGCTCAAGGAGGCCCTTCACCTTGGCCGCGGCGGCGTCCGACAGGAGGATGCCGTCGCTCACGGTGGTGGTCTCGTCCGATACGGACATCTGCTTCTCTCCCGGGTTGTACGGAGACTGCTTGCCGACGGTTGCAACCGGCGGGGCCGCGGATTCATTCCGGGCCGAGCGCTTACGTCCTTACCCCTTCATGCTCGCACATGGCGCCGTGCGGGAGGACTGGCCGGGCGACGGCGAATGCGTCACATCGACACTATGGCCATCGTCAAACTGACGTGAAGCGGTTATGATAGATAACGTCAATTAGACGAAAAGGCTCGTCTGCCAGATCAGAAAAAGGTGCGTGCCGTGACCACCGCCCAGTCCCCCGCGGATCTCGTGGAGCTCGACGTTCAGCCCACGCCGCTCGCTCTGCTGCTGCTCGGCCGCGAGGCCGACCCCAGGAGCGAGCGCGGCGTGGAGTGCCCCGGCGACCTGCCGTCGCCGTCCGACCCGGACCTGGTGGAGCGCGCCCGTGCCGCCAAGGAGAAGCTCGGCGAGAAGGTCTTCGTCCTCGGCCACCACTACCAGCGCGACGAGGTCATCCAGTTCGCGGACGTCACCGGTGACTCGTTCAAGCTGGCGCGCGACGCCGCCGCCCGGCCGGACGCCGAGTACATCGTCTTCTGCGGTGTGCACTTCATGGCCGAGTCCGCGGACATCCTGACGACGGACGACCAGAAGGTCGTCCTGCCCGACCTGGCCGCCGGCTGCTCGATGGCCGACATGGCCACCGCCGAGCAGGTCGCCGAGTGCTGGGACGTGCTGACCGAGGCCGGGATAGCCGAGCAGGTCGTCCCCGTCTCGTACATGAACTCCTCGGCCGACATCAAGGCCTTCACCGGCAAGCACGGCGGCACGATCTGCACGTCGTCGAATGCCAAGCGCGCCCTGGAGTGGGCCTTCGAGCAGGGCTCCCCCCAGTCGTCGACGAAGGTCCTGTTCCTGCCGGACCAGCACCTGGGCCGCAACACCGCCGTGCGCGACATGGGCATGTCCCTGGACGACTGCGTCGTCTACAACCCGCACAAGCCGAACGGCGGCCTGACCGTCGAGCAGCTGCGCGACGCGAAGATGATCCTGTGGCGCGGGCACTGCTCGGTGCACGGGCGCTTCTCGCTGGAGAGCGTCGAGGACGTGCGGGCGCGCATCCCGGGCGTGAACGTCCTGGTGCACCCGGAGTGCAAGCACGAGGTCGTCGCCGCAGCCGACTACGTGGGCTCCACGGAGCACATCATCAAGACCCTGGAGGCGGCGCCGGCCGGCTCCAAGTGGGCCATCGGCACCGAGCTGAATCTCGTACGCCGGCTGGCGAACCGTTTCGCCGCCGAGGACAAGGAGATCGTCTTCCTCGACAAGACGGTCTGCTTCTGCTCGACCATGAACCGCATCGACCTGCCGCACCTCGTCTGGACCCTGGAGTCCCTCGCCGAGGGCAAGCTCGTCAACCAGATCGAGGTGGACCGGGAGACCGAGCAGTTCGCGAAGCTGGCGCTGGAGCGGATGCTGGCGCTTCCGTAATCCCCGTCCCTACTCCGCCCGCGGCCGCACCAGGCCCGACTCGTAGGCGATGACGACGAGTTGGGCCCGGTCGCGGGCGCCGAGCTTCGCCATCGCCCGGTTCACATGGGTCTTCACGGTGAGCGGGCTGACCTCGAGGCGCTCGGCGATCTCGTCGTTCGAGTGGCCGCCCGCGACCTGTACGAGGACCTCGCGCTCGCGTCCGGTGAGCGCGTCGAGCCGCTCGCCGCCCACCGGCACGTCGCCGTCCAGGCCTTCGCCCTGCGCGAGGAACTTGGCGATCAGCCCCTTGGTCGCCACCGGGGAGAGCAGCGCCTCGCCGGCCGCCGCGATACGGATGGCGCCGAGCAGCTCGTCGGGCTCCGCGCCCTTGCCGAGGAACCCGGAGGCGCCCGCGCGCAGCGACTCCACCACGTACTCGTCGACCTCGAACGTCGTCAGCATCACCACGCGCACATGCGCCAGCGACGGGTCGGCACTGATCAGCCGGGTGGCGGCCAGGCCGTCGGTGCCGGGCATCCGGATGTCCATCAGGACCACGTCGGCCCGCTCGGACTTGGCGAGCCGGACCGCCTCCGCCCCGTCGGACGCCTCGCCGACCACCTCCATGTCGGCCTCGGAGTCGACGAGCACCTTGAACGCGCTGCGCAGCAACGCCTGGTCGTCGGCGAGCAGTACGCGGATCGTCACGCGGTCCCTCCCTTTGCCGTGGTGACGGGCAGGATCGCATGGACCCGGAACCCGCCGCCGTAGCGGGGTCCCGCCGAGCAGCTGCCGCCGAGGGCGGTGACGCGTTCGCGCATGCCGAGCAGGCCGTGGCCGCCGCCGTCGGTGTTCCGCCCGTCGCCCTTGCCGAGGCCGGGGCCGTCGTCGATGACGGTGACCTCCACGTTCGGGCCGACGCGGACCACGCTCACCTCCGCCTTGGCGCCCTTCCCCGCGTGCTTCTGCACATTGGTCAGCGCCTCCTGGATGATCCGGAACGCGGCGAGGTCGACGGCGGCCGCCAGATCGAGGCCGACCTGGCCGAGAGCCACTTCCACCGGCAGCCCGGCGTTGCGGAACGTGTCGACGAGCTCGTCGAGACGGTGCAGGCCCGGCGCCGGCTCGGTGGGCGCCTCCGGGTCGCCGGTCTGCCGCAACAGGCCGACGGTGGCGCGGAGTTCGTTGAGCGCGGAGCGGCTGGCGTCCCGTACGTGCGAGAGGGCTTCCTTGGCCTGGTCGGGCCGCTTGTCCATGACGTGCGCGGCGACCCCGGCCTGCACGTTGACCAGGGCGATGTGGTGGGCGACCACGTCGTGCAGCTCCCGGGCGATGCGCAGCCGCTCCTCCGCGACCCGGCGCCTGGCCTCCTCCTCCCGGGTGCGCTCCGCCCGCTCGGCGCGCTCCCTTATCGCGTCCACGAAGGCGCGACGGCTGCGCACCGCGTCACCCGCGGCGGCGGCCATCCCGGTCCAGGCGAAGATGCCGAGGTTTTCCTGGGCGTACCAGGGCAGCGGGCCCGAGAGCATCGCGACGCCGGTGAGGCCCGTCATGGTGACGAGGCCGATCCGCCACGTCGTGGAGCGGTCCGTGCGGGCGGCCACGGTGAACAGCGCGATGACGGCGCACATCACGACGGGCGCGCGCGGCTCGCCGGTGAGCAGTTCGACGATGGAGGCGGCGCAGGTCGCGGCCAGCACGGACCAGGGGGCGCGGCGGCGGAAGACCAGGGCGAGCGCGCCGAGCGCCATCAGGAGCAGGCTCGGGACGTCGGGGGTGCGGGTGCCCCAGGTGGGGCCGTGCTCTCCGTAGGGCTCGGCGAAGGATCCGACGACCATGCAGACGAGGACGGCGGAGGAGAGCGCCGCGTCCACCGCCAGCGGGTGTGTTCTGGCCCAGCCGCGGCCTCGTAGGAGAGTGGTCACGGCTAAACGGTACGGGGGCTGGCCGGGGGCCTTGACCAGATCTCCGCATCTGTTTCGGCTGCGGGCACGTTGGGGCTGGGCGCGCCCACGCGGCGGAGCCGCACATGTCACTGCCCCGCGCCCCTTACGGGGCGCTCCCTGCGGGGCGCTAGCCCGGGATCAGGCCGTCGTCGCTCAGCATGTTGCGGACCTCGTCCAGCGTCGCGTCCGGGGAGGGGAGGATGAGTTCCGAGGGTTCGAGGGCGTCGTCCGGGAGGGGGTCGCCGAGCTCGCGGACCTTGTCCAGGAGCGCGTGCAGCGTCTGGCGGAAGCCGACGGAGTCGCCGCCCTCCATCTCCTCGAGGAGTTCGTCGTCCAGCTTGTTGAGTTCGGCGAAGTGGCTGTCGGCCAGCTTCACCTGCCCCTCCCCCATGATCCGTACGATCATGTCGCCCTCCTCGGACGTACGTAGGGCCGCGCTCCTGCTGCCGCTCTACTGCTTGTCGAAGCGCGGGGTGTCCTGCGGGTGCTGCTGCGCCTGCGGCTGGCCCTGGCCACCCTCGATCGCCTGCTGCCCGCCGCTGGAACCCCCGGCCAGTTCGGCCTTCATGCGCTGCAGTTCCAGCTCTACATCTGTACCACCGGAGAGGCGGTCCAGCTCGGTCTGGATGTCGTCCTTGGCCAGTCCGGAGGAGTCGTCGAGGGCACCGGAGGCGAGCAGTTCGTCGATCGCGCCGGCCCGCGCCTGGAGCTGCGCGGTCTTGTCCTCGGCGCGCTGGATCGCCATGCCGACGTCGCCCATCTCCTCGGAGATGCCGGAGAAGGCCTCGCCGATGCGGGTCTGCGCCTGGGCCGCGGTGTACGTGGCCTTGATCGTCTCCTTCTTGGTGCGGAAGGCGTCGACCTTGGCCTGGAGGCGCTGGGCCGCGAGGGTGAGCTTCTCCTCCTCGCCCTGGAGGGTCTGGTGCTGCGTCTCCAGGTCCGTGACCTGCTGCTGGAGCGCGGCGCGGCGGGACAGGGCCTCGCGGGCCAGGTCCTCACGGCCGAGCGCCAGCGCCTTGCGGCCCTGGTCCTCGAGGGTCGAGGACTGCTTCTGGAGCTGGGTGAGCTGCAGCTCGAGGCGCTTGCGGGAAGTCGCCACGTCGGCGACGCCGCGGCGCACCTTCTGCAGCAGCTCCAACTGCTTCTGGTACGAGTAATCGAGGGTTTCGCGCGGGTCCTCGGCCCTGTCAAGGGCCTTGTTCGCCTTCGCGCGGAAGATCATCCCCATACGCTTCATGACACCGCTCATGGGCTTCGCGCGCCCCCTTCTGACGGACTTCCAGCTCCAGGTACTGCTCAGAACCCACAGTACGGGCCCTGCATCCATTACCGCACTGTTCGCGGGCGGATGCGCTCATCCCCAAGGACGACTGCGTCCGGCACCACTCCGGCGTAAGGAGTAGGTGCACCCCTGTGAGCCGGCCCCTGCTTAGCCACCACTTACCGCCTGCTACGTCCCCTTAGGCACGTAAATCAAGACGCCCGGTGTTGCCGGATCGTTCCCGGCCTGAACGACGACCCGGTGCCCGTACCCCGTACCCTTGGCTTTTGTGTTCCGTAGCCGATCCAAGGAAGAGAAGGCCCCGGCCGCGCAGGCGCCGGTGACCGACTCCAAGCAGCCCCGTGACCCGCAGGCCCCTAAGGGCCGCCCCACCCCCAAGCGCGCCATGGCGCAGTCGCAGCGTCGCAGCGTGACGAACACGCCGACGTCGCGCAAGGAGGCCGCCAAGCGGCAGCGCGACGAGCGCCGCACCCAGATGGCGAAGCAGCGCGAGGCGCTGGCGAGCGGTGACGAGCGGTTCCTGCCCGCCCGTGACAAGGGTCCCGTGCGCAAGTTCGCGCGTGACTTCGTGGACTCGCGTTTCTGCGTCGCCGAGTTCTTCCTGCCGATCGCGGTGCTCATCCTGATCATGAGCATCGTGCAGATCCCCCAGCTGCAGAACATCTCGCTGCTGCTCTGGCTGGTCGTGATCGTGCTGATCGTCGTCGACTCGGTCGCCACCGCGTTCCGCCTGAAGAAGCGCCTCAACGAACGCTTCCCGGGCGAGAACAAGAAGGGCGCCGTCGCGTACGCCCTGATGCGCACGCTCCAGATGCGCCGTCTCCGGCTGCCCAAGCCGCAGGTCAAGCGCGGAGAGCGGCCCTGAGCGGATTCACCGGCGGAGCGGGCGACTGGCTGGAGAAGCTGGGTGGCCTGCGCAACGCCGTTCGACAGGAGTTGGTGGCCCGTCAGCTCGACGAGCAGATAGCCGGGCGCTTCCCCGTGGGGCAGCGGCTCCGGGTGCTCGACGTCGGCATGGGGCAGGGCACGCAGGCGCTGCGGCTCGCCCGTGCCGGGCACAACGTGACGGGCATCGAGCAGGACCCCGCGATGATCGCCGCCGCGCGCGCGGCGCTCGCCGGGGAGCCCGAGGGCATCCAGGGGCGGGTGCGGATCGTCGAGGGCGACGGGCACCAGACCGGGGTGCACTTCCTGCCCCACAGCTTCGACGTGGTGCTGTGCCACGGCGTGCTCATGTACGTGGAGGAGCCCGACGCGCTCCTCGCCGGGCTCGCCCGGATGCTGGCGCCCGGCGGGCTGCTCTCGCTGCTCGTGCGGAACGCGGAGGCGCTGGCCATGCGGCCGGGCCTCGCCGGGGACTGGGCGGGGGCGCTCGCCGCCTTCGACTCCGTCACGTACCGCAACCGGCTCGGGATCGACGCCCGCGCCGACCGGCTCGACGCGCTGACCTCCGCGCTTGCGGGGATCGCGGCACCGCTGCAGGCCTGGTACGGCGTGCGGGTCTTCACGGACACGGTGGCCGACGGAGCGGTGATCCCTCCCGAGTGGGAGCTGGAGGCGCTGCTCGCCGCGGAGGAGCGGGCGGGGCGGACCGATCCGTATCGGCGGGTTGCCGCGCTGTTGCACCTCTGTGGGGTCCGGGACTAGCTGCGGGAGTGGGCGGCGCCCCCGGGGTGACGCCTGATCGGCCCTCTAAGTCAGGGCGACACCGTACGGCAATACCGACACTCGGGACATGAGTGTCTCTCGTACGCGTACCGCTTCCGTCGCCGTGCCCTTCGCCGCCGCGCTCACCGCCGTCGCGCTCGTCGGCGGCTGTTCCTCCTCGGGGTCCGGGGGTTCCGGCTCCGGTTCTGGTTCCGGTAATTCCGACAGGTCCACCACGCAGGCCGCGCCCGCCGCCGCGAACGGTCTGCAGGAGGACTACCAGAAGGTGATCAAGGACGTGCTGCCGTCCGTCGTCCAGATCGACGCCGCCGAAGGTCTCGGCTCCGGGGTCGTCTACGACGGCAAGGGGCACATCGTCACCAACGCCCACGTCGTGGGCAAGGAACGGCGCTTCAAGGTGACGACCGCGACCGGCGAACAGACGCTGACCGCCGAGCTGGTCGCCGCCTACCCGGAGCAGGACCTCGCCGTCATCAAGCTGGCCGACATGCCGAAGGGGCTGAAGGCCGCGGAGTTCGGTGACTCCACGAAGGCGGAGGTCGGCCAGATCGTGCTGGCCATGGGGTCCCCGCTCGGCCTGTCGTCCAGCGTCACGCAGGGCATCGTGTCGGCGACCGGGCGCACGGTCAGCGAGGGCCGCTCGGGCGGTGGCACCGGGGCCACGATCGCCAACATGGTGCAGACCTCGGCCGCGATCAATCCGGGCAACAGCGGCGGCGCGCTCGTCGGCCTCGACGGGAAGGTCATCGGCATCCCCACGCTCGCCGCGAGCGATCCGCAGATGGGCGACAGCGCCGCCCCCGGCATCGGCTTCGCGATCCCGTCCTCGATGGTGAAGACGGTCGCCGACCAGATCGTCAAGAACGGCAAGGTCACCGACTCGGGCCGGGCCGCGCTCGGCATCTCCGGCCGCACCGTCCTCGGCGACGACTACCGGCCCGCGGGCGTGGCCGTCGTCGAGGCCCAGCAGGGCGGCGCCGCGGCGAAGGCCGGGCTGGCCGCCGGGGACATCATCACCCGGCTCGGCGACGACCGGATCACGACCATCAACTCGCTCAGCGAGGCCCTCGCGTCGGCCGAGCCCGGCCAGAAGAGGCGGGTCACGTACGTGCGCGACGGCGACGAGAAGACGGCGGACGTCACGCTCGGCGAGATGTAGCGCCCGCGGCCGTGCAAGAGCCGTGCAGGAGGCGGCGCCCGAACCGCGGCGCCGCTTCCTCCCCGCGCCCGGGGCCGGGGCCCAGGAGCCGGGGTCATGACACGGGCTCTAAGCCGACGCCTCCGCGTCCTCGCCCTCCGCGTCCATGTGCAGGCTCATCGGGCCGTAGATCTTGTTCGCGTCCTCGAAGAGCGTCACCTGGTCGGCGCCGCCGGCGGCGAGCTCCTTCCAGTACTCGCCGACCCAGGACTCCGCGTCGCCCTGCGTGGTGAACTCCTCGGGCTGTACCGCGGGCTGGACCTCCGTCCCGTCCGCCTTCTCGAACAGCCACGTCCATGCCGCCATGTCAGCCTCCCGAGGTCCCGTGGCGGTGTGTGAACCGCCTGAATCCGCCTGAAGCCTAGCCGGGCGCGCGGCGCTCGACCCGACGCGGGAGGATCTTCGTGTGGAACTGACTCTGCTCGGCACCGGCGCCCCCGGTGGACTGCCCCTCCCCGACTGTCCCTGCGCGGTCTGCGCGAGCGCGCTCGGCGATGCGGCGCGCGCCGCGACCGCGCTCCTCGTGGACGGCGTGCTGCTCCTCGACCTCACCCCCGGCGCGGCCTTCGCGGCCGCCCGGGCCGGGCACTCGCTCGGCGGAGTGCGTCAGGTCCTGCTCTCGCACCCGCACGACGGGCCCCCGGTCGAGGTGCCCGCGGGCCTGCCGCAGCCGGGGCGGGTCGCGGACGGGCGGGAGCTGGCGCTGCTGACCGGGCACCGGGTGCGTGCCGTGGCGCTGGACTCGCCCGGTACCGGGTACGAGGTGACGGGGCCCGACGGGGAGCGGCTGCTGTACCTGCCGCCGGGCGCGGCCCCCGCGGGGCTCACCGACGGGAACGGGGGGCAGGTGACGTACGAGATGGTCGTCTGCGACGTCCTCGGGCGTCCCGACGGGCTCGCCCGGCTGCGCGCGGCAGGCGGCGTCGGTCCCACCACCGACGTGATCGCCGTGCACATCGGCCACGAGGCGCCGCCGGGCGGCGAGCTCGCGCGCCGGCTCGCCGCCGCCGGGGCGCGGGCCGTGCCGGACGGGTCGACGCTGGTGATCGGCGCCTACGAGGACGTACCGGACGTGCCGCGCCGCACCCTCGTCCTGGGCGGCGCCCGGTCGGGCAAGTCGGTGGAGGCCGAGCGGCGTCTGGAGGCCTTTCCCGACGTGCTGTACGTGGCGACCGGCGGGGCGCGCAACGGCGACACGGAGTGGGCCCAGCGGGTCAGCCTCCACCGTGAGCGGCGTCCCGGCTCCTGGCGGACCGCCGAGACCTGCGACCTGGTGCCGCTGCTCGCGCAGGACGGGCCGCCGCTGCTCATCGACTGTCTGTCGCTGTGGCTGACCCACGTCATGGACGAGGTGAAGGCGTGGGACGACGCCGAGTGGGCGGGCGGCGGCGAGCGGGCGCTGCGGGACCGGGTCACCGGGCTCGCGGAGGCGGTGCGGGCGACCCGCCGTACCGTCGTCGCCGTCTCGAACGAGGTCGGCTCCGGGATCGTCCCCGCGACCGCTTCGGGCCGCCGCTACCGCGACGAGCTGGGCCGCCTGAACACGGCGTTCGCCGCCGAGTGCGAGCACGTGCTGCTCGTCGTGGCGGGTCAGGCCCTGACGTTGCGCGGCTGACGGCGGGCGATGATCCGGTACGTGTTGGCGAAGCCGGCGCGGGTGAGCAGGGGTGACAGGAGCGCGTCGAGGACGCGGGCGAGGGCGACGGGCGGGAACGACGCCCACCGTGCGGCCTGCCGGACCCGCAGCTGGAGCCGCGAGGCGGGTCTGGCGCGCCACGGGACGTCGGGCTCGGGGATGCGGCTGTTGAGGAAGAGCGCGACGGCCGCCGCCAGGTCGACCGGGACGTGCGCGGCGCGGCGCTCGACACGGACGACCGTGAAGCCGAGCCGCTCCAGTTCCGCGCGCAGGTTGGCGAGCGGCATGAGGTGCAGGTGCTGCGGCTGGTGGTACGAGACCCACCATCTGCCGAGCAGTCCGGCGTAGCGGCACTCGGGGTCGGCGGCCTCGATCAGGAGGTGCCCGCCGGGGCGCAGGACGGTTCGCGCGGCTGCGAGTTCCGCGCGGGGGTCCGGGCCGCGCTGCAGGCTGTGGAACATGCTCATCGCGTCGTAGCGGCCCGCGAGGACGCCCGCGAGGCCCGTGAGGGTGCCGCGGTGGCCCTCCTCGATGCGGCCGCGCCGCACGCCCTCCGCGACGCCGCGGCCCCGGTCGGTGCCGTCGAAGGACGTGTACGGCAGGACCTGCCTGGCGAGGGCCGGGAAGTGTGCGGCGCCGGTGTCGACGTCGAGCCAGCACTCGGGCTCGTCGAAGGCGCGCACCGCGCGGACGGCGGCGAGGCGGCGCTTGGTGCCCGCCCGCGCGGCCGCGCCGGAGAGCTGCCCGCCGCGCAGGTCCCTGCGGTAGAAGTCCCGGCCTTCGGCGGTGAGGCGGGGGTTCTGGAAGCAGTGGCCGCAGTCGCCGCACCGGTCGAGGCGGAAGCTGCCCGGCTTGCGCTGGATCAGGTCGGTGGTGCGCAGCCTCGTCCGCAGCCGCTCGGAGCCGCACCAGGGGCAGTCGGTGCGGCGGGGCTCGTGGAACCGCTCGGTGCCCTGGGCGAGTTCGGCGAGGTAGGCGTGGCGCCGTGCGGCGACCTGTCGGGCGGCATCCGTGGTCATGGTCGTACTCCTGGAGGAAGCCGATACGAACGGGAACGGAATGGATCATTCCCGCACAAGTGGGGACGCTACGCATGGTGTAAGCCGTAGGGGCGTTCGAGCGGCGCCGCCACTGATCCCGGTACTGTTCGGCGAATGAGCTCGCTGAATCTCGACGACTTCACCGACCTGATCGAGCGGCCCGACGGCGGAATCCGCCGCGACGCCGAGGAACGCAGGGAGCGGCAGGCCGTGCCGCCCGGCTCGCTGGGCCGACTCGACGAACTCGGCGAGTGGCTCGCGGCGGCCCAGTCGTCGGTGCCGGTGCGGCCGGTCGAGCGGCCGCGCGTGGTGCTGTTCGCGGGCGACCACGGGGTCGCCGAACTGGGCGTCTCGGCGCGGCCCGCGGGGAGCGCCGCCGATCTCGTACGTTCCGTGCTGGCCGGCGAGAGCCCGGCGGCCGTCCTCGCCCGCCGCCTCGGCGTGCCCGTCCGGGTCGTCGACATGGCGCTGGACTGCGAGCCGGGCGAGCTGCCCGCCGAGGTCGCGGGGCACCGGGTGCGGCGCGGCTCGGGGCGCATCGACATCGAGGACGCGCTGACCGTCGAGGAGGCGGAGCAGGCGCTGCGCGCGGGCATGGCCGTGGCGGACGAGGAGGCGGACTCCGGCACCGACCTGGTCGTGCTCGGCGACGTGAGCGTGGGCGGTACGACGCCCGCCGCGACGCTGGTCGCCGCTCTGTGCGGGACGGACGCGTCCGTGGTGACGGGGCGGGGCGGTGAACCCATCGACGACCTGGCGTGGATGCGCAAGTGCGCGGCGGTGCGGGACGCGCTGCGGCGGGCCCGGCCCGTGCTCGGCGACCAGCTGGAGCTGCTCGCCGCGGTGGGTGGCGCCGATGTGGCCGCGATGACGGGTTTCCTGTTGCAGTGCGCGGTGCGGCGTACGCCGGTGATCCTCGACGGTGTCGTGGCGTCGGCGGCGGCGCTGGTCGCCCAGCGGGTGGCTTTCCGGGCGCCCGACTGGTGGCTGGCGGGACACGACAGCGGGGAGCCGGCCCAGGCGAAGGCGCTCGACCGGATGGCGCTCGAACCGCTCCTGAACCACGGCGTGAAGGTCGGCGAGGGCGCCGGGGCGCTCTTGGCGCTGCCGCTGGTGCAGGCCGCCGCGGCGCTCTCGGCGGAGCTGCCCGAGCGGCCCGCCGCCAAGGGGACAGAAGCCCCGGATCATCCCTGATCATTACCAATGGGCCGCGACCCATATGATCCCTTTTCATGGGAGTTGAGCAGGGAGCCGAGCAGGCCGTCGCCGGACGGCAGGAATCACGCACCGTCATACAGCGCCGCGCCGCCGGGTTCACCGTCTGGTATCTCCGGGCCGTCACCTTCATCAACTTCCTGAGCGCGGTCTGGGTCTCCTTCGGGCAGGACCTGCGGCAGCACAACACGGAGAACTACTTCACCCCGTACATGCTGACCGCGGGCTTCGCCTCCGGGGCGTTCACGCTCTTCCTGGCGATCACCATGCGGCGCCGCAAACGCGCCGCATGGATCCTCAACCTCGTGCTCAGCGGCCTTTTCCTGCTGCTCTTCGCCTTCGCGATGGTCTTCCCGGAGATCCGCGCGCACGCGCAGAACTGGATCTCCCTCGCCCTGACCGCCGCCTTCGTCGCGGCCCTGGTCGCCGGCCGCCGCGAGTTCTACGCCAAGGGCGACCGCGCCAACCCGAAGCTGGCGACGGCCGTCGCCGTCGGCGGGCTCCTGGTGACCTCGCTGATCGCGGCGCTGCTGGTCACCGCCACCAACAACGCCCACGACGACTACCGCTCGACCTTCCTGGACCGCTGGCGCTACGGCACCATGCGCCTCGTCTCGCTGGCCGCCGACGACCGGCGTTTCGAGGGCATCGCCACGCCCGGCTGGGTCGACGTCGCCGTCAACGTCCTCAGCGCGCTGCTGCTCTGCGCGGTGCTGTACGCGGCGTTCCGCTCCCGCCGGGCCGTCGACCCGCTCACCGAGGACGACGAGGACAGGCTGCGCGCGCTGCTCGACCGGCACGGCGACCGGGACTCCCTCGGGTACTTCTCGCTGCGCCGCGAGAAGAGCGTCGTGTGGTCCCCGACCGGCAAGGCGGCGGTCGCCTACCGCGTCGTCGGCGGTGTCTCGCTGGCCTCCGGCGACCCCATCGGCGACCCGGAGGCCTGGCCCGGCGCGATCGAGCCGTGGCTCACCGAGGCCCGCGAGCACGGCTGGATCCCCGCCGTGATGGGCGCGAGCGAGGAGGCGGGCACGATCTACGCGCGGCACGGCCTGGACGCCCTGGAGCTGGGCGACGAAGCGATCGTCGACACGGCCGAGTTCACGCTGGAGGGGCGGGCCATGCGTACCGTCCGGCAGGCGTACAACCGGGTGAAGCGCGCCGGGTACACGGTCCGCATCCGCCGCCACGAGGACATCCCCGCGGAGGAGATGGCGATGCTCCTGGAGCGCGCCGACGACTGGCGCGACGGGGCGACCGAGCGCGGCTTCTCCATGGCGCTCGGGCGGCTCGGCGATCCGGCGGACGGGCGGTGCGTGATGCTCGAATGCACCGACGGCGAGGGCGCGTTGCGGGCGGTGCTCTCCTTCGTCCCGTGGGGACCGCACGGGCTCTCCCTCGATCTGATGCGGCGTGACCGCGACTCCGAGAACGGCCTGATGGAGTTCATGGTCATCGAACTCCTGCGGCACGCCCCCGAGATCAAGATCACTCAGGTGTCACTGAACTTCGCGATGTTCAGGTCGGTCTTCGAACGCGGCTCGCGGCTCGGCGCGGGCCCGGTGCTCCGCCTGTGGCGGTCGCTGCTCAGCTTCTTCTCCCGGTGGTGGCAGATCGAGTCCCTCTACCGCGCCAACGCCAAGTACCGGCCGATCTGGGAACCCCGCTTCCTCCTCTTCGAGAAGAGCGTCGACCTGCCGCGCATCGGCATCGCGGCCGCCCGCGCGGAGGGCTTCCTCGAAGCGCCGGGCCTGCCGAAGTGGCTGCACCGCAGACACCTGGAGTCCAGACGATGAGTGCCCTGGCCCGCCGCGCACGCGCCGAGTGGGGGCCGCTCTTCTCCACCGTGCGCGACGGGCTCGCCACCCGGCGGTGGCGGGCCGTGCCCATGACGCTGGCGGCGGTCTGTCTCACGGCGCTCTTCCAGTATGTGCAGAACCAGCCCTGGGGCTTCCGGTTCGTCCAGAACATCGGCTGCGTGCGCGCCGACGACCCCCTCTGGCTCGCCCTGCTCCGCACCCCGCTCTCCCTCTTCGTGCCCGCCCTCGACCTGCCCGTATGGGGCGCGCTCGCACAGCTCCTGATCGTCTTCGGGATCGCGGAAATCTGCCTGGGCCGGTGGCGGACGCTCCTCATCGCGTACGCGGCCACACTCGCCGGCACCCTCTACGCGCGCGTGGGCATCGAATTGGGCCCCGGCAACTTCTTCGGGCTGCCCGCCTCCGACGCGCAAGTCGTCGACACCGGCCCGTCGGCCGCCGTCGTCGGCCTCGCCGTCTTCGTGTGCTGGCGCTACCGGGCGTACTTCACCGCCGCCCTGGTCACCGCCCTGATGGTCGTCGAGGTGCTGGTCAAGAACAATCTCGCGGGCAAGGAGCACCTGGCCGCGATCGCCGCCGTGCTCGTGCTGTGCGTGCTCTCGGCGGTACGTCACCGGCGCGGCGGCACCCGGTCCGACCGGTCCGACGGGTCCGGCCCCGAGGGCGGGGGACCCGGCGTGAAGCCGCCGATCCAGTCCTGAAGCTTGCGGCGCGGACCGGTCCAGCGGCGGTCGTGGTGGAAGGCCCGCAGCCCGGCACGCGCACGTGCCCGGTGCCGGTTGCGGTAGAAGCGCCGCGCCCACGCCGATCCCGGCCGGGCGAGGCGGACGGCACCGACCAGCGCGACGAACGGGATCACCATGCCGATCAGGGCCGTGCGCAGCTTGCCCTTGAGGAGCGCGATCAGGGCGAAGGCGCAGTTGACGCCGACGTTCAGCGCGAACAGGGCGCGGTTCTGCCGCTCGACGGGCGTGAGGTCGTTGACCCCGAGCGGCGTGAAGCCGGTGAGCACGAGGACCACCAGAGCGGCCGTGAGCATCACGACCTCCACGCTCTTGCGGCCCTGCTCGCTCCAGTAGACGTCGTCGAGATGGAGGATCAGCGCGAACTCGTCGAGCACGAGGCCCGCGCCGAGCCCGAAGATGACGGCGGCGTACAGCGGCCCGGCGCCGTGCCGTCCCGCCGCCACCGCCCAGAACCCGCCGACCAGCATGAGGAAGATCCCCGGCACGACGTGGTGGACGTGCACGTCGCCCGTGCTGATGTTCCGGAACGGCCCCCTGCCCGCCCGGATCAGCCGCGTGATGGTCCTGGTGACGACGAACGACGCCACGAAGGAGAGCAGCGCGAGCAGCAGCGGCAGCTTCCCCGGCTCGACGACGTTCCGGTACCACCAGTCGTTCATGCGGCCCACCAGTCGTTCATGCCCCCATCCTCGGCGGCGGCCGGATGCCCCGCACCTGGGTGCCGGTCGCCGGGGCACCGGCCCCGGGTAACCTTCGCCGGTGCCAAGAACCCCCTCGTCCGACGGCATCCGTTTCGCCTTCGGCACCCTCACCGCGCTCCCCGTCAGGGTCACCCGCTGGGACCGCGAAGCCGCACGCGGCGGCATGCAGTGCGCGCCCCTCGCCGGTCTGGTGATCGGCCTCTGCGCCGCGGGCGCCGGCGGCGTCCTGACGGCGCTCGGCGCGGGGCCGCTCCTCGCCGCCACCGCGACCGCCGCGACGCCCGCCGCCCTCACCCGCGGCCTGCACCTCGACGGGCTCGCCGACACCGCCGACGGCCTCGGCAGCGCCAAGCCGGCCGACGACGCGCTGCGCATCATGAAGCAGTCCGACATCGGCCCCTTCGGCGTCATCACCCTGTTCTTCGTCCTGCTCGCCCAAGTGGCCGTGCTCTTCCAGCTGTACGAAGCGTCATGGGCCCGCGGCGCCGTCGCCGCCGTCGTCTCGGCGACCGTCGCGCGCCTCGCCCTCACCCTGGCCGCCCGCGACGGGGTGCCGCCGGCCCGCCCCGAGGGGCTCGGCGCCGCCGTCGCCGGGGTGGTCCCGCGCGGCCGCGCGGCGGGCGTCGCCGTCCTCGTCGTGGCCGCCGCCGTGGCCGCCGGCCTGCCCTTCGGCGCGGCCGGCGCCGTGCGGGGCGCGGCGGCCGTCGTCCTCGCGCTCGGCGCCGCGGAGTTGCTGCTGCGGCACTGCGTACGACGGTTCGGCGGGGTCACCGGAGACGTCTTCGGCGGCCTGGCGGAGACGGCGGCGACCGGTGCCCTGATCGTGCTCGCCCTGGGCTGACACCGCCTCGCCCTGGGCCGGCACCGCGCCGAACACACACAGTGAGGCGCACCGCAGCGCTCACGGGCGTAGGCTCGCGACGGGCTCACCACCCCACAGCCCGCCGAAACTCACTGAAAGAGGACCTCACCACCGTGACTGCTCTGACTCTCAGCACCGCCGCCGCGACCGGCCTGCGTGCCGACGCGATCGTCGTCGGTGTCGCGAAGGGCGCTGGATCCAAGGGGGGCCTGGTCGTCGCTCCCGGCGCCGAGGCCGTGGACAAGGCGTACGACGGCAAGCTCGCGTCCGTCCTGGAAACCCTCGGCGCCTCGGGCGGCGAGGGTGAGGTGACGAAGCTCCCCGCGCCGTCCGGTTTCAAGGCTCCGGTCGTCGTCGCGGTCGGTCTCGGCGGGGTCCCGGAGAAGGACGAGACGTACGGCACGGACGCGCTGCGCCGCGCCGCGGGTGCCGCCGCCCGCGCCCTGACCGGTGCGAAGAAGGCCGCGTTCGCGCTGCCCGTCGAGGACGCCGACGACGCCGGCGCCATCGCGGAGGGTGCCCTCCTCGGCTCGTACTCCTTCGACGCGTACAAGGAGCAGGCCGACGCCAAGTCCGCGAAGAAGAACGGCAAGGACGCCAAGGCCCCGCTGGCCGAGGTCGCCCTGCTCGGCGCCAAGCCCCGCGACAAGGCGTACAAGGCCGCCGTCGACCGCGCCACCGCCGTCGCCCAGGAGCTGAACCGCGCCCGCGACCTGGTCAACACCCCGCCGAACGACCTCAGCCCCGAGGCCTTCGCCGCCGTCGCCCAGGCCGCCGCCAAGGAGCACGGCATCAAGGTCCAGGTGCTCGACGAGAAGGCGCTCGCCAAGGGCGGCTTCGGCGGCATCCTCGGCGTCGGCGCCGGCTCGGACGCCCCGCCGCGCCTGGTGAAGCTGTCGTACACGCACTCCAAGGCGAAGAAGCACCTCGCCTACGTCGGCAAGGGCATCACGTACGACTCGGGCGGCATCTCGCTGAAGCCCGCCGGTCACAACGAGACCATGAAGTGCGACATGGCCGGTGCCGCCGCGGTCTTCGCCGCCGTCGTCGCCGCCGCGCGCCTCGGCCTCGAGGTGAACGTCACCGGATGGCTGGCGCTCGCCGAGAACATGCCGTCCGGCTCCGCGACCCGCCCCGGCGACGTCCTGCGCATGTACAGCGGCAAGACCGTCGAGGTCCTCAACACCGACGCCGAGGGCCGCCTGGTCCTGGCCGACGCGATCGCCAAGGCCTCCGAGGACGCGCCCGACGCGATCGTCGACGTGGCGACGCTGACCGGCGCCATGATGATGGCGCTCGGCAACCGCACCTTCGGCATCATGTCGAACGACGACGCCTTCCGTACGTCGGTCCACGAGATCGCCGAGGAGGTCGGCGAGCCGTCCTGGCCGATGCCGCTCCCCGCCGACCTGCGCAAGGGCATGGACTCCCCCACCGCCGACATCGCCAACATGGGCGAGCGCATGGGCGGCGGCCTGGTCGCCGGTCTCTTCCTCCAGGAGTTCGTGGGCGAGGGCATCACCTGGGCCCACCTGGACATCGCGGGCCCGGCCTTCCACGAGGGCGCCCCGTACGGCTACACCCCCAAGGGCGGCACCGGCTCCGCCGTCCGCACCCTGGTCCGGCTCGCCGAGCACACCGCCGCGGGCGACCTGGGCTGATCCACGTACGCGCACAGGGGCCCCGGACCCGTCTGGTGTCCGGGGCCCCTGTGTGATTTCGCCCTCGACGAAATCCGTACGTTCGTACGCAACACAAGGCCCTGGAGACAGTCGATCCGACGTCTCACAGCCTGGCCCGGCGTCCCGTCTCCCGGCGACAAGTGCGAAGATGGGTTCTCGGCAGGACAGGGCCCCCACCAAAGGGCCGAAACAAGAGCGGCCGAATACCAGCCGACCGACCGGTCGTCCCCCGCGAAAAGGGGTCCGGCGTACGGCGCACATGCATGGAGGACGTGACGTGGCGAACGACGCCAGCACCGTTTTCGACCTAGTGATCCTCGGCGGCGGTAGCGGCGGTTACGCCGCGGCCCTGCGCGGAGCGCAGCTGGGCCTGGACGTCGCACTGATCGAGAAGAACAAGCTCGGCGGCACCTGCCTGCACAACGGCTGCATCCCCACGAAGGCGCTGCTGCACGCCGGCGAGATCGCCGACCAGGCGCGCGAGGCCGACCAGTTCGGCGTGAAGGCCACCTTCGAGGGCATCGACATGGCGGCCGTCCACAAGTACAAGGACGACGTGATCTCGGGCCTGTACAAGGGCCTGCAGGGTCTCGTCGCCTCCCGCAAGGTGACGTACATCGAGGGCGAGGGCAAGCTCTCGTCGCCGACCTCCGTGGACGTGAACGGTCAGCGTGTCCAGGGCCGCCACGTCCTCCTCGCGACCGGCTCCGTGCCGAAGTCGCTGCCGGGCCTGGAGATCGACGGCAACCGCATCATCTCCTCGGACCACGGCCTGACCCTGGACCGTGTGCCGAAGTCCGCGATCATCCTGGGCGGCGGCGTCATCGGCGTCGAGTTCGCCTCGGCGTGGAAGTCCTTCGGGGCCGACGTCACGGTCATCGAGGGCCTCAAGCACCTCGTGCCCGTCGAGGACGAGAACAGCTCCAAGCTTCTTGAGCGCGCGTTCCGCAAGCGCGGCATCAAGTTCAACCTCGGCACCTTCTTCGACAAGGCCGAGTAC
Organism: Streptomyces sp. NPDC029674; assembly: GCF_044903205.1. NCBI lineage: Bacteria > Bacillati > Actinomycetota > Actinomycetes > Kitasatosporales > Streptomycetaceae > Streptomyces > Streptomyces sp. NPDC029674. The sequence goes on from NZ_JBJDPY010000007.1 coordinate 391,438, forward strand.
ACGCAGGACGGCGTGCGCGTCACCCTCGCCGACGGCAAGACCTTCGAGGCCGAGGTCCTTCTGGTCGCCATCGGCCGCGGCCCGGTCTCGCAGGGCCTCGGCTACGAGGAGCAGGGCGTCGCGATGGACCGCGGCTACGTCCTCGTCGACGAGTACATGCAGACCAACGTCCCGACCATCTCGGCCGTGGGCGACCTGGTGCCGACCCTCCAGCTCGCGCACGTCGGCTTCGCCGAGGGCATGCTGGTGGCGGAGCGCCTGGCCGGTCTCAAGACCGTCCCGGTCGACTACGACGGCGTGCCCCGGGTGACGTACTGCCACCCCGAGGTCGCCTCCGTGGGCATCACCGAGGCCAAGGCCAAGGAGATCTACGGCGCGGACAAGGTCGTCGCCCTCAAGTACAACCTCGCGGGCAACGGCAAGAGCAAGATCCTCAAGACCGCGGGCGAGATCAAGCTCGTCCAGGTCAAGGACGGTGCCGTGGTCGGCGTCCACATGGTCGGCGACCGCATGGGCGAGCAGGTCGGCGAAGCCCAGCTGATCTACAACTGGGAGGCGCTGCCGGCCGAGGTCGCCCAGCTCATCCACGCCCACCCGACGCAGAACGAGGCGCTCGGCGAGGCCCACCTGGCGCTGGCCGGCAAGCCGCTGCACTCCCACGACTGACCCAGTCACACGGGCGCGACGACCAGACTTTCCGCAATTTTCGTAAGGAGCAACTGAAACCATGGCGGTTTCCGTATCCCTTCCGGCGCTCGGCGAGAGCGTCACCGAGGGCACTGTCACCCGTTGGCTGAAGGCCGAGGGCGAGCGCGTCGAGGCCGACGAGCCGCTGCTCGAGGTGTCGACCGACAAGGTCGACACCGAGATCCCCTCCCCCGCCGCGGGCATCCTGGCCTCCATCAAGGTCGCCGAGGACGAGACCGTCGAGGTCGGCGCCGAGCTGGCCGTCATCGACGACGGCTCGGGCGACGCGGGCGGTTCGGCCGCCCCGGCGCAGGCCGAGGCCCCCGCCGCCCCCGCGCAGGAGGAGGCCCCGGCCGCCCCCGCGCAGGAGGAGGCCCCCCAGCAGCAGGCCCCGGCCCAGTCCGGCGGCGGCGCCGCCGAGGGCACCGAGGTCACCCTGCCCGCGCTCGGCGAGTCCGTCACCGAGGGCACCGTCACCCGCTGGCTGAAGGAGGTCGGCGAGGAGGTCGCGGCCGACGAGCCCCTCCTCGAGGTCTCGACGGACAAGGTCGACACCGAGATCCCCTCGCCGGTCGCGGGCGTGCTGCTCGAGATCGTCGTCGGTGAGGACGAGACCGCCGAGGTCGGCGCCAAGCTCGCCGTCATCGGCGCGCCCGGTGCCGCTCCGGCGCAGGCCGAGGCCCCGGCCCCGGCCGCCCCTGCCAAGGAGGAGGCCCCGGCTCCGGCCCCGGCCGCCCCCGCGCAGCCCGCCGCCCCGGCCGCGGCTCCGGCCGCCCCGGCGCAACCCGCCGCTGCCGCCCCGGCCCCGGCCCAGCCGGCGGCTCCGGCTCCCGCCCCGGCGCAGCCCGCGGCCCCGGCCGCTCCGGCCGCCCCGGCGCAGGCCACCCCGGCCGACGACGGTGCCTACGTCACCCCGCTGGTCCGCAAGCTCGCGTCCGAGAACGGTGTGAACCTCTCCGAGGTCACCGGTTCCGGCGTCGGCGGCCGTATCCGCAAGCAGGACGTCATCGCCGCCGCCGAGGCCAAGAAGTCGGCCCCCGCGCCGGCCGCCGCCGCTCCGGCCGCGTCGTCGAAGGCGCCGGCCCTGGAGGTCTCCCCCCTCCGCGGCCAGACCGTCAAGATGACCCGCATGCGCAAGGTCATCGGCGACAACATGATGAAGGCGCTGCACTCGCAGGCCCAGCTGACCTCGGTCGTCGAGGTCGACATCACCAAGCTGATGAAGCTGCGCGCCAAGGCGAAGGACTCCTTCGCGGCCCGCGAGGGCGTCAAGCTCTCGCCGATGCCGTTCTTCGTCAAGGCCGCCGCCCAGGCGCTGAAGGCCCACCCGGTCATCAACGCCCGGATCAACGACGACGAAGGCACCATCACGTACTTCGACTCGGAGAACATCGGCATCGCCGTGGACGCCGAGAAGGGTCTGATGACGCCGGTCATCAAGGGTGCGGGCGACCTGAACATCGCCGGTATCTCGAAGAAGACCGCCGAGCTCGCCGGCAAGGCGCGTGGCGGTGGCCTCACCCCGGACGACATGTCCGGCGCCACCTTCACGATCTCCAACACCGGTTCGCGCGGCGCCCTGTTCGACACGGTCATCGTGCCGCCGAACCAGGCCGCGATCCTCGGCATCGGTGCCACGGTGAAGCGTCCGGTCGTCATCAACCACCCGGACCTCGGCGAGACCATCGCCGTCCGGGACATGACGTACCTGTCGCTCTCCTACGACCACCGTCTGGTGGACGGCGCGGACGCCGCCCGCTACCTGACCGCGGTCAAGGCGATCCTGGAGGCGGGCGAGTTCGAGGTCGAGCTCGGCCTGTAGTTCTCGTCTTCCGTGAGGCTGTAACACTCGTCTCATCAGCGCGTACGCCCCCGTCCGGAGTCCTCCGGGCGGGGGCGTCGCCGTATTGTCTAGGGGTCACACGCCCTTGGGGTCCGCTGCCCCTGCCGGAGGAGCTCTCATGACCGCGCCCGTCGTTCACTCGCTGCGCGAACAGATCCGCGAGCACATCGTGGAGGGGATCGTCAGCGGGCGCTGGAAGCCGGGCGAGCGGATCGTGGAGCGCCGGATCGCCGTCGAGCTTGAGGTCTCGCAGACCCCGGTCCGTGAGGCGCTGCGCGAGCTGGAGACGCTGCGGCTCATCGAGTCGGCGCCCAACAAGGGTGTACGCGTACGCAACTTGACGGCCGCCGACCTGGAGGAGAGCTACCCCGTCCGGGCCGGTCTGGAGGCCATCGCGGCCGAGCTGGCGGCGGAGCGGCTCGCCGCGGACTGCTCGGCCCTGGAGCCGCATGTCGCGGCCCTCTACGAGGCGGACCGGGCCTCGGACGGCACCGGGCAGGTGCGGCACACCGTCGCCTTCCACCGGGAGCTGGTGCGCGCCGCGGACAACTCCGTCCTCCTGCACACCTGGGAGGGCCTCGGCATCGAGGTGTTCACGGCGCTGTCCATCCGCTGGCTGGGCACGGTCCAGCAGTCGTACGCGGAGGAGCACGAGGCCCTGGTCTCGGCCTTCCGGCGCCGCGACCCGGCCATCGCGGAGCTGGTCAAGTCGCACGTCCTGGGGTGCGCGCCGCGGGCCTGAGCCGCCGCTCATCCGTGGCCGTCGGCCCGCAGACGTGCTCCCACCTGCGTAAACCCTTCAAATCGAAGGCACCGCGTGCCCGTTTCACTGGCACCGGATGCCGACTTTCGCAATCTGGGGAAGTTTTTCGCTCAACGCTTTGATCGATCATCGATCACGGGCTTACAGTCGTCGATGGCTCTCACCAGAGCCTCACGCCCTGTCCTGCCAAAGACATCGGGCACCCCCACCCCTTACCGAACAGGGGACCCCCTCCGACTCAGGAAGGCGGCGCAATGACCGACCCCTCCGCTATCCAGCCGAGCGAGCTCGACCAGCTCCCGGACCGCGACCCCGAGGAGACCGCCGAATGGCAGGCCTCCCTGGACGCCGTTACTCAGGCGGCCGGGCCGCACCGTGCCGCGTACCTGATGCGCCGCACGCTGGAGCGTGCCGAGGGCGCGGGCCTGGCGCTGCCCAAGCTCCTCGAGACCGACTACGTCAACACGATCCCCACCTCCGCCGAGCCGTCCGTCGACGGTGACGAGGAGATGGAGCGGAAGATCACCGCGTGGAACCGCTGGAACGCGGCCGCGATGGTCACCCGCGGCTCGAAGCACGGCGTCGGCGGCCACATCGCGACCTTCGCGTCCGCGGCCTGGCTGTACGAGACCGGCTTCAACCACTTCTTCAAGGGCAAGGAGTCCCAGGACGCCCCCGGCTCCGGTGACCAGCTCTACATCCAGGGCCACGCCTCCCCCGGCATCTACGCCCGCGCCTTCCTCGACGGCCGCCTGAACGAGGCGCAGCTCGACAACTTCCGCCAGGAGGCGGGCGGCAACGGCCTGCCCTCCTACCCGCACCCGCGCCGCCTGCCCTGGCTGTGGGAGTTCCCGACCGTCTCCATGGGTCTGGGCCCGCTCTCCGCCATCTACCAGGCGCGCTTCAACCGGTACCTCACCAACCGCGGCATCAAGGACGTCTCCGCCTCGCACGTGTGGGCGTTCCTCGGTGACGGCGAGATGGACGAGCCCGAGTCGACGGCGGCCCTCGCACTGGCCGCGCGTGAGGGTCTCGACAACCTCACGTACGTCATCAACTGCAACCTGCAGCGTCTCGACGGCCCGGTCCGCGCCAACTTCCGCGTGGTGCAGGAGCTGGAGGCGCAGTTCCGCGGCGCCGGCTGGAACGTCATCAAGGTCCTGTGGGGCAACGCCTGGGACGAGCTGTTCCAGCTCGACACCACGGGCGCCCTGGTCCGCCGCCTCCGCGAGGTGCCGGACGCGCAGTTCCAGACGTACGCGACGCGCGACGCCGCCTACATCCGCGAGCATTTCTTCGGCTCCGAGCCCGCGCTCGTCGAGCTCGGCAAGCTGCTCAGCGACGACAAGATCAGCGAGTGCTTCCACCTCTCGCGCGGCGGCCACGAGGCCCGCAAGGTCTACGCGGCCTACCGTGCGGCGCTCACCCACAAGGGCGCGCCGACCGTGATCCTCGCGCAGACGGTCAAGGGCTTCACCCTCGGCAAGGGCTTCGAGTCCAAGAACGCCAACCACCAGATGAAGAAGCTGACGGTGGACGAGTTCAAGGACATGCGCGACCTGCTCGGTCTGCCGATCCCGGACAGCGCGTTCGCCGACGGCCAGGTGCCGTACGGCCACCCGGGCGCCGACTCCCCCGAGGTCCGCTACCTCCAGGAGCGCCGCGCGGCCCTCGGCGGCCCGGCCCCGGCCCGCCGCACGCAGCCGCTGGCCCCGCTGCCCGCCGCCGCGGACAAAACGTTCGCCTCCTTCGACAAGGGCTCCGGCTCGCAGTCGGTGGCGACGACCATGGCGTTCGTACGCCTGGTCAAAGACCTCGTACGCGACAAGGAGTCCGGCAAGCGCTGGGTGCCGATCGTCCCCGACGAGGCGCGCACCTTCGGCATGGAGAGCCTCTTCCCGTCCCTGGGCATCTACTCCCCCAAGGGCCAGACGTACGAGCCGGTCGACCGCGACCAGCTGATGTACTACAAGGAGGCCAAGGACGGCCAGATCCTCAACGAGGGGATCACCGAGGCCGGTTCCATGGCGGACTTCATCGCCGCGTCGACGTCGTACGCGACGCACGGCGAGGTCATGATCCCGTTCTACATCTTCTACTCGATGTTCGGCTGGCAGCGCACCGCCGACCAGATGTGGCAGCTCGGTGACCAGCTCGGCCGCGGCTTCCTCGTCGGTGCCACCGCCGGCCGCACGACGCTGACGGGTGAGGGCCTCCAGCACGCCGACGGTCACTCGCCGGTGATCGCCGCGACGAACCCGGCCGCGCTCTCCTACGACCCGGCGTTCGCCTACGAGATCGCCGCGATCGTCAAGGAGGGTCTGCGCCGCATGTACGGCGAGGCCCACGAGGGCGAGGACCAGAACGTCTTCTACTACCTCACCGTCTACAACGAGCCCATGCCGCAGCCCGCGAAGCCCGCGGGCGGCGACGAGGGCATCGTCAAGGGCCTCTACCGCTTCAACACGGCGGAGTCCGCGGGCCTCTCCCCCGCTGCCAACGCCGCGCGCATCCAGCTCATCGGCTCCGGCACGGCCATCCACTGGACCCTGAAGGCCCAGAAGATGCTCGCCGAGGAGTGGGGCGTGGCCGCCGACGTGTGGTCCGCGACGTCCTGGACCGAGCTGCGCCGTGACGCCCTGGAGGCGGACGAGGCGCTGCTGCGCGGCGAGGAGCGCACGCCTTACGTGCGCAAGGCGCTCGAGGGCGCGCAGGGCCCCGTGCTCGCCGTCTCCGACTACATGCGTCAGGTCCCCGACCAGATCGCGCAGTGGGTCGAGCAGGACTACTCCTCGCTCGGCGCGGACGGCTTCGGCCTCTCCGACACGCGTGAGGCGGCGCGCCGCCACTTCGGTGTCGACGCCGAGTCGATCGTCGTCGCCGCGCTGGCGCAGCTCGCCCGCCGTGGCGAGGTGCCCGCGTCCGCGGTGAAGGAGGCACGGGCCAAGTACGGCCTGTAGGAACTCCCGTTCCACAAGGGTGTGGGCCCCTGCCGTCGGCAGGGGCCCACACCCTTGTGTACGTGACGGCATCATGGGGCCATGCGCGCTGCCCGCCTCATCAAGATGGTGCTGCTGCTCCAGGCACGGCCCTCCATGACCGCCGCCGAGCTGGCCGCCGAGCTCGAAGTGTCCGAGCGGACCATCACGCGCGACGCGCAGGCGCTGTCCGAGGCGGGCGTGCCCGTCTACGCCGACCGGGGCCGCACCGGCGGCTACCGGCTGATCGGCGGCTACCGCACCCGCCTCACCGGGCTCGGCCGCAGCGAGGCGGAGGCGCTGTTCCTGTCCGGGGTGCCGGGCGCGCTGCGGGAGATGGGGCTCGCGGACGCGGCGTCGGCGGCCCGGCTCAAGGTGTCGGCGGCGCTCATGCCGTCGCTGCGGGACGCCTCGCAGAGCGCGTCGCAGCGGTTCCATCTGGACGCGCCGGGCTGGTTCCAGGAGACGCCCGCCCCGGAGCTGCTGCCTGCCGTGGCGGACGCGGTGTGGGACGACCGGTGCGTGACCGCCCGCTACCGCCGCCAGGAAACGGAGGTGGTACGGGAGTTGGAGCCGTACGGCCTCGTGCTCAAGGCGGGCGTCTGGTACTTGTGCGCGCGGGTGCCCGACTCCGGGGAGTACCGCGTGTACCGCATCGACCGGTTCACGGCGGTGGAGGCCGGGGAGGAACGGTTCTCGCGGGACGAGGAGTTCGACCTGCCGGGCTTCTGGGAGGAGCGGGCCGCGCAGTTCGCGCGGGCGATCCTGCGGGCCGAGGTGGTGGTGCGGCTCTCCGAGGCGGGCCTGCGGCAGCTGCCGTACGCCATGGACCGCGTGGTCGCCCGCGAGGCGACGGAGGCTGCGGGCGAACCGGACGCGACGGGCCGGGTGACGGTCACCCTGCCCGTCGAGAACGAGGACGTGGCGTACACGCAGCTCATGGCGCTCGGACCGGAGGTGGAGGTGCTGGAGCCGACGGGGCTGCGCGAGCGGTTCGCGGCCGCGGCGGCGCGGCTTGCGGAGCTCTACGGCACGGGTCGCGAACCGGGCTCTTAGGGGCTACCGGTAGCCGGTGACGTCCGCCGTGGGGCTCTCCTGGTCGACCTCCGTGATGTACCGCCATGCGTCGGGCCGCGAGCCGTCCACGTCGGTGAAGCCGTACTCCTGGGCGAGGCCGCCGCTGGAGAGCGACGCGCCGTTGTGGCGTGCCACGTCGGGGTCGGCGGCGAGCGCGACGAGCGCCCGGCCGACGAACGTCGGTGTCTCGGAGATCGCGAAGTGCGGGTCCTGCTCGCAGCCCGCGAGCCAGTTCTCCTCGGTCACCTTGAAGTGGGTGTCGAGCATGGCTTCGGAGCGCAGCCAGCCGGGAGTGAGACAGAGCGCCGTGCAGCCGTACTCCTTCACCTCCTCGGCGAGGTCGCGCGCCATGCGCAGCGGGGCGGCCTTGGCGAGGTCGTAGTAGAACGGCTTGCGGTAGTTGGGGCCGTTGTACTCCTGGGTGCCGTCGGTGACCTCGACGACGAGGCCGCCGGGGTTCCTGATGAGCAGCGGCAGCGCGTACCGGCTGGTGACGATGTGCGTCTCGATGCCGAGGCGCAGGACGCGCAGTCCCTTGTCGAGGTCGTGCTCCCACATCTTCTTGTCCCACTCGACGTGGATGTCGCCGCCCCAGATGTCGTTGACGAGGATGTCCAGGCGGCCGCGCTCGCGGTCGATCCGGTCGACGAGCGCCTCGACCTGGGCGGGCTCCAGGTGGTCGGTGGGCACGGCGACGCCCTTGCCGCCGGCCGCGTCGACGAGTTCGGCGGTCCCCTCGATGGTCTCGGTGGTCCGGCCGCTCTCGCTGGTGCGCTCTCGGGTGGTGCGGCCCGTCACGTACACGGTGGCTCCGGCGCGGCCGAGTTCGACGGCCATGGCGCGGCCTGCGCCGCGGGTGGCGCCGGCGACGAGGGCGGTCTTCCCGGTCAGGGGCTGCGTGCCGGGCGGGGTCTGCGTGGTGTTCATGCCTGTGAGGCTGCCACCGAAAGCGGACATCTCCTGTCGGGTTTTTCCATGGGCATGTGCACGCATAACGAGACAGCCGCATTCCGGCGCACTCCGCGTGCGCCCCCACTCCCCAGGACCGATGCTGGACCCGTGATGGACGAGACGGAGTTCTGGGAGATCGTGGACAGCACCCGCGAGGCCGCCGGCGGCGACCCCGAGGACCACGCCGAGCTGCTCGTCGAGAGACTGCTGCAGTCGGACCCGGACTCGGTCCTCGACTTCGCCCGCCACTTCGAGGCCCGCTACAACCGCGCCTACCGCTGGGATCTGTGGGGCGCGGCCTGGGTGCTGCTCGGCGGCGCGAGCGACGACGCCTTCGACTACTTCCGATGCTGGCTGATCGGGCAGGGCCGGGCGGTGTACGAGGGAGCGGTGCACGACCCCGACGCGCTCGCCGACCTCCTGGACGAGTTCGACGAGGAGCTCGACGGGGACGGCGAGGAGCTCGGCTACGCCGCCGACGAGGCGTACGAGCAGCTCACCGGCCTCGACACACCGGACCTCGGCATCCCGCCCGCCCCCGCCGAACCCGAGGGCACCCCGCTCGACTTCGAGGACGAGGCGGTGCTAGCGGAGCGGTATCCGAAACTGTGGGACCGCTTCATGGCCGACTGAAAGCCTGTGGCCCGGCAGCGGTCCGACCGTCAGAAGTGCGTGCCGCCGTCGATGCGGATCTCGGTGCCGGTGATGAAGCGGCCGTCGTCCGAGGCGAGCATGGCGACGACGGAGGCGACGGTCTCGGGGCCCGCGAAGCCCTGGCCGAGCGCGGGCGCGAGCTTCACGAACAGGCTCATGTCGGCGTCCTCGGGCAGGCCGGGGCCGACGCTCTGCCTGCTGGCGCCGGAGCCGTCCGTCATCCCGGAGGAGATGGAGCCGGGCTGCACGGCGGTGAACCGGATGCCCTGCTTGCCGTACTCGGCGGCCAGCGCGTGCGTCATGGACTGGATGCCGCCCTTGCTCGCCGCGTAGGCCGCCATGTACGGGTGGGCGAACGTCGCGGACGTGGAGCTGAAGTTCACGACGGCCGGGCCGTCGCCCGCCAGCAGCGCCGGTATCGCCTCGCGGATCATCAGGAAGGTGCCGGTGAGGTTGACGCCGATGACCTGGTTGAAGGCGCCGAGGGTGGTCTCGTGGGTGTGCGAGGAGCGCAGGATGCCCGCGGCGTTGACGAGGACGTCCAGGCCGCCGAGCGCGGCCGTGGCGGTGGCGACGCCCGCACGGACGGAGGCCTCGTCGGCGACGTTCACGACCACGGTGGTGAGGCGCTCCGCGCCGGCGCCCGCCTTGACCGCGGTGTCCTTCAGGCCGTCCTCGCTGACGTCGGCGGCGACGACCCGGCCGCCCTCGGCCAGCATGCGCAGGACGGTCGCCTGGCCGATGCCGGAGCCACCGCCGGTGACCAGGGCGCGGCGCCCCTCGTAGCGGTTCAGGGTCTGTGGGGCGCTCTGCATGACGTACTCCGGCTCTGGTGAAAGTGGCGCTTACGCGTTTCACGGTACGCCTAGATGGCACGTTATGCCACCTTGTCCCGACGCGCCTACTTGTCGTGTTCGGCGTAGTCTTCGGGGGGTGAGCACCCAGTCGTCCACCCCGCCCCTCTCCCTCACGGAGCGCCGCAAGCTGGCCACCCAGCTGGAGATCGCGCACGCCGCCGCGGAGCTCTTCACCGCGCACGGGACCGAAGGCACCACGGCCGAGGCCATCGCGGGCCGGGCCGGGGTCGCGCTGCGCACCTTCTACCGGTACTTCCGCACCAAGCAGGACGCGGTGGGCCCGCTGCTCGCCGTCGGCGGGGAGCGGTGGCGGGCGCTGCTGGCCGGGAGCGAGCCGGGCGCGGCGCTTCCCGAGGCGCTCGCGGGCGCGGTCGCCGAGGCGCTCGCCGCGCCGGACGAGGCCGCCGCCGCCGGGCTGCGGCAGGTCCGCGGGCTGCTCCGCGCGGCCGCCGGCGACCCCGCGCTGCGGGCGGTCTGGTACCGCGTGAACCAGGAGTCGGAGGACCGGCTGCGGCCCGTCGTCGCGGAGCTCGCGGGCGAGGGCGCGCAGCCGCTGGAGGTCCGGCTGGCCGCCGCCGCGGCGACCGACGCGATCCGGATCGCCCTGGAGACGTGGGCGGAGACGGACGCGGACGTCACGGCCCCGGGCTCCCCCGCGGAGCTCGCCGTGCGGTGCCTGCGGGAGCTCACGGGCGGGATGGGGCTGCTGACGCGGGCGAGGGGCTGAGAGGGGTCGTTACGGGGTCTCGGGCGGTGCCGGTGACTCGGGCGGTGCCGGTGACTCGGGCGGTGCCGGTGACTCGGGCGACCCCGGGGGCTCGGGCGACCCCGGGGGCTCGGGTGGCCGGGGTGGCTCGGGCGGCCCGGATGGCCCGGATGGCCCGGACCGCCCGGAGGGCCCGGAGGCCCCGGACCGCCCGGAGGGCCCGGATGGCTCGGAGGGCCCGGGCGGCTCGGACGGCCCGGACGGCCCGGGTGGCTCGGACGGCCCGGACGGCCCGGAGAGCCCGGACGGCCCGGGTGGCTCGGACGACCCGGAGAGCCCGGAGGGCCCGGACTGCCCGGACGGCCCGGACGGCCCGGAGAGTCCGGAGAGCCCGGACGGCCCGGACGGCCCGCAGGACTCGGACGGCCCGCAGGACTCGGGCGGCCCGCAGGACTCGGGCGGCCCGCAGGACTCGGGCGGCCCGCAGGACTCGGGCGGCCCGGAGGGCTCGGGCGGCCCAGGTGCGAACACCATCATCGTCACGTCGTCCCGTACGCGCCCCGCGTACCGCACCACGTCCGCCCACACCCGCTCGGTGAGCGCCGCCGGGTCGTCCTGGAGTGCCGCGTCCGCCTTGAGCAGCGCGGTGATGCGGTCCGCCAGCGGATAGAACGCGCCGGACGCGTCCCGCGCCTCGCTCACCCCGTCGGTCAGGCCGAACAGCAGGTCCCCCGCGAGCAGCGGCACCGTCACGCCCTCGGGCGGGGCGAGGCCCGCGATGCCGAGGCCGAGCGGCGCGCAGGACGGCACGTCCACTTCGGTGACCTCGGGGCCGCGTACGAGCAGGGGCGGCGGGTGCCCGCAGGAGACGACGCGTACGACGGAGGCGTCGTCGGGGAACTCCAGGAGCACCGCCGTCGCGAACAGCTCGGCGTGCTCCTGCCCGGCGGAGTCCACGACGAGCCTGCGGTCGAGCTGCCCCGCGACCCCCTCCAGCTGGGCCTGGTCGATGACCGCCTCGCGGAACGCGCCGAGCAGCGCGGCGACCGTGCCGACCGCCGCGAGCCCGTGGCCCTGCACGTCGCCGATGAGGGCGCGCACCCCGCCGGGCCCTCTGCGTACGTCGAAGAAGTCGCCGCCGACCAGCGACTCGTGCTCCGCCGCCTGGTAGAGACCCGCGAACCGCACCCGGCCGACCCGTTCCGGCAGCGGCGGCAGGACCGCGAACTGGGCCGCCTCGGCGACCGTGCGCACGGTGACGAGCTGGGCCTCGCGGCGGCTGCGCACCCAGGCGAAGACCACGCTGAGCACCGCGATGAAGGTGATCGTCAGCTCGTCGCTGCTGCCCGGGTGGCCGAGGCCGAAGCGCGGCAGGGAGAGCAGCGCGATGACGACACCGCCGACAACGGCCGTGGCGGCGGGCCCGTACGACAGGGCGGCCAGCGGCGGGACGGCCGCGACCAGGAAGCTGAGGTCCACCGTCTTCGGGGTGACCAGCTGGACGAGGACGATCGCGAGGAGGAGCAGCGGCGGGGGCCAGCGCACCCAGGGCGGGGGTGGCGTGCCCCGCAGCAGCCAGTCGCGCTGGTCCGCGTCTCGCCGTCTGGCCGCAGCCCTGATCATCTCTTCACGCTCCTACGAGCGCGGCGCCTCCGCACGCCGAGCAGGTCCGTGGGGTCGTCCGCCGGGTCGTTCACCGGTCAGAGGGGCCGGCCCATGAGGACGTCGTCGACGTACGCGCCGTCCAGCAGGAACTCGCCGGGCAGCACGCCCTCGATGACGAAGCCCTCCGCCTCGTAGAGCTTGCGGGCCGGGGTGTTGTGCCCGAGCACGCGCAGGGTGATGCGGACCGCGCCCTGGCGGCGTGCCTCGTCCATGGCCGCCCGGAGCAGCCGCCTGCCGACGCCCCGGCCGCGCGCCTCCTCGGCGACGACGAAGCCCTGGATCTGACGCACGTGCGCGTTGACGAGCAGGGGGGTGGGGAAGCCGAGCTTCACGTAGCCGATGATCCGCCCGTCCACCTCGGCGACCAGATGGTCGCGGGGCCCGAAGCGGTCGTTGAAGAAGGGCTCGTAGGGCGGCTGGGGGCGGGGGTGGACCGCGTGCAGTGTGGACCAGGTGGCACGGTCGAGACGGGCGAGCTCGTCGTCATCCTCGGGCAGTGCGGTACGTATGTGCATGTCCGGCATGGCGCCACTGTACGGCGGCCGGATCACGCGCCACGTCGGCTTCGCGGAGCAGGCGCCCGGACGGTTTCCGGGGGCAGGATGGACCCCATGGAAACCACACAGTCGCGCGTCGCCGTGACCGGCGCCTCCGGGCTCATCGGCAAGGCGCTCACCCGTTCCCTCGCCGCCGACGGGCACGAGGTGGTGCGGTTGGTGCGCAGGGCGCCACGAGGCAAGGACGAGGTGCGCTGGGACCCTCAGGAGGGGTTCGTCGACAAGGCCGGGCTCGCGGGCTGCACCGCGGTCGTCAACCTCGCGGGCGCCGGCATCGGCGACCACCGCTGGACGGCCGCCTACAAGCGGGAACTCAGGGACAGCAGGGTCCTCGGCACCGGCACGCTCGCCGCCGCCGTGGCCTCGCTCGACGAACCGCCCCGGGTGTTCGTGAATGCCAGCGCGATCGGCTACTACGGAGACACCGGTTCGCGTGCGGTGGACGAGAGCGCGCCCGCCGGACAGGGCTTCCTGCCGTCGCTGTGCGTGGAGTGGGAGGCCGCGGCGGCGGCCGCGCAGGAGGCGGGCATCCGTACCGTCTTCGCCCGCAACGGGCTCGTGGTCGGCCGCGAGGGCGGCGCCTGGGGCCGGCTCTTCCCGCTCTTCAAGGCGGGGCTCGGCGGGCGCCTCGGCGACGGCAGGCAGTACTGGAGCCACATCTCCCTGCACGACGAGGTGGCCGCGCTGCGGCACCTGATCGACACGGAGACGCTGTCGGGCCCGTTCAACCTCACCGCGCCCGAGCCGCGCACCAACCGTGAGGTGACGGCCGCGATGGGCCGGGTGCTGCGCCGGCCCACGCTCTTCCCCGCGCCCGCGCCCGCGCTGCGCCTGGTGCTCGGCGAGATGGCGGGGGACGTCCTCGGCAGCCAGCGGGTGCTCCCGACGCGCCTCCTGGAGTCCGGATTCACCTTCGCGTTCCCCGGCATCGAGGACGCGATCCGGGCGGCGCTGAGGTGAGGCGTCCGGCCTGACGGAAGGAGACCGAAGCCTTCCGCCACGCGCCCATGTGCGACCGGCGTGCGACCGTGCCCGGTCGATGCGCGACTCCTTCCGACCGGAACCGCTCCTACCCTCGTGCCGAACTCGGGTATTCCGAAGCCCTGTTGGGGGCATCAGCAACCCAGCAGCCGCGCGACCTCGGGAGGGGCACGTGCCAGAGCATGCGCACCATGCGGATGTCGTCATCGTGGGAGCCGGGGCCGCGGGGCTCTCGGCGGCGCATCGGCTGACCAGTGCCGGTGTAACGACCGTAGTTCTGGAGGCCGCTCCTTACGTCGGCGGCCGGATGTCGACGGAGAAGGTCGACGGATTCCGGCTCGACAGAATCGGACAGCTCCTCACCACCTCGTATCCGGAACTGCGGCGGACCCCGGGGCTCGACTCGCTCGTCCTGCGCCCCTTCGCGCCCGGCCTCCTCGTGCACAGTGAGGGCCGCCATTACCGCGCCGCCGAGCGGCTGCCCGGACGGAGCGCGAGGGGCGCACTCACGGCGGCGCGCGCCCTGACGAGCGCCCCCCTCGACCAGGCCCGGCTCGGCGCCGCCCTCGCCCGCATCGCCGCGACGCCCGTCGAGCGCCTCCTGACCCGGCCCGAACTCCCGGCGGCCGACGCCCTCGCCGCCCGCGGACTGCCCTCCCGCACCATCGACGGCTTTCTGCGCCCGCTCCTCTCGGCGCTCCTCTGCGACCCGGGCCTGACCACGTCCAGCCGGTGCGCGGACCTCGCCCTGCACGCCTTCGCGCGCGGCCGCCTCTGCCTGCCGGAGGGCGGCGCGGAGGTCCTGCCGGAGCTTCTCGCCGCCGCGCTGCCGCCCGGCACGGTCCGCACCGGTGTCCGCGTCACCTCGGTCTCCACGAGCTGCGTCAGGACCGCCGAGCACGGCGAGATCGCCTGTCGCGCCGTCCTGCTCGCCACCGACGCGCGCGCCGCCGCCGAACTCCTCCCCGGCCTGCGCGTGCCGCCCTTCCACGAGGTCACGGTGGTCCACCACGCGGCACCCGAGCCGCCGCTCGACGGCCCCGGGCTGCTCCTCGACGCGGACCGGGCCGGCCCGGTCGCCCACACCGCCGTCATCAGCCAGGTAGACCCGTCGCGCGCGCCCGCCGGCCGTGTCCTCGTCTCCTCGACGGTCCTCGGCCCGCCACCCGACGAGTCCGCCGTCCGTACGCATCTCACCGCGCTGTACGGCACACCGACCGACCGCTGGGAGCGGCTCGCCGTCCACCACACCCGCGAGGCCGTGCCCGCGATGCCGCCCCCGCACGACGCGCGGCGCCCGGTGCGGCTGCTCTCCGGGCTCTACGTCTGCGGGGACCACCGCGACACCAGCACCGTCCAGGGCGCGCTGCACTCGGGCCGACGCGCCGCCCACGCCGTCCTCACCGACTTCGGCATCGCCTCCTCGTCAGCCCAGGAGTCACTGCCCACCGCCGCCTGACCGTCCGATCCCCGGTCCGGCTCCCCCGGAAGCCCCCGCGCCCCCCACGCGGGGGCTTCTCATGGGCCCACGTCGTCACCCCAGCGCCGCCACCTTGTCCCGGTATCCCCGCACGGGGGCCGCGTCCCGGTACGGCTCCAGACGGCGCTCGAATTCGCGTACGTACTCGTGCGCCCGCGCGGACCGCATCTCGCCCGCCGCCTGCGCGGCCTCGGCCCCCAGCTGGCAGGCCTGCTCCAGCTCGCCGAGGCCGAGCCGCGCGGTGGCGAGGACGACCCGGCAGAAGAGGCGGCTGCGCGCGAAGGCGGGGGCGCGCAGCTGGAGGGAGCGCTCGGCGTACTGGGCCGCGGCGCGGTACTGCTGGAGGTCGCGGTAGCTGTGCGCCAGCTCGTCCGCCAGCTGCGCCTCGTCGAAGAACCGCGCCCAGTGCGGCACTTCGTCGCCGGGCCGCGCCGCCTCCAGGGAGCGCTCGGCCCGCCCGAGCGCCGCGGTGCAGGCCCGCACCTCGCCGAGCACCCCGTGCCCGCGCGCCTCGGCGGCGTACAGCAGGGCCTGCACGACGTGCGGCGCGGCGGAGCCGACGCCCTGCTGGGCGACCCGCGCGAGCTGCACGGCCTCGCGTCCGTGGCCGAGGTAGACGGCCTGGCGGCTCATCGTGACCAGGACGTACGAGCCGTACGCGCGGTCGCCCGCGGCCTGCGCCAGACGCAGCGCCTGGACGTAGTACCGCTGGGCGAGGCCGTGGGCCGCGATGTCGTACGAGGTCCAGCCCGCGAGGCGGGTCAGGTCGGCGGTGGCCGCGAAGAGGCGCCGCCCGGCCTGCTCTCCGTAGACACCGCGCAGCATCGGCTCGGCCTCGTGCTCCAGATAGCGGACGAGGGCCTGCCGGGCGTGCCCGCCGCCGTACGCGTGGTCGAGGGCGCGGAAGAGCTCGCCCACGGAGCGCAGCGCGGCGATGTCGCCGTTGCTGACCCGCTGCCCGGGGCCGCGTTCGGGGCCCTGCCGCTGCCGGGGCACGGCGGGGCGGCCCTGTGCGGGCACGCGTGCGTGGGCCGGGTCCGCGTCCCCGCGTCCGACGCGTTCGTCGGCGCGGCCGATCAGCCAGTCCCGGCTCGGCACCACGAGCCCGGCCGGGGTGAACGCGATCTTGCGTAGCTCCGCGTGGCTTCCGGAGTCCTTGCGCCACAGTCCGCCGACGATGTCGACGGCCTCCTCGGGGGTGGCCGCGAACTCAAGACCGGCGTACACGGGAGCGCATGCGTCGAGCCCGAGATCCTGGGCGGACAGGCGCCGGCCGAGCCTTCTGGTGAAGACCTCGGCGATCAGCGCGGGTGTGGTGCCCCTGGGCTGCTGGCCGCGGAGCCAGCGGGTCACGGACGTCTTGTCGTACCGCAGGTCCAGGCCGTGCTCGAGGCCCAGTTGGTCGACGCGGCGGGCGAGGCCCGCATTGGAGAATCCGGCTTCCGAGATGAGCGCGGCTAGCTGGCGGTTGGGAGTGCGCTGCGGGGGTCGTTCCGTCATCGGCTGTGCGGTCTCCTGCCTTTCGGGCCTGCCTTGAGCAGCCCTTATGGCCTCGTGAACGGCGCGAATGTAACGGCCATCACAGCCCGCGGAGGCGCCTTCTCCGGTCATTCATCCGATCGTGTGAGGAACCCGGGCCGAGGTTGCCGCCGAAGGGGGCCCGTACAGTGGCTGGGGCGCGATATGTGCACGGTGAACGTTCAGGGAGGCACCTGCCGTGAGTGAGTTTCGGTTCGTCCGGCTGGGCTTCGGCCCAAACTCCGTGGAGTACCAAGAGGCGTGGGACGAGCAGCGCCGGGTGCACGCCGCCCGCTTCGCCGACGAGGTGCCCGACACCTGCCTGCTCCTGGAGCACCCGCCGGTCTACACCGCGGGCCGCCGCACCGAGGACAGCGAGCGCCCGCTGGACGGCACCCCCGTCATCGACGTGGACCGCGGCGGCAAGATCACCTGGCACGGCCCGGGCCAGCTGGTGGGCTACCCCATCCAGAAGCTGCCCCGCCCGGTGGACGTCGTGGCGCACGTACGCCGCCTCGAAGAGGCACTCATCCGTACGTGCGCGGAGTTCGGCCTGGAGACCACGCGCGTCGAGGGCCGCAGCGGCGTCTGGGTCCTCGGCGACCCGGTGGAGCAACGCCCCGCGCTCGGCGGCCTCTCCCTCGACTTCGACCCGCGGCTCCAGGACGACGAGTTCGACGCCCGGTTCAACGGTCCGGAGTACGCCCCGTCCAACGCGGGCCAGCGCCGCGAGGACCGCAAGATCGCCGCGATCGGCATCCGCGTCGCCAAGGGCGTCACGATGCACGGCTTCTCGTTCAACGTGAACCCGGACAACACCTGGTTCGACCGGATCATCCCGTGCGGCATCCGCGACGCGGGCGTGACGTCCCTCTCGTACGAGCTGGACCGCGAGATCACCATCGCGGACGTGCTGCCCGTCGCCGAGCGGCATCTGCGGGACGTACTGGAGAACGCGGAGCTGAAGCCGCGGGTCGTCGAGAAGCCGCAGGTCGTCGAGAAGCAGGCCGAGCCCGCCTCCGCCGGCGCCTAGTCGACGCTCGGGGGAATGCACCCCGTTGGCCAGAGGTTGGCCGGAAGTAAGCCCAGTGACATCACGGGCGTACCCTGGTGTGCGCCGAAGAATCGAAGCTACAGGGAGCCGATGTGTCCGCAGTCGCACCCGACGGACGCAAGATGCTGCGCCTGGAGGTCCGGAACGCCCAGACCCCCATCGAGCGCAAGCCCGAGTGGATCAAGACCCGGGCGAAAATGGGCCCCGAGTACAACGCCCTGCAGAAGCTCGTGAAGAGCGAGGGCCTGCACACGGTCTGCCAGGAGGCGGGCTGTCCGAACATCTACGAGTGCTGGGAAGACCGCGAGGCCACGTTCCTCATCGGCGGCGACCAGTGCACGCGGCGCTGTGACTTCTGCCAGATCGACACCGGCAAGCCACAGGCCCTCGACCGCGACGAGCCGCGCCGCGTCGGTGAGTCCGTCGTCACGATGGACCTGAACTACGCCACGATCACCGGCGTCGCCCGCGACGACCTGGAGGACGGCGGCGCCTGGCTGTACGCCGAGACGGTGCGCCAGATCCACGCCATGACGGCGGAGCGCGCCGAGGGCTACACCAAGGTCGAGCTGCTCATCCCGGACTTCAACGCGGACCCCGACCAGCTGGCCGAGGTCTTCTCGTCCCGCCCCGAGGTCCTCGGCCACAACGTCGAGACGGTGCCGCGCATCTTCAAGCGCATCCGTCCCGGCTTCCGGTACGAGCGGTCCCTCGAGGTCATCACGAAGGCCCGCGAGGCCGGCCTGGTCACCAAGTCCAACCTGATCCTGGGCATGGGCGAGACCCGCGAAGAGGTCAGCGAGGCACTGCGCCAGCTGCACGAGGCGGGCACCGAGCTCGTCACCATCACCCAGTACCTGCGTCCCACGCCGCGCCACCACCCCGTCGAGCGCTGGGTGAAGCCGGCCGAGTTCGTCGAGCTGAAGGAGGAGGCCGAGCAGATCGGCTTCTCCGGCGTGATGTCCGGCCCGCTGGTCCGCTCCTCGTACCGCGCGGGACGCCTCTACCAGATGGCGATCGAGAAGCGCGGTTCGTACGTCGCTTCGCAGGCGGTGTGAGGCAGGAACGGTTCCGGCAACGGACCTTCCGGGCTGTGTGATCAGACCTTCCGGGCTGTGTGAATCGGCGCACAAGCGACTACCACCCGGTATCGGCCGCAACGACGCGGCCCATACGATCCCCGCAGGTGAACGGGACCGTATGGGCCGCGTCCGCGTTCTGGGGCCGGACGGGTCACCGCATCAAGGTTTCATCGGCGTTTGACCGGTCGGTCACGCCCTGGTAACACCAATCAGTGACCCTGGTACTACCGCACGTACAGCCTTACCCATAGCCGCTCCCCCCACCCGAGCCGCTCTCCAGGAGGGCCCCATCATGCAGGCCGCGCCCGTTCGCGCCACCGCCATCCCGTCCGTCTCCACCGCCCTGCGCGCCGTCGAGTCGCTGCTGATGAGCGGCGGCCAGCGCACCGCGCGGCGCAACGCCTGGACCTCCGTCCTCGAGGACCGGCGCCGCGCCAAGGACCGGGTCGAGGCTCTGCGCGTACTCGAAGAGACCGTGACGACAACCCGCACGTCGTAGTTGCCTCCGGGGCCACGTAGACTTCTCGGCATGGCGAGGAAGGAATCCACCGCGGCGGATGCGGCCGCGGAGCCAGGGCGACTCAAGCAGATCGCTCTGACCTACAAGATGACCCGGCGGGCCGACTCCAAGATCGGCCTGATCATCGCGGCGGTGGGAATTGTCACCTTCGGTGTCTTCCTCGCGATCGGCTTCTGGGTAGGTCACCCGATCTACCTGGGCATTCTCGGCTTCCTGCTCGCCTTCCTCGCGATGGCGATCGTCTTCGGACGCAGGGCCGAGCGGGCCGCCTTCGGGCAGATGGAGGGCCAGCCCGGCGCGGCGGCCGCGGTGCTCGACAAGATCGGCCGCGGCTGGACGACGACCCCCGCGGTCGCGATGAACCGCAGCCAGGACGTGGTGCACCGCACCGTCGGCAAGGCCGGCATCGTCCTGGTCGCCGAGGGCAACCCGAACCGCGTGAAGGGCCTGCTGGCCGCCGAGAAGAAGAAGATGGCCCGCATCGTGGCGGACGTCCCGGTGCACGACGTCATCGTCGGCACCACGGAGGGCACGGTCTCGCTCAAGAAGCTGCGCACCACGCTCCTGAAGCTCCCCCGCGTCCTCACGGGCCCGCAGGTCACGGCCACGAACGACCGCCTGCGAGCGATGGGCGACCTGATGTCGAACATGCCGTTGCCGAAGGGGCCGATGCCGAAGGGTGTGAAGGGCGGTCGCCCGCCCAAGATGCCGCGAGGATGACTCCTGGCCTCACCTCTCCCGTCATTTCCATGGGCGGGAGAGGGTGAGGCAGCGCCACCGGAACACCCCCGCACGCACCCTCCAGAGCGCCCATGACGCGCTCCCAGCGTCCTGACGCACTCCAACGCTTCCAGTGCCCGATGAGACCCGTAGAGCCGTGCTCCGCGTCCAACTCGGGCCAGGCAATCCCGGTACGGGCCTTTTTGAGAAAGGCCTCCAGAACGGTTCGAGGGGCAAGCCCTCCCTTCTGTCGAGGCACAAGGCCCCCGCCCGGGAAGTTCTCCGACTCCATCACGCGTTCCCATGCGCAGTCACACAGCGTCGGAACCAAGCGCTTGTGAGCGCGGAACCATTCACCTATGGGGCAGGCAAGCCCACGGTGCATGGGCGCGGGAGTACCAGTGATCACGATCTTGACCTTGGCCAGTCCCAAGAACTCTTGCTGATCCTCTGCGGAGAGTTCTTCCAATCGGTCGCCGGCCAACTGCGCAACTGCTCGGAGACTCGATTCCCGCTCTTCTTCCTGCGCCGCAGCCTCTTGCCAGGACTCCACGGCAGCCCGGTCTTGTTCGAGTTCTTCCAGCCTCTCTGTCAGCGGCCGGATAGCTCGATTGACAGCCTCCTCCGCCGCACGCTGCGACAGCCCTCGCTTGGCCGCCTGCTGAGCAGCCACCGCCATGGTGATGTTGATCGTGCTGTCTTGCTCAGCGATCTTCTGATCCAACGTAGCCAGGCGCGCAGCGAAGTCGACCTTTCGCTCCCTTGCAGTCCCCAACCACTCATCAGACAGGGCTTGAAGCCTGTTCCCATCCCTCAGAAACTCGCAAACACTCCCCCATACCCATTTATCGATGCCGCGCGCGTCGAGCTGGGGACACGCGCATGTCGGCGCTCCCGGGTACGTCTCCTTCTTCCCTGTGCAGAGATAATGAGGTGCTTCATGGGCCGGACCGCTACCAACGTAGCGCTTACCGCACCGACTGCGAATCCTGCCTGACGCTATGTAGACCCGCCCCTTTTGCGATGGGCGTCGACGAGTTTTCCTCGTAGCGGCGCGCAACTCCGCCACTTCGTCGGGCGTGAACATCGGATCAAGCGGAATGGTTGTGGCCTCACCCCACAGCGGCGTACCGTCCGGGCGCAGTTTCGCACTCCTACCACGAAACACGTACCGAGCCTCTAATAGATCGTCATTCATCAGACGCCCTCGAAAGTTCGCCTCACTCCAGGGCTTGCCCGACCTACTCACCAACCCCTCCGCATTGAGGCGCCGGACAGCCTTTCGCCAATCCCCCTGATACTTGACGACGAGAACCCTACCCCGACGTAACACGACCGCCTCATGCACGGTCATGCATTCTTCTGTGCGGGAACAGCTCTCACCTCCGTCGCAAAGGTCGAGAACAAGGCGCTGCTTTCCTTTGATGCCCTGGTTTTCGATACGGTACCCGTAGCGGGCAGATCCTCCAGGAAAGCCTCCCATTCGAGCTTTCTTCTGGATCCCCCCTTGGGTCCTTTTGCGGATGCGGACGAGTTCCTTGAAGGCCTCGTTAGCCTTTTCGCGCATCCGCTCTTCGCCCTCCTCGGTCGTGTTGTCGATGTCGTCATCCACGATGGCAACATAGACGCCGAGGTCTTGAAGCTTCCACACCCATTCCCAGAAGACCCGATTATTCCGGCCGACCGCCCGAGTCTCGTGGACAACCACCATATTGAAGGGGCAGGGCCTCTTTCGCGCGAGATCCATGATATCTGTCGCGCCTTCGCGCTTGTCCCAGGGAAGCGTTCCCGACTCCCCTTCATCCTTGAAGGTGTCGACGTGTTGCCAGCCCTTGGCCGCGATGTACGCGGCGGTTTCGTCTCCTGTGTACGCGATCCCATACCCGTCTACCTGCTGATCAGTGGAAACCCGCAGGTAATCCACTGCTCGAACGGCAGGCAGGGAGCCGTCGACCACCCTGGCTGCGGTGTCGATGGCGCGTATGACAGAGTTACCCATGTCAGTCCCTCCAGACTGGCCAGACCCCGGGGTGGTCGCACACCGCCGGGGTCACCCATGCGATGGGCCAACTATAGGCGCCTATTCACCGGGGCGAGGCGAAAACAGAATTTCCAACATGCGCTGATGTGCCGCCTCTGATCCCGGCGCCTCCGTAGGCTTCCAAATGACCTTGAAAGCTGCTTCCGACTTAGAGCGCAAGTACGTTTCCTGATCAAGGGAATTCACGCACCGCTCCCCTGCGCAGCAACACCGCGTGACCTCCTCACGCTCAGGAAGTTCGGCCATAGCCCCACTCCCTGTCTTGGCCGGCGAGCTCACGGCTGCGAGCGCGATCCTCCGCAATCCCCGCTGCCAGCTCTGCCTCTGCCGGAGAGTGCCCAGAGCCGACGTAGCGCCAGGCCGATTCTGTGACGGTGGTGCCGTCATCCCACGTGCGGGAGTCCACGCCGCTCAGGTAGCGCGTCCGTGCCGCGCGCAGCTCCCCGTAAGTGGTCGAGTAACGGCGGGACTTGGTGAGGACGTGGCCCCGGTAGCCGAGCGTGTGAGTCCATGAGCGCAGATTCAGGCTGTCCAGCTCAGGTAAGCCGCCCAGACGCCAGCAGACGCCCATGAGGGCCCGCAGGTGGCTGTCCACCGGGGCGAGCCGGACGCTTTCGTAGTCCGTGATCCGGTAGTCCACGCCGCCCGCGTCGCCGACCGACTTGGACACGTACTTGGCGACGTAGGCCGCTACCGCGCTGTCGGTCACCGCGGATTGGGTGAAAGCGTCGCTGCGAATGGTGTGGACGTCGAGTTGCGCGCCCCAGCGCACGGCCCGTTCTCCGGTCGCCGCCGAGTACGGGGTCTGCACTTCCACGGAGGCCGCCGCCGAGCGCACCGCCGCTTCTAAGGCGTCGGTCGTGGCCCACAACGGAGGAGGCGAGGACGGACCGTCGGGGCCGTCCAGGCGGATGACGGCATGGAAGTGGATAGCGCCGCGTTTTTGGTATTCGGCGACCTTGGCGAAAGAGAGCGCCGCGTGCTCGCGGAAGCGTGTCTGAACGATGCCCGCTGCCGTAGCCAGTCGTCTTCTGAGCGTGTGGCAGAACCGGCTCCACAAGGCGCCGGCGGAGGCGTGCCAGAGGACGTGGCCCGCGTAGTCGTAGCAGTCCCGGCACAGCGGTTGCCCCAGCGCGGGATCAGTGTCCGCATGGTGCTGGCCGCATCCCCGGGGTCGCCCGTGTCCGCAGTGCCCGCCTCGGCGTCGAGGACGGCACGGCGCCGCCCCTTCCGTGCTGACACGGTGCACGGGGCCGAAGGACGGGGCAGTCAGGGTGACGAAGAGCCGGGGGTGCCGTTGTACGCGGTCGGCCACGCCCTTGCCGCCGAGCAGCCCGGAGCGGACGAGTTGGAAGGTGTCGCCCGCGTGCAGGCGAGCGCAGGGCTGGCAGCGCGATTCCCGGCGGTTGCGGCAGCGCACCGGCATACGGCCGCCCGGTTCGTCTTCGGTGGAGTAGCGACGCAACACGGAGCCACTGAAGACGTCGCGCACTGTGGTGTGACCGGATAGGTAGATGGGGTGGGCGCACCCGCCGATGGCTTTGATCTGGTCGAGCCAGCGCGGGAATCCCGGCTCATGCACGAGCCGGATCAGGTCGCGTTCGGTAGAAGAGAGAAGGCGCAGACGCTCAGCCTGAGTGAGCACTGAGCGCCGCGCCTCATCCGTCGCCGGATACAAGGGGGTCCCCTTTCGTGAGGGATGGGCGCGGCGGTCATGTCCAACTCCGAATGTGTCTGAGTTCAGCGGAAGGCAGAGGCACCAAAGGGCAGAGAGCGATGCGGTAGAAGTCAGAGTTCGCGTTACTTATCAGCCGAACAGGCCGTTTCCAATGACGAGGAACAGAGCCCAGACGGGGTATCCCAGGGGTGTCATTGCCAGCAGGAAGCCACCGAGGGAGATCAGAATCACCTGGTAAATCGGCACTTCCTTGGATCGGGCGACCATGAAGGAGAAGAACAGCAGGAAAGAACAGATGATGTAGAGCGTGCTCTGTTTCATTTCTCCGTTTCTCCTTTCTCGGATGCCGTCTCCACAACGGACAGGAACGGGTACGGCGGTCCGGGGACCACGGCGATTTCAGCGACGTCGGCCATGCTGATCAGATGGGAGCGGGCACGCATCCAGCGCCCACCGGTGGTGACCACGGCAACGCCCTGTTCCTCTTCCGAGATCGTTTGGGCGATGACGACGGCATCCGGGTTGAGGTCGCCGAGCGTCATTTCGGCCGACGCCTCGTCATGGGCCCGATGGGCGACCCGTCCGCCGAGTTGGGCGCGCAGTGCGGTGACCCGTGGTCCGAGGTCGGAGCCGACCCGTTGCCCGGCTGCGACCAGGTGCACGCCGAGTGCAGCCCCGAGTTGTGCCAGACGCAGCAGCAGGGTTCCGCACTGCTCTGCCTCGTCGCGGGATTCGCGGGAGCCGTCGTGCAAGTACAGCTCTGCCAGCTCATCGACGATCACAACGATCGGGATCGGGCGCCGTTCCTCGGGTAGAGCCCAGATGGAGCGCACGCCTGCCGCACGGCAGACCCGCATGCGGTGTTCGATCTCTTCGACCATGGAGGCCAGCACGACAAGCGCCCGCTTACGGTCGATGGCCAGCTTGGAAAAGCGGCGACCAAAGAGCCCGAGTTCCATGCCGCCCTTGCAGTCGATGCCGACCAGCGCGACCGGTTGCCGGGACAGTGAGCGCACCAACGCTGCCAGGAGCGACGACTTACCGCTTTGGGTCGCCCCGGTGATCAGCCAGTGCGGCACCTTCCGGAGGTCGATCACCCACGATGGGCCATCCTCGGTATGGCCCACGTCGGCCGACAGCAGCGCCAGCGTCTCAGGCCGCTTGGCCGACCCTTTCCCTGTCAGCGGGTCGTTCGCCGTCGCCGTGATCAAGATCTGTCCCCGGCGGGGCGAGCGCACCCGCACCGCATGGACGCGCCAGGCGTGTTCCACGGCCCCAGCAGCCGACAGGTACGGCGCCGGGGTCTGTCCCGGATGCATCAGCACCCGGACGATCACCCCATTACGTGTCGGAACAGGCCAGCCCAGACGTGGAGCCTTGGGCCGCAGCGCTTGCCCCTGGACAACCAGATCGCGCCCCATCACCCGCTGGTTCGGCCGCCGGCTCACGGACAACCCGTTGAGCATCGCGAGTTGCCGCCACGTCCACCAGATCCGAAGCACGGTCCGGGGGTAGCCGAGCATCCACCAACGCCACGGCCAGGTGCGGATGTTGATGCCACGCGCCTGTAGCCGTGGCTCCCACCAGCTCTGTGTCATCACGCCCAGGAGCAGGAGCGCCGACAGAATCCAGACTGTCAGGGAGGCAGGCATCAGCCCTCCCCCGCTTGACTCCGCGCCAGAAGTTTCCTGGATCGGATCATGGCCGTTTCGGCGTGCACGGCCGTCATCTGGAGTACGAATTGCAGGGTGGGCACGTCCTGAGTCACGGCCAACAGTGCCTCAGTGCCGACCAACACCCGCAGGTCACGCAGCAGGTGTCCGAACTCCCCGTCGCGACCGAGGTCGGTGTCGTCGTCGAGGCCCGCCGCCTCGCGCAGTTCGCGCGCCATCCGGTCCGTCTCGGCCACGATCTCCGCCGCACAGGGGGTCACACACGCGTAGACCTCAGCTTCGGTCGCCGGATCGCGGCCCACCGGAATGCGCTTGATCGCGCTGTCGCGGTACTCACTCCCGCACATCACGCAGGCATCGCCTTGCGCCTGTGCGAGCGATAAGTTCCAGTAGTAGCGCTCCATCAGGCATCACCCGACGCCTTGCCGCGTTGGCCTGTGCTGTTACCCGTTCCTGCGCCGGCGCCCGAACCACCCGAAGCAGTTACCGGGGTGATCGCGTCCGCCCGCCAGGACGTACCCGAGCGGCCGTCCACCTCCCATTCATTGGCCCACAGACCGGTGACCCGGACCTCAGCGCCTTCGGCGATGCCCTGGGGTTGAGCCCCGGCCACCACCACGTGGATCACGTCGGTTCGGCGCCCCTCAGCCTGACGAACCGACAGGCCCGTAATCCACTGCGGCTGTCCCTCCCGGTCGCGGCGCACTTCCCCGTCGGGGGTCATGCGCGCTTCCGGAGCGATCACGCAGCGCATCACACCCAGGCGGCCAGTGTCGATCGGCTTGCTTTGCACAGCAGTTCACCTCTCTCCCACCTCGTCCAACCCATGCACTCATCCGAATGATTGCCGGATTTAATCGTGCGACCTAGGCGGGGCAGGGTCAACCACTTATCCTCATGAGTGCTTAAGAGGCCACTACCACACAACGCCGACAACAGACTCTCTCCACCAGCTCAGACCAGACGCCAGCTCACACAGACGAAGCCCGGAGGGTGCGACCCATGGCAGCCCGAGAACACATCCAACGCCGCCCCACCATGGCAATGCAGGTCGCCCAACGCCTGGCCGACGACATCCGAGAGGGCACCTACCCGACCGGCAGCAAGCTGCCCTCTGAAGTGCAGATGGAGCGGATGTTCCAGATCGGGAAGGCGACCGTCCGCGCCGCCGTGGCCGAGCTTCAGCGCATGGGCCTGACGGAGACCCTGCAAGGCAAAGGCACCATCGTGCTGGGCCCCGGCGGTCGGGTTCCCCCGGTCAGTGTGGACCGGTCCATCCAGCGCACCACGAAGGGCAGTTGGGTGCTTCCCGAGGCAACCGAAGCGGAGCAGCCCGCCGTATGCCGGACCACGCTGGACGGCCCTCCCGCATCCTTCCTCGATCAGCAGGACCAGGATGCGATCAGTGTGGACCGCATGTTGCGTGACGCCGAGACCGGCACCCGCATGGCACACCGGATGTTCATCCCGCTCGCCACTGCCGCCGACGTCCCCTCTCTGGCAGAAACACCGGACAAGGCTCTCGGAGATCTTTATCAGCAACTGGTCGATGCCGGGCACACCTTGGAATTCACCGAGCACGTCACCGCCCGCACCCCCTTCCCCGACGAGCAGACCGCCCTGGGGATGCGAGATGCGAGCCCGCTTCTCGTGTCCTATCGCGTGATCTCCGATGCGAAGTCCGGCCGCCCGCTGCTGTGCGAAGAGCTCCGGGCGCCCGCCGCCGCGTGCAGGTTGACCTTTCCGCTGCCGCCGACCAAGGCCCCCGCCAAGCGACCCGCCACCCGCCGACGAGCCGCAGCGGAGTAACTTCTCTCTACTTGCTCAAGGGCGCGCCTACGGCGCGCCGGGCGACCCTTCGGCCGCCTCGGCCGGGCGTGCGGCCTTCGGCCGGTCCCGCCCGGTCGGCCAGGCCGCCCACCCCGAGGCGTCCCCGAGCATCGAGAAGCCCTCCGCGAATTGTCGTGGAGGGCTCCTCTGGGCGTAGCCCGCTCCCCCAGCGGACGACAACCTAGCGTGCTAGGCACCGGTCCTCTTCTCACTCAAGGGCGACAGCTCCGCCCGCGCCACGCCTGGCCCCATGAACCGGTCCACGCCGCGAAGCCCGAGCGGTAGCCCCCGGCGGCAGCGGTTGCACCAGCACGATGGCGACGTTGCGATCAAACACGATTGCTTCTGGTGTCACTCTGGGTGGGCTTCACAGGAAGATGGACCACAGCCTCTTATGCAGCCTGTTGCGATTGAAAGCCTCGCATACCGGCTTGCTTGCCTTCGTGATAGCAAGGCTGCCCCCGGCTCGGCGAGCGGCATGCTGCGCCCCGAGAATGCTGTAGAGGCTGCCGTTGTCACACCAAGTGATGCCGTCGAGATCGATCAGCAGGTGCCGGGCGTCCGTTCGGAGGATGAGGACGACGGCCGCGCGGAACTCGCTGATGTTGGCCACGTCCAGCTCACCGGTGAGCGTCAGGGTGACGACGTGGTCGGCGTCGGGTGGGGATCGGTGGATGACCAGCTGGCCCATGATCAGGTCCTTCTGTCGTGGGCATCCGTGTGATCAGGTCAACGGCGCGGGGCGCCGTTGCGCTCTTCTACGCGGAGTCCGCTGGGGCCTCGCCCGGTGCGACGGGCCGGGGCAAGAGGTCTAGCAACACCTTGACGGGAAGGTCGACTTCGGCCGGGTGCCGCAACGTGCCGTCCAGGTGAACGGTGTAGTGCGTGCGCCGGCCCTCGCGCTTCCGGCTGAGGTAACCGGTACTTTCGAGGTCACTGACGACGGCCTGAACGGTGCGTTCGGTAACGCCGCAGGCCGCGGCGATGTCCCGTATGCGTGCGGCCGGGTTACGGGCGATGCTCAGAAGCACGCGGGCGTGATGGGTGAGGAAGGTCCACTCTGCCACCGGCGCCAGCCCCCTTCCGCCCCGCCCGATGAGCATGGAGGGCAAAAGATTCCTGCAATCTGCTTCACCCATTATGCAGGGAGAGACCGCGAGCCGGGCGGAATTGAACAGGACGATTCGCGGCGGTGCAGCGTTTATCGACCCGCAGGCGCTGCGGCGTCAACCCAGGTCCGTGCTCATGCATGACGCGCTGTCATGTGCCACTTGGCCGCGAACGGCGCCGCTGTGCAGCAACCACCGCTACGCTCGACACGCAGCCTCCTGAGCGCCGTTCGGACGCCAGTCAGGGGGCCGATCCCGCAGCAGAGCGAGCCTGCGGCGCGAAGGACGCCGGGCCCGCTTCCACTCCCGCGGAAGAGCCGACGGCCCGGTGCGTCCCTCGGGGCAATCCGAAGCCGGGAATCCCATGCCCCCGGCGCCGAGAGGGAGTGCTCCAGTGGCTGAACCATCGGAGCAGCCACGTCAGGGGGGCACGCGGCCGTCGCCCGAACGGCGGCCGCCGCCCCGTAGGGATCTGGCGATGCCGTTCACAGTTTGACCACGGAGAGGCCGTTGAAGGCCCGCCAGCTAGCTTCCTGCGGCGAGTTCAAGTAGGCCTCAGAGCCCCCAGAACTTGGCAGCGTGGCTGAGACCGGAAGTGGTGCAGCGAGCCAGGTACGGCACGCACTCGCCTCTCCCGCCGTGGGGGCTGACTTTCTGTGGCGCAGGCCCAACCGTCAACAGCTCTGCCCCGCCCCCCTACTTCGAGCAGCTGTCCGCGTGCCGCTTGCCGGCCAACCTGCTTGGCCCACCTCCAGTGACCAGCTTCCGCAGCCCGCAGCCCTCACACCGCAGGAAGCTTCCTCGGCGTCCCGGCTCGATCCACACCAGTGACCTCTTTTGGGTACGCCACTGCTCGTGCATGCCTGCCCCCTTCCCTTCCGTCGGCGCGCATCCCTCAGGAAGCCTGCGCCTCACTCGCCAAGATCGAGAGCACACAGGCGATCACGCGGGCGCCCCCTGGCCACATCCACACCACCGGCTCCCCCTTAGGCCCGGTGTGCGGTACGGCCCGCAAGACCTCCCCCACGCCCAACACTTCAGCCGCCGCATTGATCTCCCGAGCGACCTCTTCAGCCTCGCGCCACCCCGATAAGTAGTCCATCCCCGGCACGTACACCACGTCGTCCGGATCATCGTTACAGCCGCCGTGCTGAGCATTCGCCATCGCACACAACTCCCCGTAAGAGTGGTACCGCGCCCCGAACCTCGCCACTTCACAGAGTCATCAACTCACGTCTCAGCACTACCAGTTGTTGACTCATAACCTTTTCGGCAAGCGCGATACTACGCGCAGTCACGTTGCAGGGAAGTGTTAGCGCGAACTTTTCTGCAAACTGGCCGACAGGTGGCAGCGACTCGCGCATATGTCAGCCAGAAATTCCGCCACACGGCACAGGCCCCCTCCCCGCCAGTCACAGAGAGGGGGCCCACCGTCCCCCGGCTCAGCCCTCACGGGCCAGCACGCTCAGTACAGGTACGCGGCTGAGACCCAGCCCGAGGAGCCGCGCGGTAAGCCGCCGGCCGACCCCTGCTTGAGTACCACCCGGTGCCAGAGCTGACCACCGCTGTCCTGCCGGGCGCCGACGAGCTTGACTCGCTCCCCCTTGTAGATCAGCCCCATCACGGTCTTTGTCGTGCCCGGACCACCGCGCACCCGCAGCCCGTTGACCGTCACCGAGGCCGACTCGCCGTACGTCCCCTTCCCGTCCGCGTAAGCGTGACCCGATCCGGTCCCCGTGGAGACCACGCTGCGCGGCCCGCCCCCACCGACACCGACCGGTCCGGGAAGCGGCATCGCCGACGCCGCCGAGACCCCGAACATGCCGAGACCCGCCACCGCCGCGCCGGACACGACCAGTGCACGCAGACCCTTACGACTCATCATCTGACTACTCCTCAGGTCGAGTGAGGATGAGGGCCACCCAGCAGGGTCAACCACTCATCCGAATGAGTAGCCAGCATCGAACGCCCCTTGGCCTTACGTCAACCACTTATCCGAATGAGCTGAGACAACGTCTCGAAACAAAGCGGGAGTTGAGGAACATCGGAACGAAAACCTGCGCTAAGCCTGCCCGATGTCAATGATGGCATTGGCCTGGGCTTCTGTGAGGGATGAACCTTCGGCAGTCGTGTTGATCGACCGTCTGGAGGTCCGGGGCGCCGGTCGAGTTTTTGACGGATGAGCAGGCTGCCGCGTACGTGGCATATCGCGGGGCGCCGTCCCGTACGGAGTTGGAGCGGTTCTTCTTCCTGGACGATGCAGACCGGGAGCTGATCGCCCCCAAGAGGCGGGGGACGTCGCCCGCCTGCCCCCGTTCGTGCGCCACCACATCAACGCGCTGGGCCGCTACTCCTTCCAGCTCCCCGAGCTGCCCGGCGGCCTGCGGCCCCTGCACGACAAGGACGCCGCTGACGACAAGTGAGGTCGGCGTCACGAGCGGAGACGACTGCCCCGCCGTTCTCGCGCCGCTCTCTGCCAATGCGAACGTCTCCTCAAATTGACTATGCAGGACGCGGAATCAGCAGCGCACCACCCAAGCGGGTGATAAATAGCAGTCGATCAGGTGATGCCGAACGGGGGACCGCGTAAACAAGTAGGCTGCCTGGCACCGAGAGCAGCGAAGGCCGAACCAGCAGCCACCAGCGCCGGGGGAATTCACTCCGGAATCCAAGCGGTTAGCGGATACCGGCGAGAATTAATCTCGATCTCTCCAGTCAGGACAGCGGAAGAAAGAACGGGCTACATCATGCCTCTCGACGCAGCAGTCAATGTTCCATACGGCGCATTCTACGTGTTCCGGGGGAACAGGTATGCCAACTACAAGCTGAACGGCGACACGATCGAGAACGAGGACACCATCCACAACGGCTGGCCGGGTCTGCAGGGAACCCGGTACGCACAACACGTCGATGCCGTGTGCGGAATCGGCGCCTGGATGGAGAACCGGGAGACCATCTACCTGTTCAGCGGCGACCGGTACGCCCGCTACTACGTTCCTGATGAGCGCATCCAGCGGGAGGCCCGCATCGAAGAGGCGTGGCCTGGCCTGCGGGGCACCCCGTACGCGAACGGCATCGATGCGGCCTGCATCAACGACAGCAACGAGCGACTCTACTTCTTCAAGGAAGACCGGTACGTCAACTACAACCTCCAAACCGAGACCATCCTGCGCGAGAACACGATTGCCGCCGCGTGGCCCGGTCTGCGGGGCACACCGTACGCCGACGGTATCGACGCCGCGGCCCAAAGTAACCGCCACAGGGTGCTCTACTTTTTCAAGGGGAGCCGGTACACCAGGTACAACGTGGATTCGGAAACCATGGAAGCCGAGGACACCATCGCCAAGGGATGGCCGGGCCTGAAGGACACCATCTACATGTAATAACCGGGGCCAGAAGCCAACCGCCCAGGCATTCCCCATAGGGCAGCTCGGCGCGAAGCACAGATGCCGTTCCGGACCTCGACCCGGGTTTCGATGAATCTGCGGAGGTGCCGGACCGGCATCTGCACCACGTGCGGCAGCAAAGCACCGTTCAGCAGTCCGTCCGCCCCAGCTACACGAGAACAGGGCCGCGTTATCCGTGGGACACCTTCAGACGGGCCCGGCCACCGACGCTCCGTCAGCCGCCCACCAGGGCCGACGGAGGCTTAGCGCCGGTTTTCGTTCCGATGTTCCTCGTCCCCCAAAGCCCCGCCCTTCACTCGAAGGACGGGGCCGGTATGTCCAGAGCTACGACTCGTCGACAGAGCCACCCGGCAGCGTCACACGCCTACGAGCTGCCCTCCGTGCCGTCTTCAGGGCGACGCTCTCTTCCTGCATCGGGCAGCGGCACGGGCACTCCAACTCCTGTCCAATGACGAGCCGTGTGCCGTCAATCGCGACCCGTGTGGTCAGGTCGCACTCGCCGTGCGGCTTGTCAGCCTGCCCGTTCAGTAGCGCCCGGAGACACGGCACGCACGGCACTGGAATCGGTCGCGTGTCCACTAAGGCCGCCCCTTCGTTCCGCGGCTTTTGGGTTTGCGGCATGGGCACGGGCAACGCCGCCGTCCCGAGGCGAGCAACTGCCCGTCTCGGAGCATGAGCGTCGTCGAGCCAATACAAGCGTGTGGCGTGTTGACCGATCCCCCCAGCCTTTGGGCCAAACATGGAGGGCACGGCACCACAACCCGAGGCGACTCAGCCGGACAAGCTGGTGTGTGCGCCACGCCAGGGTAGGGGCCACGGGAGTTGCTTTCCCACATACGATCTTTGTAGAGCTCACCCTCACGGATCGTGTGTTGGCAGACGCCGCACCTTGGCGGAGAGCCGCCGGACTGCGTGGTCACGCTCGCTCCCGCAACGACGCGAGCGCGGCCGCCTGAGTGGCACGCAGCCTGTGCCTGATCCGTGATCCCTTTTTGCACTTCTCAAAATTCTGGCAGGCTGCACAGTCATCGAGGTGCGTCAAGAGATGGCTGTACGCCCTCTGTCCCTCTTCGCTGAGCCCGATCTTGCTGTTCGGAACCGATCCCTTCGCCTGATTCACCGTCGCCCCCCTCGCATCTGGGATCGGCCGATCTCGATGAGCGCGGCGACGGACGGCACCGGGCACAGGTCGCCCGCGATGCGAGGCCGCACCGCCCAGTACAGGCCGACCGGACCCGTGAGGTCGGAGGCGGGAACACTGAGGAACTGGCCAGAGCCCAACATCGGAGCCTCGTCGGGGTAGTTCCATCGCGCCGTCGCGCATGGCTCGACGAGCGCGTAGTACATGTGCTGCGGGTTGTTGTGGATGACCGGGCCGCAAAGCAACTCGGCCAGCGTCGCAGTGACCATCTGTAGGTCATCGGTTCCCGCACCCGCGTGCACGATCTGCGCGGACAGACACACCGCGTTGAACTTCTTTCCGAGCGGCAGCAGAGCCGCCCCGCGCTCTGTCCACTCCCGAAGAGCGTGGCGCGGTTCCTGCTGTGAGCGCGCCAACCAATCAAAAGCGGCACTCATCAGTTCCGATGAGGCGCCGATTCCCGCGCTCAGGGATCGGCCGCCCGCCATCTCGCCCATGTCGACTCCTTCTAGTCGGCCATGCCCCGAGCCGGTCACACGGCGCCGGGGTCCGACCTCCATCGAAGAACGCCACCAGTAGGGGTAGAGGAGCCTCTTAGGGGCCCGCTAGGGGCCAGTTGACGAGTAGCGTGGCAGTGAGGAGGCCCCTTGCATGGACGACCCGAAGACGGTACGCCGCGCTTTCGGCGCGTACCTTGCTGCTCTGCGCAAGAGAGCACGGCTCTCCCAATCCCAACTCGCTGCACGTCTGTGCATGGTCAGCGACACAGCCACTCTGACCCGTAACGAGATTTCCCGTTGGGAGCGGGGTGAACGGCTACCGGAGGTCTGGCTCACCACCCTGGCCACCGTGCTCGCCGTGCCCGTCACTGAACTGGAGAGGGGCGCCGCACGAGCGCGGGGAGAGGAAGAACCGCAGGACGACCACCCGGCTGCTGTCGTCCAGGAGCGGGCCGGCTGGCTACTCGCCCACGACAACGCACACGGTGGCGATCACGTGGCGGATGCGGCAATCCAGGTATGGCACTCAGAGCGCGCGAAGATCACCGGGGACGACAAGGCACACCTACGCGTCGTAGCCGAGATCGCCGAGATCGCCGGGTGGTTACTGTTCGACGCGGCCCGCTGTGAGGAGGCACGGGGCGCATGGATGGAGTCCATGCACTTTGCGCAGAGCGCAGGCGACCGGCCCATGCAGTGGTTCGCCATGGACCTGTTGGCCATGGAGGCTGTGGAGAGCGGACGCGTGGGGGAAGCGCTCGCACTTTGCGACGAGATCACCGGTCGCGGAGTGCCGCCCCGTGTGGCGCTGCTCACCGAACTCAGGCGCAGTCGTGCACTCGCCGCCGTCGGCGACCATGCGCGAGCCCGTCAGGCCATCGGCAGGGCGCGCAGCGCTCTCGACAATTCCCTACATCCCCGTGACCCGCAGTGGTCATGGTGGGTCAACGATCTTGAAGTTACGGGGCACGAAGCGGAAGTTGCATTGCTCCTGTCCGAGCCCACCCGCGCAGCGCAGCGCTTCGCCCGGACCCACGAAATGGTCGAGTCGATCAACCCCATCGGGCGCGGAGCGCTGTACTACACCACAGCTGAGCTTGACGCCCTGGTGCAACTCGGAGCCTGGCAGGAGGCGGAAGAGCCGCTCACGCGGCTGGGGCCGATCCTGCGCAACGTGACCTCATCCCGTAACCGCAAACGCCTACGAAAGGTGCTGCGATCCGTCTACCGCGACGGCCCCCCTTGGCTGATCGACGCCGCGCGCGAGGTCACGGCCGGGTGACTCAGCGTGACCGGGGGCGTCGGACCGCAGAGTGAACGCAAGGGCAACACTGCTGAACGCTGCCGAAGGGGCCCATGCCTAAGGGCATGCGCATGCCTCGCGGCGGCCCGAAGATGTAGCAGCCGCTTTAGCCGCTTTAGCCGCTTTAGCCGCTTTTCACGAAAGCCTCGGAACCCGGTGGTTCCGGGGCTTTCGTGCGTTTTGCCGCCTCCGCGGCGGTGACCCGTCGCGTTGGCCGGGCGGTGCGCGCGGTGAGACGCTGGCGGGAGGAGGCACCATGCCGAGCACGGAGAGTACGGGCAGGGCGGGCCGGGCAGACAGCACGGACCGGAAGACATCCGGTGGAGCTCAGCCGTACGTGCCTGCTCGGGGCGGGATCCCGGCGCTCCGCAAGGCGGCGGCGGACTGCCGCGGGTGCCCGTTGTACGCGGACGCCACGCAGACCGTGTTCGGCGACGGCCCCACGCACGCCCGCCTCATGCTGGTCGGGGAGCAGCCGGGCGACCAGGAGGACCGGGCCGGCGAGCCGTTCGTGGGTCCCGCCGGGCGCCTGCTGCGCTCGGCGCTTGGCGAGGCGGGGATCGAAGAGGACCAGGCGTATCTCACCAACGCGGTGAAGCACTTCAAGTTCGCGCCGGTCACCGAGGGCCGCAAACGGCGCATCCACAAGGCGCCCAGTCTCGGCGAGCTGACGGCGTGCCGCCCCTGGCTAGCGGCGGAACTGCGACGCGTGGACCCGGAGCTGGTCGTGGCGCTCGGCGCGACGGCCGGCAAGTCGCTCCTGGGCAGTTCCTTCAAGGTGACCGAGGCGCGGGGAGCGCTGCTTTCCCTGCCGACGGGTACGGAGCTGCCGCTGGCACCGCAAGACGAGGGCAGGGACGGGGACAAGGGTGAGCAGGGCGGGGGGCGCCGCTTCCTCGCCACCGTGCACCCTTCGGCCGTACTCCGTGCGAAGGACAGGGACGAGGCGTTCGCGGGCCTGGTGTCGGACCTGCGCCTGGCGTCCCGTTTCCTCGAAGACGCGGGCCGCCCAGGGTAGGCGGACGACCTCTCGGGCTAGATCCGGATCTGAATGGCGCGGCAGAGGCGGTCGTGCAGGCCACGGCCGTCACGGTCCCAGATGAGGGCCGGGATGACGAGGCACAGCAGGATGCCGCGGAGCAGGACCCAGCCGGGAGTGAGCCGGCCACCGTTTTCGGAGATGACGCGCAGCCGGAAGAGGGCCTTGCCCGGGGTGCAGCCGACCGTGGCGACGGTCAGCACGCTCATGACGAAGAAGACGCCGAGGGCCCAGTTGCCCGTCGCCTGCGCGTTACCGCCCGCGAACAGACCGTATGCGATGAGCATGCACAGGCCCCAGTCGACGGCGATGGCGCCGATACGGCGGCCGGGACGCGCGATCGACCCCGGCCCCTCCTCCGGCAGGCCGAGCTGCTGACCCCGGTACCCGAAGTCGACACCGGCTTCCTCGGCGGCCGCGCGCGGGCCGGAGAGCCACGATCCGATTGCTTGCCTCTTGTCCACCCGTCAAAGGTACTGCGCCCCTTGTTCCACGGGGGTGGGCGGGGTCGAACGTGAGACCGGATACGCCGGACACGGGGCCGAGGCGCCTCGCTGTCGCCCGCCAGCCGGTTAACTTCGACGAAACAAATGGGTCATGCTTGAGAAATCCCCCGTCCTTATGGTCGGGTCCCAGCGTGTGCCACCGCACTGGCCGCACGACGAGCTGCAACCCGAGCTGCAACCCCGTCCCGCCCCGGGCGGGAGTAGGAGGAGTTGGATGTTGTTCCAGAACGCCGACGACGCGAAGAAGTTCATCGCGGACGAGGACGTCAAGTTCATCGACGTCCGCTTCTGCGACCTGCCCGGTGTGATGCAGCACTTCACGATCCCGGCGGCGGCGTTCGACCCGGACGAGGAGCTGGCCTTCGACGGTTCGTCGATCCGTGGCTTCCAGGCCATCCACGAGTCCGACATGGCGCTGCGCGCCGACCTGTCGACGGCTCGCGTGGACCCCTTCCGCCGCGACAAGACCGTCAACATCAACTTCTTCATCCACGACCCGATCACGGGCGAGCAGTACAGCCGTGACCCGCGGAACGTGGCGAAGAAGGCGGAGGCGTACCTCGCCTCGACCGGCATCGCCGACACGGCGTACTTCGGCCCCGAGGCCGAGTTCTACGTGTTCGACAACGTCCGCTTCCAGACGTCGGCGAACGAGAGCTTCTACCACATCGACTCCGAGGCCGGCGCCTGGAACACCGGTGCGGTCGAGAACAACCGCGGCTACAAGGTCCGCTACAAGGGTGGCTACTTCCCGGCCCCGCCGGTCGACCACTTCGCGGACCTGCGCGCCGAGATCTCCCTCGAGCTGGACAAGAACGGCCTCCAGGTCGAGCGCCAGCACCACGAGGTCGGCACGGCCGGCCAGGCCGAGATCAACTACAAGTTCAACACGCTGCTCGCCGCGGCCGACGACCTGATGCTCTTCAAGTACATCGTGAAGAACGTCGCGTGGCGCAACGAGAAGACCGCGACCTTCATGCCGAAGCCGATCTTCGGCGACAACGGCTCGGGCATGCACGTCCACCAGTCGCTGTGGGCCAACGGCGACCCGCTCTTCTACGACGAGCAGGGTTACGCGGGCCTCTCGGACACCGCCCGCTACTACATCGGCGGCATCCTGAAGCACGCCCCGTCGCTGCTCGCCTTCACCAACCCGACGGTGAACTCCTACCACCGCCTGGTCCCCGGCTTCGAGGCCCCGGTCAACCTGGTCTACTCGCAGCGCAACCGCTCGGCGGCCATGCGTATCCCGATCACGGGCTCGAACCCGAAGGCCAAGCGCGTCGAGTTCCGCGCGCCGGACCCGTCCTCGAACCCGTACCTCGCCTTCTCCGCCCTCCTCCTCGCGGGCCTCGACGGCGTCAAGAACAAGATCGAGCCGGCCGAGCCGATCGACAAGGACCTCTACGAGCTCGCCCCCGAGGAGCACGCGGGCGTCCCCCAGGTCCCGACCTCCCTCCCCGCGGTCCTCGACGCCCTCGAGGCGGACAACGAGTACCTCCAGGCGGGCGGCGTCTTCACGTCCGACCTGATCGAGACGTGGATCGACTACAAGCGCACGAACGAGATCGCTCCGATCCAGCTGCGGCCGCACCCGCACGAGTTCGAGCTGTACTTCGACATTTAAAGATCAGGTCCGGGCGGCCTGGGTGATCGCGAGTATCCGCTTCTGAACTGGGGAAACGCTTCTCAGCGTTTCCATCGGTTCCGGTTGATTCCCGCTCTCTTGTGCAATCCCTGCGCAAGGCGATCACCGCAAGCTGACTGCCCGTCAGGCACCGAGGAGACCCCCTCCTGAACAAGGCGGGGGTCTCTTCGTCATTATCCGCCTCATGTGGGCGCACTGGTACGTGATCGCCCTCGCCGCGATCGCCGTCGTCTCGCTGGTCGTGTACGCACGCGACTGACCGCTGCTACGGGGGACGTCGGGGGTTCGACCCGCCGCCGCCCGCTCTAGGGCCTGTCTGACAAATGATTACCCCGTGGACTCGCGGAGCCAGAGGATCAAGGAAGCCAGGACAACTCCGGCACGGTAGCGGTCGCCGAGCTTGTCGAACCGGGTCGCGATCGCGCGGAACTGCTTGAGGCGGGCGAAGCATCGTTCGACGACGTTGCGGTCGCGGTAGGTGACCTTGTCGAAGGCCGGCGGCCGGCCGCCGAGGGCCCCGCGTCGGTGGCGGTTCGCCGCCTGGTCGCGGCGCTCGGGGATCGTGGCAGCGATGCCCCGGCGCCTCAGCAGATGGCGGATGGCCCTGCTGGAATACGCCTTGTCACCCAGCACACGGTCCGGTGTCGTGCGCGGGCGGCCCGTGCCGAGGCGCGGGGTGCGGATGCCGTCGAGGACCTGGCCGAACGCCGTCGCGTCCTTGACGTTGCCGGGCGTGAGCACAATCGACAGGGGCAGGCCCCGGCCATCGACGGCGAGATGGACTTTGGTGGTCAGTCCGCCTCGGGAGCGGCCGAGGGCCTGGCGCGCCTGCGAGCGGCCCGGATCTTCCAGTTCGTCCCCGTTCACATCCCCTTTTTGCGGGCGCCGACTGCGTGCTGGTGGGCTCGGTTGATGGTGGAGTCGACGGAGACGGTCCATTCCACCCGGCCCACCGCGTCATCGCGGACCTGAACGTGCTCCAGCAACCGTGCCCAGGTGCCGTCCGCCTCCCAGCGGGCGAACCGCTCGTAGACGGTCTGCCACGGCCCGAACCGGTCGGGAAGATCCCGCCACGGAGCCCCGGTCCGCAGCCGCCACAGCACCCCGTTGACCACCTGCCGGTGATCACGCCACGGACGGCCCCGTCCGTCCACCTGAGGCAAAAGGGGCTCTATCCGCCTCCATGCCGCATCCGTCAACTCACCTCGACCTGACACGAGATCAATTATCAGACCGGCTATAGAGTCCTGCCCGTGGCGAATCATCAGGACGAGACCAGGACGGCCTACGACGGTGTCGTCGAGCTGTACGCATCGCTGTTCGCAAACCGGCTGGAAACACAGCCTTTCTCCCGGGCGATGATCGGCACCTTCGCCGAACTGGTGCGCGCGACGGGCAACCTGCGGACAGCGGACGTCGGGTGCGGGCCCGGACATCTGACAGCCATGCTGCACGAACTCGGCCTGGACGCCTTCGGACTAGACCTTGCCCCCGGCATGGTCAACCACGCCCGGCAGGCCCATCCGGCGCTGCGCTTCCAAGAGGCGCGGATGGAATCCCTGCCGATCGAGGACGCCGCGCTCGGCGGCGTACTGGCCCACTACTCAATGATTCACACCCCTCCGGGGGAACTACCGGAGCTGCTCGCCGAACAGGTACGCGTCCTGGCACCGGACGGTCTGCTCCTGGTCTCCTTCTTCGGGACCGACGGACAAGAACCGGTCCGGTTCGACCACAAGGTGGCGCCCGCCTACAGCTGGCCGGTGGATCGCCTCGCCGAACTGCTGGGCGATGCTGGGCTCGATCCCTTCTCCCGGCTGCTCCACGATCCATCCTCTGATCGGGGCTTCCTCGACGCCCATCTACTGGCCCGCCGTTCGTAGCCACTGCCCAGTCCCCCCAGCCGATCGGCGCACCTCCGGATTGCCAGCTCAGCCGAATCTCGCTGATCAGACCGGAATTATCAGACACCCCCTAGGGGGCGGCCACCTCTCCCATGTACCGGACGCTGCCATCCGAGTCCTCGGGGTGCTCGCTGAGCGGCATGAGGCTCGCTCGTCGCCTCACCGCACTCGCGCGTCATGACGTTGGCTCGCGAGGGATCTTCGGCTTTCCGCCGTGGCGGCAGCCGTGAGCGCAGCGGCGCACGAAGATGGGTGGCTCCACGAGCGACCGCTTGCCGGGGGCGTAGACCTTGACGCCGTCGCCGGGACACAGCCCGCATTCCCCGAGCTGGCACTCGGGGGAAAGATCTTCGAGCTTGACCACGGCGGTTCTCATGGCGCCTGCCTCTGCGTCGCGAGGCTCGTCTCCGCAACGCTCACGCGAAGGACCTCGTCTTCGCACGCGGGCCTGACGAACTCCGGGGAGGCGTCCCACTCGCGTCCGCCGCCGGGAGCACGGAGCTGGAAGTAAGGGCCTTCGCTGCCCATGATCCGAGCGAGCCGGTTCCGCGCGGTGTCGACGACCAGATCGCCGGCGGCGGGTTTCTCAGAGCGCCCGGGCACCGTTCCGCCTGTGCTGGGGGTGCGGTTACTGTCGACCATGTCGCCTGCTTTCTCAGGTGGCCGCGCCCGGGGACCGTTCGCGCGGTCGCCCGGGTCTTCCTATGAAGACCCTTACGGCGGATACATGCCCCTCCCATCCCATGGCCCTATAGGACCGCCCTATATTCGACAGATGGAGCAAGACAGCCTCGATCTGTGGTCGCACCCGCAGTTGCTCGCGGCGCTCGCCAGCCAGGATTGGGGGGCCGTCTTCCGTACGTACCGGAAGCTCACCGGCCTCAGTCAGACGAAGGTCGGGGAACTCGTCGGCCTCGCACAGTCCGACGTCTCCGACATCGAGCGCGGGGACCGGCGGGTGACCTCCAGCGAGGTGCAGGCGCGCATCGTCGCGGGCTTGAGAGCGCCCGAACGGCAGGACAGTGCGGCGCACCACAGCACCGTCCCCGTGGCTGGCCTCGCCCTCCCCGGACCCGGTCCGGACGACGACCTGTTGGTCCGGGTCGCGAGCGTGGTCGACTCACATCACCGCGTGGACGCCCCGACCCTCGACTGGCTCGACCACCTTCTTGCCGAGCACCGCCGTGCCGAGGACGTGATCGGCTCGCGCCCCCTCGTGGACGTGATGCGCCAGCAGCTCCGCACGGTCGTCGGCATGTACAGCAGCGCCCGCGGTCCGCTGGCCGATCGCGTCGTACGGCTGGCCTCCGAGCACGCGCAGTTCCTCGCGTGGATGGCGCAGGACCAGGACCAGACCGCCGCCGCCCTGGCCTGGTACGACCGTTCCCACGAGTGGGCGTTGGAGGCCGGGGACCCCGACATGGCCGCCACAACGCTCAACATGAAGGCTCACCAGGCGTGGAGCAAGGGACGCGCCACCCGGTGCGTCCGCCTCGCCGAAGCGTCCCGCTGGTCGGCCCCCGGCACGTCCCTCGGGGTGCAGGGCATGGCTACGCAGATGGCAGCCCGAGGGCATGCGCTGAACGGCGAAGCCGACGACGCCCACCGCCTTCTGGACGAAGCGCAGGGAATCATGGGCCGCGCCGCCGAACACCCTGAGAACGAGCCTCCGTGGATGTATTTCTACGACGAGAACTGGTTCAGGTTGCAGCGCGGCATGGCGACCTTGCACCTGCGGGACTACCGGACAGCCGTGGATCAGCTCACGTTTGGGCTCTCCGGGATGCCGGATAAGTACCGACGCGACAAGACGTGGTTCCGCGCCTGCCTCGCGCACGCGCACGCGGGTGCCGGGGACACTGCCCAGGCCCTCACCGTCGCCACGGCCATCGTCCCGGACGCCGCGGCCGTCGGGCGCCCCCATGCGTGGAACCAGTTGCACACCGTGGCGGCCGTCCTCATGCGACGGTCTCCCGCCAAGGGGCGCCGGCTGGTCGCAGCCCTACGGGAACTCGATTGATCACACGGTCGATGGATCGTTCGCAATACGCAACCGCGCGAGCGGTAGCCGCTCAAGGTGAGGGGCTTCGCCGTGTCGCATGGCATACCTGCCGCACAGCGTCCCCGCCCCCGTTCCCCCAGGGGGCGGGGACGCTGTTCTGTGGCGCGGCCACCGCCGGCAGTCGGCGGTCGGCGATGGCCGCGCGACGCGGGAACAAGGGGCTCCCCTCCACACGTGCCCCCGCGCCGTGGTCCTCCCTGTCGGAGCGTGCGGGAGTCGCTCCGGGGTGGGAGGACGGGATGCCGGGCCCTCTGCGTCCGCTGCAAGGATGAGAGGGTTCCGGCCGACTTGGGCCGTCCTGTCCTGCAAGCGGCCCAGGGTCTGGGAGCCGAGAAAGACGGGGGCACAGTCCCCGTACGGGTGTGCTGGTCCCTGCCTTTGCTACATACCGTAGGCGGGCCCGGCGCCCGCCGATAGGGCACGGGGCGGCCGAGCGCAGCGGGGGCGGCGCACTGAGGCACGTCCGCGCACGGATTACCCGCTACTTCCGGCCAGGGCTTTACGACGTCGCCCGGGTCGTCTCGGTGCGCAGGCCCGACAGGAGACGGTCGAGGGCCTGCTCGCCCGCTTGCGGGTCGCCGCCTCGGGCGATCCAGAGCGCGGCCTCGTTCATCGCCCCGGAGAGCAGGCGGGACAGGGGTTCCACCGGCTGGTCCGGGATGAGTCCCGCTGCGGCGAGTGCCGCCAGGGCTTCTGTCAGGTGGCGGGCCGAGGACTCCTCGTCCAGGGTTCGCCACTCGTCCCAGCCCAGTACCGCCGGTGCGTCGACCAGCAGGATCTGCCGTACCGCCGGGTCCGTTCCCGCGGCGAGGAACGCCCGGCAGCCGGCCCGGAGTTGCTCCCACAGGTCCTCGTGGCGTTCGGCCGCCGTCGCCACCCGCTCGCCGAGCTCCCGCTGGACCTCGGAGACGACGGCCCTGAAGAGGCCCGCCTTGCTGTCGAAGTGGTGGTAGGCCGCCCCCTTGGTCACCCCGGCGCCCTGCGCCACTTCGGCCAGCACCACGTGGTGGTATCCGTCCGCGGCGAACCGGCGCCGCCCTTCGGCAAGCAGCGCCTGCCGTGTCGCCGCCCGCTGCTCCGCCCGGCTGACCGCCATCGCGCACCGCCCTTTCCATTTCGCGTACCGAGGGTATGCTAACGCCCCTCACACTTCGCATACCCCGGGTATGTGAAGCAACTGGACTGGAGGTCCCTTGTCATGACGGACGAACTCACGGGCGCGGCCGCTGCCACCGCCACCGCCGCCCTCACCGGCTTCTATCCCGTGCTCGCCACCCGCGACATCGCCGCCGCCCGCGACTTCTACACCCGTCACCTCCGGTTCGAAGTGACCTTCGAGGCGGACTGGTACGTCAGCCTTCGGCGTCCCGATGCCCCGCAGTACGAGCTGGCCCTCCTGGAGCACGGTCACCCGACCGTCCCGGAGGGTCACCGTGCCGCGCTCGGGGGCGGGTTGCTGTTGAACTTCGAGGTGGACGACGTGGACTCCGAACACCGGCGCCTCGTGGTGGAGGCCGGGCTGGCCGAGGTGCTTCCGCTGCGTACGGAGGAGTTCGGCCAGCGCCACTTCATCGTCGCCGCGCCCGACGGCGTGCTGATCGACGTCATCACCGTCGTACCGCCCAGCGAGGAGTTCGCCGCTCAGTACGCCGGTGCCTGAAGAGGACGCGTTCAGGGGGAATCGAGCGGGACCGGGCGGTAGTGCGTCGTCAGGCGGTTCGTGGCGTCCAGGACGTGGAAGGCGACCGCCGGGGGCAGGTCGCGGTGGACGTGGTGGGCGGGGTGGGACTGGGCCTCCCAGGGGAGGCGCAGCGTGGAGACCACGCCCGGGGCCACCAGGAGGGGGCGGTTCGCGAACGTCGCCGCCGCGGGCGTGTGGGCGTGGCCCGCCAGGAAGGCGGTGACGTTGGGGTGGCGTGACGTCAGGGCGGCCAGGCGGTGCTCGTCGAGCTGGCGGATGCCGTCCACGTAGGGCGTGTTGAGTGGGATCGGTGGGTGGTGGAAGCCGATCAGGACGGGGCGTTCGGGCGGGGTGTCGGTGAGGAGGGCGGACAGCCAGTCCAGGGTCTCGTCCTCGAGGCGGCCGTGGTCCTCGCCGGGGACCGAGGTGTCGCACAGGGCCAGGGTGAAGCGGTCCGTGATGTGTGCGGTGTTGACCGGGGCCGTGCTCGCGGGCTCGCCCAGCAGGTGTTCGCGGTACGCGCGGCGCTCGTCGTGATTGCCGGGGCAGGTCAGCAGGGGGTGCCGGGTGGACAGGAGCTTGCGGGCCGCCTCGTACTCGGACGGGGTCGCGTGGTCGGCGATGTCGCCGGTGGCGATGACGGCGTCGAGGTCGTACGGGAGGTCGT
The DNA here is from genome assembly GCF_044903205.1 of Streptomyces sp. NPDC029674. NCBI lineage: Bacteria > Bacillati > Actinomycetota > Actinomycetes > Kitasatosporales > Streptomycetaceae > Streptomyces > Streptomyces sp. NPDC029674. The sequence goes on from NZ_JBJDPY010000007.1 coordinate 435,720, forward strand.
TCAAGTACGTCATGACCGCCCGGGTACGGGCGATGCTGCGTCCGCCGTCCTCTTCGCGGGTGTCGATGTGGGTGTCGCTCAGGTGCGCGATCACCGATATCGGTGCTGTCGTCGGCACGGCCGGTGTCTCTGGCATCGCTGCGGGCCTTCCTTCTCGCGGTTCCTCAAGGGCCACTTGGCACCCTTCGGTGAACCTATGGGCGCCGGTGGAGCCGTGTTAAGGGCCATTCGTACGCCTCTGGCCTGGGCGCCGCCCCCGCCCCCGCCCCTCAGCCCCGCAGAAACCGCACCGAAGGCCGCCCGCCCTCCGGCCCGCTCCCGGAGTCGTCGTCCTCCCCCGGCGTCACCACCGCCCGCACCCCGTACACCTCCGCGATCAGCTTCTCCGTGATGACCTCCGCCGGGGTGCCCGCCGCGTACGCCATGCCCTCCTTGAGGACCAGCAGGTGGTCGCAGAACATGGCCGCCAGGTTGAGGTCGTGCAGCGCGATCACGCTGGTCACGGGGAGCTCCGCCACGAGGGACAGCAGGTCCAGCTGGTGCTGGATGTCGAGGTGGTTGGTGGGCTCGTCGAGGAGGAGTTCGCGGGGTTCCTGCGCGAGGGCGCGGGCGATCTGGACGCGCTGGCGCTCGCCGCCGGAGAGCGTGTGCCAGGCCTGGGCGGCGCGTTCGGTGAGCCCGGTGCGGGCGAGGGCCTCGCGTACGGCCCGCTCGTCGTGGGGCGTGGGGGTCGACCACGCGCGGCGGTGCGGGATACGGCCCAGACGTACGACATCCCGTACGGTCAACTCGACCTGCGTGGACGCGTGTTGCTCGACCACGGCGATCCGGCGCGCCACCTCGCGGCGGCCCGTGTCGGGCAGCGGGCGGCCGTCCAGGGTGACCACTCCGGAGGCGGGGGCGAGGACGCCCGCGAGGAGGCGCAGGAGCGTGGACTTGCCGGACCCGTTGGGGCCGAGGAGTCCCACCATGGCGCCGTCGGGCGGGGCGAGGCTGACGCCGTCGACGACGAGGCGTCCGCCCGCCTCCCGGCAGACGCGGTCGGCGCGGAGGCCCGTGGCACCGGCATCGGTACCGGCACCGGGAAGGAGCACGTCGTACGTCATGACGTCCTCCGCGTCCGGTACAGCACCGCCACGAACGCCGGTACGCCGATGAGTGAGGTCACCACGCCGACCGGGACCTCCTGGGGGTCCAGGGCCGTGCGGGCCAGCGTGTCCACCCAGACCAGGAAGACCGCGCCGGCGAGCGCCGTGACCGGGAGCAGCCGGGCGTGGCCGGAGCCGACGACCGCGCGGGCCGCGTGCGGCAGGACGAGGCCGACGAAGCCGATGGCGCCCGCCGAGCTGACCAGGGCCGCGGTGAGCAGAGCGGTCGTGCAGAGCAGGACGAGCCGCGTGCGGGCCACCCGGACACCCAGCGCCGCCGCGGCCTCCGGGCCGAACGCGAAGGCGTCGAGCGTGCGGGCGTGGCCGAGGCAGACGGCGAGCGCCACCGCGAGCACGGCCCCGCACAGCCAGACGTCCGTCCAGCCGATCCCGCTGAGCGAGCCGAGGAGCCAGAAGAGGATGCCGCGGGTGGTCTCCGCGTCGCCCGCCGTGAGGACGACGAACGACGTGAGCGCGGAGAACAGCTGCATGGCCGCCACGCCGGACAGCACGACGCGGTCCGTCGTGTCGCCCAGCGTGTGGCTGAGGAGCAGGACCAGCGCGAAGGAGCAGAGCGCGCCCGCGAAGGCGCCCGCGGAGACCGACACCACTCCCCCGCCGACGCCGAGGACGACGACCGCGACCGCTCCCGTGGACGCCCCGGACGAGACCCCGAGCACGAACGGGTCGGCGAGGGGGTTGCGGAGCAGGGACTGCATGACCGCCCCGCAGACCGCGAGGCCCGCGCCGCACACCGCGGCGAGCAGGGTGCGCGGCATCCGCAGGTTCCAGACGATGCCGTCCCTGATCGGGGTGAGCGGGCTGTCGCCCCAGCCGAGGTGGGCGGCGACCGTCGCCCATACGTCCGGCACGGAGATGTCCGCCGGGCCGATGGTGACGGCCACGGAGACGGACAGGACGAGCGCGGCGGCTCCGGCCAGCCACAGCAGCCCGTGCCGCACCCCCTTCCAGACGGGGGTGGGCGCTGGGGCGAGTACGGGTGCCGCCTCCGTCACTTGACGAGCCCGAACTTCCGCAGCCCTGCCGCGACCTGCTCGATGCCGTCGACCGTGCGGATCGTGGGGTTCATGGCCTGGCCGCTGAGCAGCACGTACCGCTTCTTCTTCACGGCGGTCAGGTTCTTGGTCGCCGGGTTGGTCTCCAGGAACTTGATCTTCGCGGCCGCGCTCTCGGCCGACTGCGACTTGCGGGTGAGGTCGCCGATGACGAGGACGTCGGGGTCGCGGTCGGCGACGGTCTCCCAGTTGATCTGGGGCCATTCCTCACGCGTGTCGTCGAAGACGTTCTTCGCGCCGAGCTCGCGGGTGATGATGCCGGGCGCGCCGCAGCAGCCCGCCATGTACGGGGCGTCGGAGTTGGCGAACCAGTACAGGAGCGTGGTGTCGGAGGCGGCGGCCTTGTCGATGTCCCGCGTCGCCTTCGTGACGCGGCGCTTCAGGTCGGCGATCAGTTTCTCGCCGCGCTTCTCGACGTGGAACACCTTCGCCAGGTCGCGCACCTCGCCGTAGACGGTGTCCATGGTGAGGGTCTTGAGGCGTTTGCCGTCGCCGGCGCCGTCGTTGTCCTTGCCCGCGCAGTCGGTGGGCGAGACGTAGACGGGGACCCCGAGTTCAGTGAACTTCGCGCGGTCGGCGACGCCGCCCTTGCCGACCGTGTAGAGGAAGGAGGCGCTGACGAAGTCCGGCTCCTTGGCGAGGACCTTCTCCAGCGACGGGTAGCGGTCGGCGAGCCGCTCCACCTTCGCGTTGGCCTTCTCCAGGCTCTTCGGGACCGGGTCGGTCCAGGTGCCGGTGCCCGCCATGCGGTCGGCGAGGCCGAGGGTGAGGAGGATCTCCGTGGAACCCTGGTCGAGGGAGACGGCCCGCTGCGGCGGCGCGTCGACCTTCGCGTCCTTGCCGCAGGCGGTGACCGTGACGGGGTAGCCGTCGGCCTTCCCGCCCCCGGACTTCCGTGCGGAGCCGGAGCCGTCGCCGCACGCGGTGAGTGCGAGCACGCAGGTGCAGAGCAGGGCGGATATACGGGCTGTCGAGGACACGCGATCCCTTGGGTGTCACGGCTCATACGCGGAGCCTGGCCTGCGTCACGACCTCCGTCGCCCGGTGTGCGAGCGGAGGCGCCAGCAGGTCTTCGGACTCGGGATCGGCCGGGCGGGGCGCCTTCCCGGGCGTCCGGAGACACCCAGTGGCCGTGGCCCCGCCCGTCCCCCTCACCGCTGCGCGTCAGTTCCGGATTCGCACCGGATTCCCTGGCCCAGGTGTGGGTTTGACTGGCTTGCGCAAGTTATCACGCGTCTTCAAGGGGCCGGTCCGGGCCTCGGCCCGGTCCGGTCCTCAGCCCGCTCCGGGCCTCGGCTCGCCGCGGTAGGTCCCGAAGGACCAGCGGTTTCCCTCGGGGTCCGCGATGCCGAACTCGCGGCTGCCGTACGGCTTGTCCTCGATCTCACGGGTGATCTTCACGCCGGCCTCGGTGAGGCGGGCGTACAGGGCGTCCACGTGGTCGGTGACGACGTAGGCGCCGGACGTGCCCGGCTCTCCGCAGGCCTCGGCGGCCGACTCGGGGTCGTACGAGCCGAGCATGATGCCGCCGCCCTCGGGCCAGTCGAGCTGGGCGTGGGCGACGCGGCCGCCGTCCTCGTAGACGGCGGTGCGCAGGAAGCCGACGGTGCCGACGAGGAAGTCGATCAGCGCGGGGGCGTCCTGGGCCTGGAGGGCCGGCCAGATGGCGGGGGCGGGTGTCATCTCGAGTGTCGTGTCGGGGGTGGTTTCAGGTGTGGTGTTCATGTCTTCCACTCTTCGCCTCCGCCGTGCGCCCCGGCTTGGATATTCCGGCGCTCTTCGGCCAGCCAGCCGGTGGGGCTCGCCTCCGTGTACTGCCGGAAGTCGCGGACGAGGTGCGAGTGGTCGTAGTAGCCGGTGTCGGCGGCGACCCGGGCGAGGTCCGGCGGACCGCCCGCCGCGACGGAGCGGACCACGGCGTCCTTGGCGTGCTGGAAACGCATCAGGCGGGCGGCCTGTTTGGGGCTGAGCCCGGTCTCCGCGCGGAACAGCGCGGTCAGCCGGCGCTCGCTGAGCGCGACGTGCCGGGACAGGCCGCCGAGGGTGCCCGCGCCCCCGTGCCGGGCCAGCCACGCCCAGGCCTCGGCGACCTCCGGGCGTACGGATCCGGTGGCGCGGTCCGCGGCCGCGCGCCGCCGCAGGTACTCCGACAGGAGGGCGAAGCGGTCCTCCCAGCGGTCGAGGCCGCACAGGCGCTCGCGGATCTCGGCGGCCCGGTCGCCGAGGACGTCGGTGCCGCCGACAACGAGCTGTCCGGCAAGGGCGGCGGCGGGCAGGCCGAGGAGCGGGCGGGCCGCGAGGGGGTGCACGGCGAGCTGGATGCCCGCCTCGTGCTCGGGCTGGACGACGTACGCGGGGCTCTGGTGCAGGCCGCCCACGACGATGTCGGTGCGGGCGGCGTCCGGCCCGGTGGCCTGGTCCGGGGTGCCGCCGGTGGCGATGGGCCCGTCCAGCGAGAAGATCACGGTGAGATACGGGGACGGCAGGCCCCGGTGCAGGGCGGGCCGCTGTCCCGCGGTGCGGTAGCCGACCGCGGAGACGACCATGCCGTCGAGCCGCGGAGCGGCCCTGACGAACTCACGGGAGCCCATGGGTCCAGTATGCGGGGCGGGCCCCGGACGGTCGCACGGTCCCGGACGCCGCGTGGTCCCGGACGCCGCAGGGCCCCCTACCGCTACCCGCCGCCCCCTCCCCCACACCCCCCGCCCCCGGTGACTTCGATCATGGGAAATGAGCGTCCTGGCCCATAGCATTGCGCGCCGCTCCGGACGGGGCCGCGCATCGCTTTCAGGGAACGGCAGGGACGTAGAGACATGGCAGTACGGGCAAAGGGCAAGCTGGCCGTCATCGGTACCACGGGGGCGCTGGCCGCCGCCGTTCTCGCGGGCAGCGCGCTGTGGCCGACGAGCGAGGCGACCGCCGCCGACACCTCGGCGGCCACCGCCCGCGAGCTGTCGCACTGGCCGAAGCCCGTCGCGAAGCAGCTCGGCAAGGTCATCGCCGAGAACGGCCACAAGGGCGCGTACGCCGTGTTCGACGCGGACAACACGACGTACCGCAACGACCTCGAAGAGTCGCTGCTCCCCTTCCTGGAGATGAAGGGCGTCCTCACCCGCAAGACCATGGATCCGTCCCTGAAGCTCAGCCCCTTCAAGGACAAGGCCGGTCACAAGGAGAGCCTCTACAGCTACTACAACCGGCTCTGCGAGGTCGACGACCAGGTCTGCTACCCCTGGGCCGCGCAGATCTTCTCCGGCTTCACGCTGAAGGAGCTCAAGGGGTACGTCGACGAGCTGCTCGCGTACAAGAAGCCGATCCCCGCCGAGTACTACGAGGACGGCAAGCTCACCAAGACCGAGGTGAAGCCGCCGGAGTTCTCGCGCGGCATGCGGCAGCTCTACAAGACGCTGCGCGCGCACGGCATCGAGGTGTACGTGGTCAGCGCGGCCAGCGAGGACCTGGTGCGCATGGTGCTTGCCGACCCGAAGTACGGCTACGGCGTGAAGCCGCAGAACGTCATCGGGGTGTCCATGCAGCTGAAGGACCGCAAGACCGGCGAGGTCACCACGTCCCGCAAGGAGATCGCCGAGGGCCGCTTCGGCGAGAAGGACCGCGCGAAGCTGGCGAAGCGCGAGCTGACGCCGAACCTGTGGGCGCCGCTGACCTGGTACGAGGGCAAGCCCGCGGCGATCAACACGTACATCGACGAGTGGAAGAAGCCGATCCTCGCGGCCGGGGACACGCCGGTCAGCGACGGGCCGATGCTGTTCCACTCCGCCGACGTGGAGCACGGCGGTGTGCGCGTCTGGGTCAACCGCAAGGACTCGTACATGAAGCAGCTCGACGGGATGAAGAAGAAGAACGCCGAGCGGCAGCGCGAGCTGGGGCAGAAGGTGACCGCCGACAAGCGGTGGCTGACGGTCACGCCGGACCAGATCGGCTGACGGCCCATGATGGGGGGCATGTTCTCCTTCGCCTGTGACGGCGAGACGCTGAGCTGCGCCGAGGCGCTGCCCGACGTCTCGCCCGACGTCTCGCCCGATGCCGAGGCCGTGCGGGGCCCCGCCACCACCGTCGTCCTCCTGCACGGCGCGGGCAGCGGGGACAAGGCGCGGCTGGCCGGTCTCCAGGCCGACTTCGCGGCGCGCGGCTGCCGGGCCCTCGCGCTGGACTTCTCCGGGCACGGCGAAAGCACGGGCGCGCTGCGGGAGTTGAGTCTGCGGCGGCGGTGTGCGCAGGCCGCCGCGGTGATCGAGGGGCGGGTGCCCGCCTCCGACAGCCTGGTGTTCGTCGGCTTCAGCATGAGCGGGCAGACCGTGGCGGACCTGGTGGCGCACTTCGGCGCGCGGGTCACGGGCGTCGGTCTGTGCGCGCCCGCCGTGTACACGCCGGAGGCCTGGCCGCTGCCCTTCGGTGACGGTGACGGCCGCTTCACCGAGATCATCCGTACGCCGGGCCGGTGGCGGGAGTCCGCCGCGCTCGATGTCTACCGGGGCTTCGGCGGGCGCGCGGTGCTCGTCGTGCCCGGCACCGACGCGGTGATCCCGGCCGAGGTCACGGCGGCCGTCGGCGCGGCGCTCGCCACCCGGGCCCGGTTCACGCGGCTCGAACTGCCGGACGCCGACCACGCATTGGGCGCCTGGCTGCGGGACCACGCGGAGGACCGGCGGCGGCTGGTGGACGCGCTGCTCGGCTGATCCGGGCCACGTCCGGCGCTAGGGCGTGTCTTTTGGATCGGTCCGGTCAGCCCGCGGCGTCTGGTGCGGTGCATCGCAAGGCGGAGCATCGCCCGCGGACCGGGTGTCCGTG
>NZ_JBJDPY010000008.1:0-62959 GCF_044903205.1 Streptomyces sp. NPDC029674
ATCGAGACCCATATGGCCGCGAGCAGCCTCAAGGACGTGCTCGAACTGCGCCGCCATGTGACGCACATGGAAGAGCTCGTGCAGGAGATGCGGCGGGGGGGGGGGGGGGGGGGGGGGGGGGCGGCCCGGGCGCGGGCCCCCCCCCCCCCCCGCCGCACTCTTTTCCCCTCCTTCTCATCCCTTTCCGCCCAAGTACCGCTACGTCGAAGGGACATCGACGATGCACGGCAACAACGCAGCGCGCACAACCGTGGCCCGCGCCTCCCGGAGAGGTCTGCTGGCCGCCGCGCTCGGCGGGGCCGCCGCCCTCGCTCTGCCCGCCCACGGCGCGCGGGCCGCGAGCGCCCTCACCAACGGTGGCTTCGAGAACGGCCTGACGGGATGGTCCGGATACGGCAGCACGGGCGCCGCGTTCACGGAGGCGGGTGGCCGCAGCGGCAGCACCCGCCTCTCCCACTGGTCGGCCTCCGCCTACAAGGTGGAGACGTACCAGTACCTCACCGGCCTGGCCGACGGCCCGTACACGCTGACGGCCTGGGTCCGCTCCAGCGGCGGCCAGAACGCCGCCTACATCGCGCTCAAGAGCGGAAACGCCGAGCAGCGCACGGACCTGCCGACCACGCCGAACGGCGGCTGGATCCGGCTCGTCACGTCCGTGCGGGTCACCGGCGGCGCCTGCACCGTGCGCCTGTACTCGGACGCCCACGCGGGGGAGTGGGCCAACTTCGACGACGTCACCTTCGCGCCCGGCTCGACCGGCCTGGCCGTCAAGGGCGGCGACGTCTCCACGCTCGCCAAGAACGAGGCGCACGGCGCCACCTACCGCTACGCCGACGGCACGGGCGGCGACGCCCTCGCCATCCTGAAGTCGGCGGGCATGAACTACGCCCGCCTGAAGGTCTGGGTGAACCCCGCCGACGGCTACAACAACAAGGCGAAGGTCCTCGCCATGGCGGCACGCGCCAAGGCCCGCGGCATGAAGCTCCTCATCGACTTCCACTACTCCGACAGCTGGGCCGACCCGGGCAAGCAGAACAAACCCGCCGCCTGGGCATCGCACGGCTACAGCCGGCTGACCAAGGACGTGTACGACCACACGTACGACGTCCTGAACGCCCTGAAGGCGCAGGGCACCACCGCCGACATGGTGCAGATAGGCAACGAGCTCAACGCGGGCATGCTCTGGCCCGAGGGCTCGACGGACAACTGGGCGCAACTGGCGGGCCTGTTGACGTCCGGCGCCCGCGCCGCCAAGGCCGTGTCGTCGGGCACGCGGGTCGCCCTGCACCTCGCCAAGGGCGGCGACAACGCGGGCACGCGGTGGTGGTTCGACCAGGCCGTCTCGCGCGGCGTGCCCTTCGACGTCATCGCCCTCTCGTACTACGGCTACTGGCACGGACCGCTCAACGAACTGCAGGCCAACCTCGATGACACGGCGGCCCGTTACGGCAAGCCGGTCCTCGTCGCCGAGACCGCGTACGCGCACACCCTCGCCAACGGCGACGGCCTGGAGAACAACGTGGCCAGGGCCGACCAGCTCGCCGCCGGCTACCCCGCGACACCCGCCGGACAGGCCGCCAACCTGCGCGACGTCATGAACGTCGTCGAGGCCGTGCCCGGCGGCCGCGGGCTCGGCGTCGTGTACTGGGAGCCCGCCTGGACGGCGGTCGACGGCAGTGGCTGGGACCCCGCCGACCCTTCCTCGGGCAACGCCTGGGAGAACCAGGCGCTGTTCGGCTACGACCGTCAACTGCTTCCGGCGGCACGCTGGTTCGGGCACCGCTGACGTCGCCGGGAAATTCGCCGGCGCTTCTTTTGTCAGAAGCGTTGACGAAGCCGGGGCGCCCTCTTAGCTTCTACGCGTCGTACTTCGTACGTCATATATGAGACGTGATACGCGATACGTGAGATCTGAGGGTGCCCATGACGTCCGTGCCGACCCCGATCCCCTCGCGCACGCAGTTCGTGCTCGAAGCGATCAAACACCGCATCCTCACCGGCGAGTTGAGACCAGGACAGCCACTGGTCGAGACGGAGCTCGCCGGTGAGTTCGGGGTCTCCAAGACGCCCGTCCGCGAGGCCCTCAAGACACTGGCGGGCACCGGGCTCGTCGCGATGAGCCAGTACAAGGGCGCAGCGGTACGCACCGTGGACGCGGCCATGGCGCGCGAGGTGTACGACGTTCGGCTGCTCCTGGAGCCGGAGGCGCTGCGCCGCACCGTCCGGCGCGGCGCGGCGCTCGACACCGCCCGCGACGCGCTGGCGCGGGCCGACCTCGCCGAGGACGCGGCCGAACGCTCCCTGGCCAACCGGGAGTTCCACCGCACGCTGTACTCGGCCTGCGGCAACCCGCTCCTCGGCCGCCTCCTCGACGAGGTGCGGGACCAGGCCGCCCTCGTCTCCGCCGTCGCCTGGTCGGCCGACCCCTCGTGGGCCCGCGAGGCGACCGAGCACCAGGAGATCCTGCGGCTCGCCCTCGCCGGTGACGCCGACGGTGCCGCGGAGGCGCTGCACCGCCACATCGCCTCGTTCGTGCAGCGCGCCTTTCCCTCGGAAGGGGACCTCCAGTGACCCACGTGACACCGCCGCCCTTCGCGGACCGGCGTGCCGCGCTCGCCGACGTCGTGGCGATCCCGGTGACGCCCTTCGCCGAGGACGGCTCGATCGACCACGGCGCCCACCGCAAGCTGCTGCGCCGGCAGCTCGACGCCGGGGTGCGCACCCTCACGCCGAACGGCAACACGGGGGAGTTCTACGCCCTCACCCCCGACGAGCGCCGCGCCGTCGTCGAGACGACCGTCGACGAGGCGGCGGGGCGCGCCGCGATCCTCGTCGGGGTCGGCCACGACGTGCCCACCGCGGTGGCCGCCGCCCGGCACGCCGAGGCTCTCGGCGCCCACATGGTGATGGTGCATCAGCCGGTGCACCCGTACGTCTCCGACGGCGGCTGGGTCGACTACCACCGGGCGATCGCCGAGGCCGTCCCCGGGCTCGGCGTCGTCCCCTACCTGCGCGACGCCGCCCTGCCCGGCGCCCGCCTCGCGGAACTCGCCGACGCCTGCCCCAACGTCATCGGCGTCAAGTACGCCGTGCCGGACGCGGTCCGCTTCGCCGGGTTCGCGCGCGACGCCGGACTCGACCGGTTCGTATGGGTCGCCGGGCTCGCCGAGCCGTACGCCCCCTCGTACTTCTCGGCGGGCGCCACCGGCTTCACCTCCGGGCTCGTGAACGTCGCCCCGCGCCTTTCGCTGCTCATGATCGAAGCGCTTCGATCCGGGGACCACCCGGCCGCCATGGCGGTGTGGGAGCGGATCCGCCGCTTCGAGGAACTGCGCGCCGCCGACGGCTCGGCGAACAACGTCACCGTCGTCAAGGAGGCCCTCGCCACGCTGGGCCTCTGCCGCCGCGACGTACGCGCCCCGAGCAGCCTCCTGCCGGAGGCCGAGCGGGCCGAGGTCGCCGCCATCGTCGCGGAGTGGTCCATATGACCGGCGCGGGCGGACACCCGCCCCGGGAGCTGCGCAGCAGCCAGTGGTACGGGGACAGCGTCTCCGCGGGGCTGCGGTCCTTCAGCCACCGGGCCCGCACCCGGCAGCTCGGCTACCTGCCCGAGGAGCACCTGGGCAAGCCCGTCATCGCGGTGCTCAACACCTGGTCCGACATCAACCCCTGCCACTCCCACCTGCGCGACCGCGCCCAGGCCGTCAAGCGGGGCGTGTGGCAGGCGGGCGGCTTCCCGCTCGAGTTCCCGGTCTCCACGCTCAGCGAGACCTTCCAGAAGCCGACCCCGATGCTCTACCGGAACCTCCTCGCCATGGAGACCGAGGAGCTCCTCCGCTCCTATCCCGTCGACGGCGCCGTGCTGCTCGGCGGCTGCGACAAGACGACGCCCGCGCTGCTCATGGGCGCCGCGAGCGTCGACCTGCCGGCCGTCTTCGTGCCCGCGGGGCCCATGCTGCCCGGGCACTGGCGGGGCGAGACCCTCGGCTCCGGCACGGACATGTGGAAGTACTGGGACGACCACCGCGCCGGACTCATCGGCGACTGCGAGCTGACCGAACTGGAGAGCGGGCTCGCCCGTTCCCCGGGTCACTGCATGACGATGGGCACCGCCTCCACGCTCACCGCCGCCGCCGAGGCGCTCGGCGTGACCGTGCCGGGCGCCTCGTCCATCCCCGCCGTCGACTCCGGGCACGACAGGATGGCGGCCGCGTCGGGACTGCGGATCGTCGAACTCGTCCGCCGTGACCTGCGGTTGTCCCGAATCCTGACCCCGGACGCCTTCGAGGACGCCGTCACCACCGTCCTCGGCCTCGGCGGCTCCACCAACGCCGTCATCCACCTCATCGCGCTGGCCGGCCGCGCCGGGGTGAAGCTCACCCTCGACGACTTCGACCGGATCGCCCGCACCGTGCCCGTCCTCGCCAACGTCAGGCCGGGCGGCGAGAAGTACCTGATGGAGGACTTCCACTTCGCGGGCGGCCTCCCCGGGTTCCTCTCCCGGATCACGGACCTGCTGCACCTGGACCGCCCCACCGTCGCGCACGACACCTTGCGCGAGCAGCTCGCCGGCGCCCGCGTCCACCACGACGACGTGATCCGGCCCCGCGACAACCCCGTCGCCGGGGAAGGCGGCGTCGCCGTCCTGCGCGGCAACCTCTGCCCGGACGGCGCCGTCATCAAGCACATCGCCGCCGACCCGCGACTGCTCCGGCACACCGGACCCGCCGTCGTGTTCGACGACTACCGCACGATGCAGCGCACCATCCACGACCCGGCGCTCGGCATCACCCCCGACCACGTGCTCGTCCTGCGCGGATCCGGCCCCAAGGGCGGACCCGGCATGCCCGAGTACGGCATGCTGCCCATCCCGGACCACCTGCTGAAGCAGGGCGTGCGCGACATGGTGCGGATCTCCGACGCGCGGATGAGCGGCACCTCGTACGGCACGTGTGTGCTGCATGTCGCGCCCGAGTCGCACGTCGGCGGGCCGCTCGCCCTGGTGCGCACCGGCGACCTCATCACCCTCGACGTCGCGGCGCGCCGCCTCCAACTCGACGTATCAGACGAGGAGTTGGCGCGTAGGCGGGCCGATTGGACCGCGCCGCCCGCCCGCTACGAGCGCGGCTACGGCGCCCTCTACAGCGAACAGATCACCCAGGCCGACACGGGGTGCGACTTCGCGTTCCTGGCCAGGCCGGGCACGGTGCCGGACCCGTACGCGGGCTGACCGCCACACCCAGCCCCCCCTTTTTCTTGTCCGAGATACCGGACGCCGTACGCGAAGCGCTTCACTCGTACATCCACGATCGGAGAAGTGTCATGGCCCACGCCGCAGCCGTGGCGAAGCCACCGCCCAGCACCGCCGGGACGGCGCCACCGCCCCCGCACAAGAAGCGGCGCAGGACCGGGACGACCCCGCGCCGCCTGCCGTACCTGCTGATCGCCCCCGCCGCCCTGCTGATGCTCGGCTTCATCGCCTACCCGGTGATCAGCGTCTTCTACTACAGCCTGCGCCACTACAACCCCACCAAGCCGTGGCGCAACGGCTACGCGGGCTTCGAGAACTTCGTGACGGCGTTCACCGACGACCCGGACTTCTGGCGCACCCTCGGCTTCAGCTTCCAGTGGGTGGCCGTCGAGGTCGTCCTGCAACTCCTGCTCGGGCTCGCGCTCGCCCTGCTCGTCAACCAGACCTTCGTCGGCCGCGCGATGGCCCGCGCCCTCGTCTTCTCGCCGTGGGCCGTCTCCGGCGTGCTGACCTCCACGATCTGGCTGCTGATATTCAACTCCCAGACCGGCATCACCCGTTACCTCGCGGACGCCGGCATCGGCTCCTACGGCACGTCCTGGCTCTCCGACACCGGCACCGTCTTCCCCGCCGTCGTCGTCGCCGAACTCTGGCGCGGCGTGCCCTTCTTCGCGATCCTCATCCTCGCCGACCTCCAGTCCGTCTCGAAGGACCTGTACGAGGCGGCCGAGGTGGACGGCGCGAGCCGCGTCCGGCAGTTCTTCCACATCACGCTGCCGCACCTGAAGGACGCGATCATCCTGTCCACGCTGCTCCGCGCGGTCTGGGAGTTCAACAACGTCGACCTGCTCTACACCCTCACCGGCGGCGGCCCCGCGGGCGAGACCACGACCCTGCCACTGCGCATCGCGTCCATCGCCGTCGACTCCCACGACTTCGGCTACGCCTCCGCGCTGACCGCCATCGCCTTCGTGATTCTTCTCTTCTGCTCGCTGCTCTATCTGCGGCTCAGCAAGTTCGGGGGGCAGGACAAGTGACCGCCGTGACCACCGCGACCGTCGCGGAACAGCAGCAGCTTCACCACCAGCACAAGCAGCGGCCGGGCAAGGGCAGGAAGCGCGCCTGGGACGAGGCGCCCCGCTGGCAGATCTACCTCCCCCTCGGCCTCTACCTCCTCTTCACCCTCATCCCCTTCTACTGGATCCTGCTCTTCGCCCTGCGGCCCAGCGGCTCCACCTCGCTCGTGCCGTGGCCCATCACCTTCGAGCACTTCGACAAGGTGTGGACCGAGCGCAGCTTCGCCACCTTCTTCCAGAACAGCCTGCTCGTCGGCGTCGCCTCCATGGTGATGACCACGCTCGTCGCCCTCGCCGGCGGCTACGCCCTGGCCCGCTTCGACTTCCGCATCAAGCGCGGCTTCATGCTGGCGCTGCTGTGCTCGCAGTTCATTCCCGGCGCCCTGATGCTCGTGCCGCTCTTCCAGATCTTCGCCGAGCTCCAGATGATCAACTCGCTCGGCAGCGTCATCATCGCGGAGACCGTCTTCCAGCTCCCGCTCTCCATGATTTTGATCAGCGGCTTCATCAAGAACGTGCCGTACTCCCTGGAGGAGGCCGCCTGGGTCGACGGCTGCGGCCGCTTCCGCGCCTTCTGCGCCATCGTCCTGCCGATGCTGCGGCCCGGCCTCATCGCCGTCGGGTCCTTCGCCTTCGTGCACAGCTGGAACCACTTCCTGTTCGCCCTGATGTTCCTCAGCGACCAGGGCAAGCAGACGATCCCGGTGGGCCTCGCCACCCTCATGGGCGCCGACAGCGTCGACCTGGGCGCGCTCGCCGCGGGCGGTGTCGTCGCCGCCGTGCCCGTGGTGATCGTCTTCGCCTTCATCCAGAAGTGGCTGGTGACCGGGTTCAGCGCCGGGGCGGTGAAGGGATGAGGGACCTGCGCCCACCGCTGCCAGTCGTCCTCGCCGGGGCGCGCGGTCACGGTGCCTGGCACCTGGAGAACATCCGCCGTCTCCAGCACGCCGGTCGCGTACGCCTCGTGGGCGTCTGCGAGCTGCGGCCGCTCGACGGCGCGGAGCTCACCGGGTTCGACACGGTGCAGCAGTCCGACGACTTCGCTGGGCTGCTCGACTCGACCGGCGCCGCCGTCGCCGTCGTCTGCACCCCCATCCCCACCCACACCACCCTGGCGCTCGCCGCCGCCGCGCGCGGCGTCCACCTCCTCCTGGAGAAGCCGCCCGCCCCGTCCTACGCGGAGTTCCGGCGGATGGCCGACGGCGCTGCCGCGGCGGGCATCACCGTCCAGATCGGCTTCCAGTCGCTCGGTTCGCACGCGATCCCCGCGATCCGCCGACTGATCGCGGACGGGGCGGTCGGTGAGGTGACCGGGGTCGGCGGTGCGGGCGCCTGGGTGCGGGACGAGGCGTACTTCCGTCGCGCGCCGTGGGCGGGGCGCCGCCGCCTCGACGGCGTGGACGTCGTCGACGGCGTCCTGACGAACCCCCTCGCGCACGCCGTCGCCACCGCCCTCGCGCTGGCGGACGCCACCACCGCCGAGGACGTCAGCTCGGTGGAGACCGAGCTGTTCCGGGCCAACGCCATCGAGTCCGACGACACCTCGTGCGTCCGCGTCCACACGGCGGGCGGCGCCCGGATCGCCGTGGCGGCGACGCTGTGCGCGGACACGAGCGAGGAACCGTACGTCGTCGTGCACGGCACCCGGGGGCGCATCACCTTCTGGTACCGGCAGGACCGGGTGGAGGTGCGCCGGGAAGGTGCGGGCCCCGTCCCGGCGCACACCACCCTCCACGGCAGGACCGACCTCCTGGAGAACCTGGTTGAGCACCTCGCCGGACGCGCCCGCCTCCTCGTCCCGCCCGCCGCGACCGGCGCCTTCATGCGGGTCGTCGAGGCCGTCAGGACCGCCCCCGACCCGGTCGCGCTGCCCGCGCCGGCCTGGAGCACCGCTCCGGGGGAGCGCGCGGAACGCCGCATCGTGCACGGCGTCGACGAGCTGGTCGCGGTCGCCGCCGACACGCTCTCCCTCTACTCCGAGCTGGGCGCCGACTGGGCCCGGCCCGCCCCGACGACATTCACAACGAGGTGAGTACGTCATGAACCACGCCCTCGTCCTGCGCTGCGCGGGACGCCCCGTCGGCCGCTACACCTACCGGCCGGAGCTGGACCCGCACCTGTCCCCGCGCCCCTACCTGCACCCGGTCAGCACCCTCGCGGGCACGCCCGTCAGCGAACTGTGCCCGGCGGACCACCTCCACCACCTCGGCGTCGGCGTGGCCGTGCCCGACGTGGCGGGCCGCAACTTCTGGGGCGGCCGGACCTTCGTACGGGACCAGGGCCCCGTCGATCTCGACAACCACGGAGCCCAGCGCCACCAGGGGTTCAAGCTCCAGGACCCGGACGGGTTCGTCGAGGACCTGACCTGGTCGGCCGGGGGAGAGGTCCTGCTGCGGGAGCGCCGCACCGTCGCCGCCGCCGAACTCACCGCCGCCGCATGGGCGTTGGACTTCACCTTCTCCCTCACCAACGCCACCGGTGAGGAGCTCTCCATCGGTAGCCCCGCCACCAACGGCCGTCCCGGCGCCGGATACGGCGGCTTCTTCTGGCGCGCCCCGAAGGAGCCCGCGCCGCCGCGCGTGTTCACCGCGGACGCGGACGGCGAGGCGGCGGGGCACGCCGCCCGCGCGGACTGGCTCGCGCTGTCCGGTGACGGCTGGACCCTGGTGTTCGCCGGGGCCACGGCGGCGACCCGCGACGACCCGTGGTTCGTGCGCGCCGCCGAGTATCCGGGTGTGGGTTCCTCCCTGGCCGCCGACGGCCGACTGCCGATCGCCCCGGGTGACACGGTCGTACGCCGCGTGGTGACCGTCGTCGCCGACGGCGCCCTCGGACGCGACGAGGCGGCGGCGCTGGTCCGCAAGGCGGTGACGGCGTGACCGCGCCCGGACCGAGCCCGGTCACCGGGGACCTCGGCGACGGCACCTACCGCAACCCCGTCCTCGCCGCCGACTGGTCCGACCCCGACGTGCTGCGCGTCGGCGACGACTTCTACCTCACCGCCTCCAGCTTCGGCCGGGCCCCCGGCCTGCCCCTGCTGCACTCGCGGGACCTGGTCAACTGGACGCTGATCGGGCACGCCGTCGAGCGGCTCGAGCCCGCTGAGGCCTTCGCCGTGCCGCGGCACGACTGCGGGATCTGGGCGCCGTCCCTGCGCCACCACGACGGGCGGTTCTGGATCTTCTGGGGCGACCCCGACCACGGCGTCTTCCAGATCAACGCTCCCGCGATCCGCGGCCCCTGGACCCGGCCGCACCTCCTCAAACCCGGCAAGGGCTACATCGACGCGTGCCCCCTGTGGGACGAGGAGACCGGCGCGGCCTACCTCGTGCACGCCTGGGCCAAGTCACGGTCCGGCGTGAAGAACCGCGTCACGGGCCACCTCATGAGCGCCGACGGCCGTGAACTCCTCGACGAGGGGCAGGTGTTGATCGACGGCGACCGCATCCCCGGCTGGTTCACCCTCGAAGGCCCCAAGATCTACCGGCAGGACGGCTGGTTCTGGATCCTCGCACCGGCCGGGGGAGTCGAGACCGGCTGGCAGGGCGCCTTCCGCGCCCGCCGCTTCCACGGCCCCTACGAGGAACGCACCGTGCTCCAGCAGGGCGGCACCGACGTCAACGGGCCGCACCAGGGCGGCTGGGTGCGCACCGCGCGCGGCGAGGACTGGTTCCTGCACTTCCAGCAGCGCGGCCCGTACGGACGCGTCGTCCACCTCCAGCCGATGCGCTGGGACGCCGAAGGGTGGCCGGTGCTCGGCGACGACGGCGCCCCCGTCGACGTACACAGGAAGCCCGTGCTCCCGGAGCAGCCCCGGTCCGCGCCCGCCACCGACGACGACTTCCCCGGCGGGCGGTACGGACGGCAGTGGCAGTGGACGGCCAACCCCCGTGACGGGTGGGCGGCCTCGCACTCCGGGGACGGTCTGCACCTGGCCTGTGTGCGCGGCCCGCGGGCGGACGACCTGCGCACCCTGCCGCACGTGTTCACGCAGCGCCTGCCGCTCAGGCCGTGCGTCGCGGAGGTCGGGCTGACCCTGCCCGCTCAGGCGCCGGGCGCGCGCGCCGGGTTCGCGGTGCTCGGCGACGCGTACTCCTGGATCGGCCTGGAGCGGGACACCGACGGCACGGTCCGGCTCGTGCACCGGTTCGCCGAGCGGGGCGGCCAGGAGCGCGACGCCGAACGTCCGCGACCGGCGCCGGACGGCACGGCCCGGCTGCGCGTCGAGGTCACCGCGGGCGCGCGCTGCCGCTTCCACGCCGACACCGGCGACGGCTTCCGCCCCTCGGGCCCCGTCTTCGCCGCCACCCCCTGGAACTGGGTCGGCGCCCTGTTCGGCCTGTTCGCGGCCGCGCCCGCCGGCACGGGACCCGCCGGTACCGCCCTGTTCACGCACTTCCGGATCACCCACTGAAGAAGAGAGCCGACGATGAACACGAGAACGAGAACGAGTACGACCGCCATCGCCCTGACCGCCGTCCTCGCGCTGACCGCCACCGCCTGCGGTGACGACGGCGGGGGCGCGGCCGGGGACGGCGGCGGCGAGGGTTCCGGCAAGGGCGAGATCACCTTCTGGGACAACAACACGGCCGTCCGGCACGACATCTGGAAGGAGATCATCAGGGACTTCGAGAAGGCGAACCCCGACATCAAGGTCAAGTACGTCGGGGTGCCCGCGGAGAGCGTCCAGTCCAAGTACGACACCGCCATCCAGGGCGGCGGCCTGCCCGACGTCGGCGGTGTCGGCGCCGCCATGCTCGCCGGGATCGCCGCGCAGGACGCCCTGGAGCCGCTCGACAAGCGCCTCGACGGCAGCGCGCTGAAGGGCAAGCTGAACACGGGCATGGTCGACAGCGTGCGCGCGGCCGGCGGCGGCAGCGACCTGTTCACCGTGCCGACCTCCGCCAGCAACGGCGTCCTCTACTACCGCACCGACCTGTTCGAGGCGGCCGGTCTGGACGCGCCCACCACCTGGTCCAAGTTCTACGAGGCGGCCGGGAAACTCACCGACCAGAAGGCCAACCGCTTCGGCTACACCATCCGCGGCGGCGAGGGCTCCATCGCGCAGGCCCTCGACGCGATGTACGGCCAGTCGGGCATCGGCTCGTTCTGGGACGGCGACGAGACCACCGTCAACCACCCCAAGAACGTCGCCGCGCTGAAGAAGTACGCCGCGCTCTACAAGAAGGCCACGCCGTCCGCCGACCTCAACAACGACTTCACCAAGATGAACGCCCAGTGGGACAACGGGCAGATCGGCATGCTCAGCCACAACCTCGGCTCCTACGCGGACCACGTGAAGGCGCTCGGCAAGGACAAGTTCCGCGGTCTGCCCAACCCGACGACCGACGCCGGGGTCCGCGTCCAGGTCTCCAACCCGGTCGACGGCCTCGGCCTCTTCAAGTCGAGCAAGAAGAAGAAGGCCGCCTGGAAGTTCATCGAGTTCGCCGCCTCGCACGCCTCCAACAGCAAGTGGAACGAGTCGGCCGGCGCCATCCCCGCCAACACCGAGGCCGCCAAGGACGGCTGGATCAAGAAGGCCGAGCCCACCAAGCTCGCGGCCGCCGCGCTGAACGACGGCTCCACGAAGATCGTGCAGCTGCCGTACTACCTGCCGGACTGGAACACCATCAGCAAGGCCGAGAACGAGCCCGACTACCAGAAGGTGCTCCTCGGCAAGATGTCCGCGAAGGACTTCCTCGACAGCCTCGCCGAGCAGCTCAACGAGGCGCAGGCCGAGTGGCAGAAGCAGGACCGGTGACGGCGGCGGGTCCGGGCGTGCGCACCCTGTATGTCGCCGGGGACTCCACCGCCGCCCAGAAGTACGCGTCCGCCGCGCCGGAGACCGGCTGGGGCATGGCTCTGCGGTTCTTCCTGCGCGACTGGCTGCCGGTCGCCAACCACGCGATGAACGGCCGCAGTTCGAAGAGCTTCATCGACGAGGGCCGGCTCGACACGATCCTCGGCCTGATCACCCCCGGCGATTTCCTTCTCGTCCAGTTCGGCCACAACGACCAGAAGAAGGACGACCCGGCCCGCTACACCGAGCCCTGGACGAGCTACCGGGACCACCTGCGGCGGTACGTCGACGGGGCGCGGGCACGCGGGGCCCGGCCGGTGCTCCTCACCCCGGTGGAGCGCAGGAGGTTCGACACGGCGGGCAACGCGCTGCCCACCCACGGCGAGTACCCCGCGGCGATGCGCGCCCTCGCCCGGGAGGCGGACGTCGCGCTCCTCGACATCCAGGACCTGTCGCGGACGCTGTGGCAGAAGCTCGGCGCCGAGGAGACGAAGAAGTACTTCAACTGGACGGCGACCGAGCAGGACAACACGCACTTCAATCCGCCCGGCGCGATCGCCGTGGCCCGCCTCGTCGCCGCCGAGCTGCTGCACCGCCGGGTGCTCGCCCCCGGTGACGTACGCCGTCTCGACGACGAGATCCCCGAGTCCTGGATCACCTGGCCACAAGGAGCCTGACCATGCGTACGTCCTACGCGGTCCTCGCGGGCTGCACCGCGCTCGTCCTCGGAGCCACCGCCACCGCCACCACGGCGCAGGCCGCCCCGCCCGCGCGCCACGTCCTGCCGCCGCACGACGGCTGGGCGTCGGCGGACGGCGGCACCACCGGCGGCGCGGGCGCCGACGCCGCGCACACCTTCACGGTCACCACCTGGGAGGAGTTCCGGGCGGCGCTGGCCGCGGGCGGCGACGTCCCCAGGCTCATCAAGGTCAAGGGCACCCTGCGCGCCGACGCGGCGGGCTGCGGCGCGTTCGAGGCCGAGGGGTACGACTTCGCGAAGTACCTCGCCGCCTACGATCCCGCCGTGTGGGGCAGGGACCGGCCGGTCAGCGGCGAACAGGAGGAGCTGCGCGCCGCGTCGGCCGCCCGGCAGGCCGCGGCCGTCAAGGCGTACATCCCCTCCGACACGACGATCGTCGGCGTCGGCAGGAACGCGGGGATCACCGGCGGCAGCCTCCAGATCAAGGACGCCGACAACGTCGTCGTCCGCAACCTCACCCTGGAGAGCCCGCTGGACTGCTTCCCGCAGTGGGACCCCACGGACGGCGCCACCGGGGCCTGGAACTCCGAGTACGACAGCGCGGTCGTGCACGGCTCGACGCACGTGTGGCTGGACCACAACACGTTCACCGACGGCGCCCACCCCGACAGCACGCTGCCCTCCTACTACGGAGAGCTCTATCAGCAACACGACGGTGAACTCGACGTCGTGCGCGGCGCCGACCTCGTGACCGTCTCCTGGAACGTCTTCGCCGACCACGACAAGACCCTCATGATCGGCAACAGCGACAGCGCGGGCGCCACCGACCGCGGCAAGCTCCGCGTCACCCTGCACCACAACCAGTTCCGGAACGTCATCGAGCGGGCTCCGCGCGTCCGCTTCGGCAAGGTCGACGCCTACAACAACCACTTCGTGGTCCCGGCGAGCGGCTACCAGTACAGCTTCGGCATCGGTGCGGAGTCGCAACTCGTCGCCGAGGCCAACGCGTTCACGCTCCCCGCAGGAATCGGAGCGGGACGCGTCCTCAAGAAGTGGAAGGAGGCACCGGTCACCGCCACCGGCAACCGCGTCAACGGCAGGACCGTCGACCTGATCGCCGCCCACAACAAGGAGTTCCCCGCCGAGCCCCTGCGGTCCGGGGCGGGCTGGACCCCGACGCTGCGGACCGGTGTGGACGACGCGCGGCACGTGCCGCACACCGTCGGCAGGGGCGCGGGGGCAGGCCGGATCCGCTGACGCCCGGCCCCGCTCCGGCCCTTGTCAGAGGGGCTGGATGCGGGCGCGCAGCAAGCAGAACTCGTTGCCCTCCGGGTCGGCCAGGACGTGCCAGTTCTCGGTGCCGGTCTGGCCGACGTCGGCGGGCTTCGCGCCGAGCGCGAGCAGCCGCTCCAGCTCGGCGTCCTGGTCCCGGTCGGTGGCGTTGACGTCGATGTGCAGCGGCAGCTTGCCGGCCCGCGGGGCGCTGCTGGGGCTGAGGACGAGAGTGGGCTGCGGGCCGCCGAAACCGGTGCCGGGCGGTCCGATCTCGATGCTTCCGTCGTCCTCCCGGCCCAGTTCGACGTATCCGAGCACCTCGCTCCAGAAGGCGGCGAGCCGCTCCGGGTCGGCGGCGTCGAGGACGAGCTCACTGATGCGGCATGCCATGCGCGTCAGTGTACGGAGATCGCCGGAGTCGTCAGAGTTCTTTTCGGCGCTGGTCCCGCATCTCGGGGAGCTGCGCGAAGCCCGCCGACCGGTAGGTGGCGACGGCGGCCGTGTTGCGGCTCGGGGTGTAGACGACCGCGCTCGACGAGCCCAGTTCCCGCAGCGCGGCCGACGCGGCGAGCGTGATCGCCCTGCCGTGGCCGTGACCCCGGTGGTCCGGGTGCACACCCATCGGCTCCAGCAGGCCGGGCCTGTCCGGTCCCGCCGACCACACCGTCACCGCCGCCACCGCGTCGTCCCGCTCGTCGTACGCGACCAGACACCGGGCGTCGGCGTACGGCAGCCCGGCCGCCATCGTGCGCCAGCGCTCGTCCGTGAACGTCGGCCTGTCGAACGCCGCCCGCTGCACGGCGGTCCGCACGTGCGCCCGCTCCGGCCCGACCACCTCGATCCGCACGCCCGGGTCCGCGACCGGCTCCGTCAGGTCACGGCGCAGCGGCGTCCACGGCTCGTCGGCCGACCAGCCGCTCTCCGTCAGCAGGTCCTGGACCAGGGCGCCTCGCGGAGCCTCGACGTACGCCTTCTCCCCGGCCAGCACGCCGCGCTCCGGCCGGCTCGCGTCCTCGGCCAGCCGCCGCGCCAGCTCCTCGTCCGCCACGGCGTCCGGCGCGATCGTCAGCCGCAACAGCCCGGGCTCGTCCAGGAGTCCCAGGGCGACGATCCGGCCGTCCTTGCGCCACGCCCGGACCGCGGCGGCCACCGCCTGCGCGCCGAACCGCCAGAACCAGCCCAGGTCCCCGGGGTGCAGCTGCATCGGCGCCCCTTCGTACTGCCACTCCCGCAGCACGGCCACGACCTCGGCAAGCCCGTCGGCCTCCGGCGCGCGCAATGTGATCGGCATGCGCCGAGGGTAGCCGAGCCGATACCGGCCACTCCCGGCGCCCGCCGTCCGGACGGCACCCGTCAGCGTGAGCGGCGCGCCGCCGTGTCGCCGTAGATGATGCCGCGGCCGTTCGTCGCCACGTACACCCGGCCGAAGACCTTCGGGTCACCGGTGATCGCCGCGCCGGTCCAACCCCACTGGTGGCGACTGTCGTTGACGCGCACCCAGGTCGCGCCCGCGTCCGTGGAGCGGAAGATGCCGCGGACCCCGCCGATCTTCGCGCTGGTGTAGAGCGTCTGGTACGAGGCGCCGGGCGCCGCCTTGCCGAAGCCGATGGTGTCGGCCTCCTGGACCCCCTTGTTCTTCTTGAAGGTGGCGCCGCCGTCGGTGGAGTGCCACAGGCCGTACGTCGCCCCCGACTTGCCGCCCGCCAGCCAGATGTCACCCTTCCTGCCGGGCAGGGCCTGGAACTTCACGGGCCCTTCGGCGGGCAGCCCGGCCGACGCCTTCGCGCTGAACGTCGCACCGCCGTCGGAACTCACATAGAACGTGCCCGACTTGAAGCCGTAGAACGTCTTCGGATCGACCCGGTCGGCCTCCACGACCGCGCCCTGCGGTATGCCCTTCGACGCCGTCCACGACGAGCCGAACCCGGCCGCCGTGTGCACGCCCGCGCCGTCCGGGCTCCACACGAAGCGGCTCCCGTCGGCCGCCGCGGCGACCGTGCCGCCGCCCGTGACACCGGACGGCTCCTGCCCGGCGAACCAGTGGGCGCCGTTGTCCGTGGAGAAGCCGATGCGCGGCGCCGCGTCGGCGTTGCCGACCCGCACCACCGTGTTCGGATTCGAGGCGGCGTAGTCCAGGCTGGTCGTGGTGGAGAGGTTCGGCTGCGTGTACATCAGGGGCGGCACCTTGGACACGTCCGTGTGGCGGAAGCCGCCGATGTCACCGAGCGCGCTGAACAGCGGCGCGCCGGACGGGGGCGCGGCGAGGTCGTTGACCGCGGTCTCCTCCAGTCCCTTCACCATCGGCCTGATGCCGAACTTGCCGCCGCTCGCGTCCCATTGAGTCAGGTTCTCCGTGCCGTAGACGGTGGCGCCCGTGCCGTACAGCATCCGGTCCGAGTCGAACGGGTCGATCTCCAGGGCCTCCGTCATCCAGCCGAGCTTGGGGGTCTGCTCGGGCGGAGCGGGGTTGGCTCCCCAGGAGAGCCACGGCACGGACGAGACGTCCATCGTGTAGCGGTTCTCGCGGTTCGGGTACGAGGAATAGCTCCACGCCGACGTCCAGTTGGAGCCGCTGTCCGTGGAGCGGAAGATCTGCGTGTCGGGCCACCAGGAGCTGTAGCCGGTGACCATGACCGTGCCCGGGCGCTGCCGGTCGACGGTCAGCCCGCTGTAGCCGTAGAACGTGTCGGCCTCGGCGGCCGGGCTGATGTTCTTCCACTCACCGCTCTTCGTCGCGTACCGCCACACCTGGCCCTTCCCTCCGTCGTAAGGGCCGCCCTTGTCGCTGTACGCGAGATAGAGGTATCCGTTCTCGGCGTCGAGGACGCCCTTGTGCGGGAGGTAGCCGGTCGGCTGTCCGCCGACCCGCTCCCAACTCGCCCCAGCGTCCGTCGACTTGTATACGGCGTTCTCCTTGTCGGCGACCCCGGCGTAGATGGTCCGGGTCCTGCCGCCGCCCGTCCCCGTCGACTCGTCGAAGGTCACCCAGACGACGCCCTGGTTGTCGGAGGCGTAGCCGCTGGTGTCCGCCGGGTTCTCCGCGTAGTTCCCGGGGTTGGGGAAGCTCGTGACCTGCTGCCAGGTGGCGCCCGAGTCCGTGGAACGCCACAGGCCCTTGCCGCTCGGCGCGCCCAGGTACAGCACGCTGTTGTCGTGCGGGTCGACGGCGAGGCGCTCACCCATGCCGCGCCCCGGCATGTTGCCGCCCAGCTTGAAGGGCAGATCCGCCTTGCGCCAGGTCTCGCCCCGGTCGCCGGAGCGCAGCACGGCACCGTTGCCGGGGTCCCAGTCGTTCGTGTACGTGCCGACGGCCGCGTACACCTTGTCCGGGTCGACGGAGTCGGAGGCGATGCTCGCGACGCCGGTATGCCCCCAGTCGTCCCAGCCGACCGAGTCGAGCAGCGGCTTCCACGACTCGGTGGCCTCCTGCCAGCGGTAGGCGCCGCCGATGTCGGTGCGGGCGTAGGCGAGACCGGGCTCGGTGCGGTTGAAGACGATGCCGGGGACGAAACCGCCCCCGTCGACGCGGACGTTCTTCCAGTCGTACGGCACGGAGGCGGGCGCGGCCGCCGCCGTCCCGTCGAAGGTGTCCGCACCGGCGGGCGCCACGGGCCCACCGGCGAGAAACCCGACGAGCAGCCCGAGGAGGGCGGGGAGGGCGCGCGCTCTGCGGGCGCGGGGGAGAGGGGGCATGGGGGTTCCCTTCACATGGGGGACGGAGGACGGACCTTCGCTCGGCGGACGGGGAAGGAGCCGGCCGGTCCCCCCGGCGGGGGTCCCGACCGGCCCGTACACGGAGCGGCAGGGCTAGACGAGTAGCTCCGCATACGCCCCGAGCGCCAGCGCGATGTCCGCCTGCGCCCAGAACCGGTGGTACGTGAAGGTGGGCACCGCGCCGCCCGCCAAATACGCTTCGACCTTCGGCCAGTCGGGGTCCTGCTTGTAGAAGGAGCGGATGGAGAGGAACGTCGACGACCCGTTGATCGGGTCGCCGTTCGGCATGGTGCCGCTCCAGCCGTTCGGCACGTACACGGCGTCCTTGAAGCGGCTGAAGTCGGCCCGCTTCTCCGGCACCGCGATGCCCCGCGCGTCCTGGTGGTGCGTCCACATGCCGTCGAGGAGCGCCTTGGCGGTCCGCTTCGCCGCCGCGTGGCCGGACTTGGCGGCGTAGTAGACGAGGGTGCGCGCGTACGCCCCGGCCACACCCACGTCGTTCGTGCGGTCGACCACCGAGACGTGCAGTCCGCTGTTGGCGCCGGGCCTCGCGGGGTTCCAGGTGTCGGGCGCGCCGCTCCACCGCAGCGTGGAGGGGAACGTGTACGTGCCGTCGGCGGCGACCCGCGTCTCGGCCAGCGCCCAGGCCACCCACTTGTCGAGGACGGCCTTGGCGTCGGCCGCGCCCGTCTGGTGGTAGTACTCGGCGACCCGCTCCATCGACCACGCCTGGAAGCCGAACCACTGGTTGGACGGCGGGTCGTGGTAGACGGGCTTCTCGTCGTAGTACATGCCGTAGAAGGTGGGCGTGCCCGCGGGCGGCTGCGCGTACCGGCCCTGCCAGCTGTTGGTCGCGCCGCCCGCGATCGCGCCCTCGGCGGACTGCAGCCAGCGGTAGAACTCCAGCTGGCGGGTGAGGCTCTGGCGCCAGTCCGCCCTGCCGGTCGCCGACTTGGGCGCGAGGGCCGAGTACGAGCTGAGGGCGTAGGCCGCGAGGGGGTTCTGGTAGCCGCCGTGGCTGTGGCTGCAGCCGATGCGCCAGGCCCAGCCCGCCGAGGTGTCGAGCGCGCCGCCCCAGGCGTAGTACCAGGACAGCAGGTAGTGCGAGCTGCTCTTGCCGCTGCCGGGGGCGCAGCCGGACGGGCTGGTGCAGTCGCCGACCTTCTTGAAGTACTTGTCGAACAGGGCGTACCGGAGGTAGTCACCCATCTTGGCGGCCTTGGCGACGGTCGCCGCCACCTGGCTGGCCCTGCCCTGCGCGGAGGCCCACTTGTGCGCCCAGTAGGCGGCCTGCACGGCGCGCGCGTCGGCGTCGGGAGCATTGGTGAACTTCCACTGCTTCGCGTACGAGGAGTCGCCGGTGAACAGGTCCAGATAGCCGTTCCTGCCGCCGTAGGTGAACGCGTCGCGGCAGGGCTGCGTGACCGTCTCCCACACGGACTCCTGCGCGCCGCGCTGGAAGGTGTTGATGTACGTCGGCGCGGAACCGGAGCCGCCCAGGCCGTAGGTGTTGTCGACGTCCTGGAGCCAGTGCATGCCGTAGACGTCGTCGGTGCCGTACGCGCTCCTCAGCTCGGCGGCGAGCGGATCGGTGCCGGTGGAGACCGAGGGGTCCAGGCGGGCCGGATACTGGGAAGGCTGATCCCATTCGGGAGCGTAGGTGGCCGGTTTCGAGGGATTGTAGAAACTGTTCGTCGGCTGGTCCGCGCGGGTCGGGATCATGAATTTCTCCATGGTTTCCCACGCCGCGTTGAAACGGCTCCAATCACCCGTGACCTTGCCGTACATGGCTTGCAGCCAGATCAGATAGCTGTATGCCTCGGACGTCGTCTCGTGGCCGTGGTCGGGGGCCTCGACGATGAGTGTTTCGACGGAGTGGTACGGAATGCCCTCCGGCGAGAAATAGCCGTTCGCCGGGTCGGTGATCTTCGCGTAGAGGTCGAGGAAGCGCTGCTCGTACTCGTTCGCGGCGGCGGCCGGGGCCTCGCCCGCGTGGGCCGTCCGACCTGCGGGTGTCAGGGCGGTCGTGGCGGGTACGGCGACGGCGGCGGCGCCGATCGCGAGCAGCCGGCGTCGGCTGAGTGGGGGGCTGGTCTCCTCGGGCTCTGCTGCTGATCCGGGGAAGGCGCGCATGCGCTGGTCCCTCCTGTCGGTGCGTAGGGGGGCGAGCTCCAAGAGATGGGAGCGGGGAACCAGTGGGAGCGCTCCCAAGGTCAACGTGTTACAAGAACATGTCAAGAGAGTCGGCGCGCATTGGCGCGTCGAATTCATTCGACGGCGGAACTGTCGAATGAATTCGACAAGTAAATCCCCGGAGAATGCGCGAACCCATCTGGCCCCGGCGGCAACTCACTGATAGCTTCCGCGTTCAACAGTGGGAGCGATTCCGTTCAGTTGACCTCGGAACCGGCCGTGCGCCGACGTCGAGTTGACCGCGAAGGACTCGCTCATGCGACATACCCCACGCCTGTCACGCATGTTCGCCCTGCTGGCCGGCGTCCTGCTCACCGCCGGCGGCCTGACCGCGCCGGCCGTACTGTCCACGGCGAGCGCGACCGAGCCCGCCGCGCCCGGGACCGCCTCGGCCGCACCCCCGCCCGTCCTGCGCGCCGAGGGCAACAAGCTCGTCGACGCGCGGGGAGACACCCGCCGCCTCCTCGGAGTCAACCGCTCCGGCGGCGAGTTCGCCTGCGTCCAGGGCTGGGGCGTCTTCGACGGCCCCGTCGACGACGCCTCGGTCCGGGCCATCGCGGACTGGAAGGCCAACACCGTCCGCATCCCCCTCAACGAAGAGTGCTGGCTCGGCACCGCCAACATCGACCCGAAGTACGCGGGCGCCAACTACCGGGCCGCGATAGACGAGTTGGTCCAGCGCGTCCAGCGGCACGGCATGACACCGGTCGTCGAACTGCACTGGTCCCACGGCCAGTACACCGGCAACTCGGCCGGCTGCCACGACATACACGCCAGCTGCCAGAAGCCGATGCCGAACGCGCGGTACACCCCCGCGTTCTGGACCTCGGTCGCCCGCACCTACAAGGACGACCCCGAAGTCGTCTTCGACCTCTTCAACGAGCCCTATCCCGACCGCGCGACCCCCACCACCGCCGAGGCCTGGACCTGCTGGCGCGACGGCGGCCGCTGCCCCGGCATCGGCTACGAAGTCGCCGGGATGCAGGACCTGCTGGACGCGGTCCGCGCCACCGGCGCGAAGAACCTCGTCCTCGCCGCCGGTATCGCGTACGCGAACGACCTGAGCGGCTGGCCGCGGCACGCGCCCGCCGACCCGGCGGACAATCTCGCCGCGGCGTGGCACGTCTACAACTTCAACACCTGCGCCGACGAGGGCTGCTGGAACCGCACCCTCGCCCCCGTCGCCGCCGAAGTCCCGCTCGTCGCCGGCGAGATCGGCGAGAACACCTGCTCCCACGGCTTCATCGACCGCGTCATGAAGTGGTTCGACGACCGCGGGCTCTCCTACCTCGGCTGGACCTGGAACGCCTGGGACTGCTCATCGGGTCCAGCCCTCATCAGCTCCTACGACGGCACACCCACCCCGTTCGGCATCGGGCTGCGCGACCACCTGCGCGCCCTCGACACCCGGAAGGCAACGACCACATCATGAGCCGCACCCACCACAGATCACGCACCCTCCTCCTCGCACTCGCCACGGTGCTCGCCGTGAGCGGCGGCACCGCCGTCGCGCTCACCGGCGGCACCGGGGCCGAGGCCGCCGCCGCCCGCGTCGACAACCCCTACGCGGGCGCCAAGGGCTATGTGAACCCCGAATGGAAGGCGAAGGCCGACGCCGAACCGGGCGGCAGCCGCATCTCCAGCCAGCCCACCGGCGTCTGGCTCGACCGGATCGCAGCGATCCAGGGCGCCAACGGGAAGATGGGCCTGCGCGCCCACCTCGACACGGCCCTCCGGCAGGGCGCCGGCGTCATCCAGCTGGTCATCTACAACCTGCCGGGCCGGGACTGCGCGGCGCTGGCCTCCAACGGCGAGCTCGGGCCCACCGAGATCGACAGGTACAAGACGGAGTACATCGACCCGATCGCGAGGATCCTCGCCGACTCCAAGTACGCCAACCTGCGCATCGTCACGACCGTCGAGATCGACTCCCTGCCCAACCTCGTCACCAACACCGGTGGCCGCCCCACAGCGACCCCCGAGTGCGACGTGATGAAGGCCAACGGCAACTACGTGAAGGGCGTCGGCTACGCCCTGAACAAGCTCGGCGCCGTCCCGAACGTCTACAACTACGTCGACGCGGGCCACCACGGCTGGATCGGCTGGGACGACAACTTCGCCGCCTCCGCGCAGATCTTCCGCGAGGCGGCCACCGCCGAGGGCAGCACGGTCGACAAGGTGCACGGCTTCATCACCAACACCGCCAACTACAGCGCCCTGAAGGAGGAGAACTTCAAGATCGGGGACTCGGTCAACGGCAGGTCGGTCCGCGAGTCCAAGTGGGTCGACTGGAACCGCTACACCGACGAGCTCTCCTTCGCCCAGGCCTTCCGCAACCAGCTGGTCTCCACCGGCTTCCGGTCCGACATCGGCATGCTGATCGACACCTCCCGCAACGGCTGGGGCGGCACGGCACGGCCCACCGGACCCGGCCCGACGACCGACGTCAACACCTATGTGGAGGGCGGCCGCTACGACCGCCGCATCCACATCGGCAACTGGTGCAACCAGTCCGGCGCGGGCCTCGGTGAACGTCCCAAGGCCGCACCCGCCGCCGGCATCGACGCCTACGTGTGGATGAAGCCGCCGGGCGAGTCCGACGGCGCCAGCAAGGAGATCCCGAACGACGAGGGCAAGGGATTCGACCGGATGTGCGACCCCACGTACGGCGGGAACGCGCGCAACGGCTACAACAAGCCCGGCGCGCTGCCCGACGCGCCGCTCTCCGGACACTGGTTCTCGGCCCAGTTCCAGGAGCTCATGAGGAACGCCCACCCGAAGCTGTAGGGCGGGCCGGGGCGGACCGGGCCCGGCCCGGTCCGCCTGCCCGGCAGTCGAAGCGCTTCGACAGGCCTCTGGACAGGTCAAGCCCGCAGCTTTAGGGTCGGTGGGCCGGTCCGCATCGAAGCGGTTCACCGCCCGAACCGCTCAGTCGGAGGAGTTACTCCATGGTCACCCTAGCCGAGGTAGCCAAGCACGCCGGGGTCTCGGCCAGCACGGTCAGCTATGTGCTCAGCGGCAAGCGCTCGATCTCCCGGGGCACCCGCGAGCGCGTGGAGCGCAGCATCGAGCAGCTCGGCTACCACCCGAACGCGGGCGCCCGCGCCCTGGCCAGCGCGAAGTCGAACGTCATCGCGCTGATGATGCCGCTGCGCACCGACATGTACGTGCCGGTGATGATGGAGATCGCCCTCGCGGTCACCACGACGGCCCGGACCTACGGGTACGACGTCCTGCTGCTCACCGGCGCGGAGGGCCCGGCCGCCGTGCGCCGCGTCACCGGCAGCGGCATCGCCGACGCGATGATCCTCATGGACGTCGAACTCGACGACGAGCGGCTGCCGTTGCTGCGCGCCAGCGACCGGCCCGCCGTCCTCATCGGCCTCCCCGCCGACCCCGGCGGACTGACCTGCGTGGACCTCGACTTCGCGGCGACGGGCGCGCTCTGCGCCGAGCACCTGGCCGGCCTCGGCCACCGCGACGTCGCCGTCATCGGCGAGGCCCCCGCCGTCTACGAGCGCCACACCGGTTTCGCCGAGCGCACCCTCGACGGACTCCGCACCAGGGCGCGGGAGCTGGAGCTGCGGCTGCTGCACCGCCCCAGCGACGGCGGTTACGACGCGATGGCCACGACGCTCTCCCGGATCTTCGACGAGCGCCCCGGCACCACGGGCTTCGTCGTGCAGAACGAGTCGGCCGTGGAGCCGCTGCTCGCGCTCCTGCGCCAGCAGGGCCGCGCGGTCCCCGAGGACGTCTCGGTGGTGGCGATCTGCCCCGACCAGGTCGCGGTCGGGGCATCCGTGCGGCTCACCTCGGTCTCCATCCCCGCGCAGGAGATGGGGCGCCGTGCGGTGGAGCGGATCGTCGCCAAGCTGGAGGCCCGCGGCACGGACGGGGTGGAGCTCCTCGCCCCCGAGCTGACGGTGCGGGCCAGCACGGGCCCCGCACCGCACCCGGCGCCGACGCGCTGAGAGCCTGTCTCTGAACCCCCGTCGTATCGCCGGGCCGTTCGCCTACGGGAGGCTGTGCACCTTCGGGCCGACCGCGTTCGACCAGGCGTTGCCCGCCGTCGCGTCCCAGTTCGTCGACCAGGTCATGGCGCCGCGCAGCGACGGGTAGGTCTTCGACGGCTTGAAGGAGCCGCAGCCGGTGCCGCGGGTCAGGCAGTCGAGGGCGTTGTTCACGATCGACGGGGCCACGTAGCCGCTGCCCGCGCCGCGCGTCGACGCCGGGACGCCGATGCCGACCTGCGACGGGTCGAGGCCGCCTTCCAGCTGGATGCAGGCGAGCGCGGTCAGGAAGTCCACGCTGCCCTGGCTGTAGACCTTGCCGTCGCAGCCGAGCATCGAACCGCTGTTGTAGTACTGCATGTTGACGACGGTGAGGATGTCCTTCACGTTCAGCGCCGTCTGGAAGTAGCCGCCGGACGTGGACTGCATGTCGATGGTCTGCGGCGCCATCGTGAGCACCATCTTCGGGCCCGCCTTCGCGGAGAGCTGGCGCAGCGCCTTCGTCATGTAGGTGGGGTTGAGGCCGTTCTCCAGGTCGATGTCGACGCCGCTGAACCCGTACTCCTGCATCAGTGCGTAGGCGCTGTTGGCGAAGGCCGTCGCGGAGGCGTCGCTGTTGACCGAGATGGTGCCCTTCTCGCCGCCGACCGAGAGGATCACGGACTTGCCCGCGGCCTTCTTCGCGGCGATGTCCGCCTTGAAGTCGGCGGTGGAGGAGTAGCCGACGGCCGGGTCCAGGTTGAAGGTGATCTGGCCCGGTGTGGCGGTGGCGTCGGCGAAGGAGACGGCGATGATGTCGTACTGCGACGACACGTCCCGCAGCTTCTGCACGGCCGCGCCGTTGTCGAAGTTCTGCCAGTAGCCGGTCAGCGCGTGCTTGGGCACCGTGCCGCCGTCCCCGCCGCCGCCCTTGGTGGTCCGCGCGGAGACCGCAGTCGACTTCGCGGACTCGCCCGCCGCGTTGGAGGCGCTCACCTGGAAGCTGTAGGTGGTCTCCGGGGTGAGGCCGGTGACGGTCGTGGCGGCGCCGCTGACCGAGGCGACCTTCGTGCCGTCGCGGTAGACGGTGTACCCGGTGGCGGTGGACACCGGGGTCCAGGACAGGTCCACCGACGTGGACGTCGTCGTGCCCGCCGCGAGGCCTGCCGGCACGGCCGGTATCTCCACCGGGTCGGTGCCGCCGCCCCCGTCGGGCCCGAGGACGCTGACGTCGTCGACGTAGTACGCGCTCTGCCCGTACCAGCCGTGCGTGTACACGGTGACCGACGTGGTGTTCGCGCCGGTGGTGAAGCTGGTGGAGAGCTGCTGCCAGGACGAGGTGCCCGGCGTCCACGTCGACACGTCGGTGGTGCCGGTGCCGCGTGCGCCGAGGTAGGCGTAGCTGCCCTGCACCCAACTGCTGAGCTTGTACGTGGAGTTGGGCTTGACCCTGACGATCTGGAAGCACTCGGCGGTGCCCTGGCCCGACGGGGTGGCCTTGAGCGCCTTGGCGCCGCCGTGCACGGGGGACGTGACGGCGGCGCCGCTGTTCGAGGCGCAGGTCCAGTTGGCCAGGTCCGACTCGAACCCGGCGTTCTTGGCGACGTTGACGTCCGCCGCGACGCCGGGCGGCGGGGCGTCCGCCGACCGGGCGGGCGCGGCGAGTGCGGTGACGGCGAGCGCGGCGGCGGCACCGGTGGCGATCACCGCACCGAGTCGCCGGCGGATGCCGGGTCTGCCCTGACGTACACGGTCCACGGAGTGCCTCCAGGAAGAGGTGAAGGGCGGATGTGAACGACGGTGGCCACCGCTGCTGTGCGCATAGTTGGTCCAGACCAATCAGCTTGTCAAGACGGTCAGCGAGTTCGTCGTGAAGTCGAGACCGCCGGCCGACCCGCTGATCTCGTAACCGAACTGCACGTCACCGATGGTCTCGTTGCCCATCCAGCCCTTGGTGTTCTTGATCCACTTCAGGATGGGGAGGATGTCGACCGTCCCGGCCGACGAGTCGGAGGTGCGCAGGAACGAGAAGACCTCGTTGTGGCCGTTGCTGCCCTTGTAGACGTTCCAGGTGTGGCCGCCGCGCGTGACGGTGCCCTGCGGGGTGCCGAGCGGCCCGACGTTGCCGTGGTGGTTGACCCACAGCATGATCTCGTAGTCGTAGTCGGTGTCCCAGATGTCGTACGAGGAGTTGTAGTCGCCCGCCGCCGGGACCGTCACGTTGTACGAGCTCTTCAGCGAGGTCAGCGAGTCGACCGGCTTGCCGATCACCTTCTTGGAGTTCGGGTAGGACTTGATGCCGCTGGTGTTCGGGTGGTCGGCGCGCACCTTCCACTTGGTGCCGGAGTCGGCGGAGACGCACTGGCTGCCCGCGCCCGAGCCCCAGATGTTGTTGTAGAGGGTGTAGCCGTTCAGGGTGGTGTTGCCCCACTGCTCGCAGCTGCTCCACACGGCGGCCTGGGCCGGCGCGGAGGTCAGCCCGACGGCCACGCCCGCGGCGAGCGCGGGGGCGAGGAGCAGCCGGGTCACGGTGGTGCGGCGGGTGTGTCGTCCCATGGTGTTCTCTCCAAGGTGGGGGGATGTCTCCGCGGACTCAGGACGAGCCCGCGGGTCGTGCGTCCTCGCGCAGGACGGCCACGCCGTGGCGGCCCAGCGTGACCGTGCCGTCGACCGGCTCACCGGTCAGCAGGTCCCGGTGCGGGCCCGGCACGGTCACGGTCACCTCGGTGCGGCCGTGGTGCAGGAGGAAGAGCAGGTCACCGCGGCGTACGGCCTCGACTCCGTGGGGGAGGCCGGGGAGCGGAGGCCGTACGCCCGCTTCGGTGGCGGCGCGGACCAGCAGGCCGCGCAGGGCATCGGGTTCGAGCAGCGTGGACACGTACCTGGCACGGCCGTGGCGCAGCACGGCGGGCAGTCCGTCGAGCTCGCCGCCCCGGTACGCGGCGACCGTCTCGGCCCCGTCGGCGGCCGTCAGCTCCTCCGACCAGAGGGTGCCGGTGAACTCCCCGCAGTCCACGTTCTCGTCGGCGTCCAGCGGCCACCACTCGTGGAGGGTGCGGATGCCGAGCAGGGCGCGCAGCCGCGCGTCGGTCCCGCCGGGCCGCACCCGGTCGTCCCCGTCGGCCACGCCCGTGAAGAAGCCGCAGACGAGCGAGCCGCCCCCGCGGACGTACGCGACGAGCCGGTCGACCGCGGTGTCGGTGAGGAGGTAGAGGTGCGGCACGACGACCATGCGGTACGCCGACAGGTCGCGCTCCGGGTGGGCGAAGTCGGCCTGGAGGTTCGCCTCCCACAGGGCGCGGTGCCAGGCGCGGAGCACCTCGGCGTGGTCGAGCAGGGAGGAGGGGCGGCCGTCCTGCTGCCCCGCCCACCACGACTCCCAGTCGTGCAGGACCGCCACCTCGGCGGTCACCCGTGTGCCCGCCACCTCCGGTCCCAGCGCGCGGAGTTCGGCGCCGATCCGCTTGACCTCCTGGAAGGTGCGGCCCTCGTCGCCCGCGTGGCCCACCATCCCCGAGTGGAACTTCTCCGCGCCCTGCCGGGACTGCCGCCACTGGAAGTAGCAGACGGCGTCGGCGCCGCGCGCCACGGCCTGCCAGGTCCAGAGCCGGTTGAGCCCGGCGGGCTTGGGGTGGTTCACACCGCGCCAGTTGACGGGTCCCGCGGCCTGCTCCATCAGCATCCACGGCCCGCCGCCCGCCTGCGAGCGCGTGAGGTCCTGGACCAGCGCCCCGTACTGGCCGCCCAGCGGATCCTTCGGGTCGGGGTACAGATCCACCGACACCACGTCCTCCTCCGCCGCCCACTTCCAGCCGTCCTGGCCCTGCCACAGCGGCATGAAGTTGGTGGTGACCGGGAGATGCGGAGTGTGGGCGCGGACGATGTCGCGCTCGGCGGCGTAACACTCGAGGAGGGCGTCGGACGTGAAGCGCTTGAAGTCGAGGACCTGCGTCGGATTCTTCAGGTAGTGGGCGCGGCGGGGCGGCAGGATCTCCTCCCAGGCGTCGTAGCTCTGACCCCAGAAGGCGGTGCCCCAGGCGGAGTTGAGGTTGTCCAGGCTGCCGTACCGCTCCCGCAGCCAGCGGCGGAAGGCGGTCGCCGACTCGTCGCCCCAGTCGTAGGTGCAGTACTCGTTGTTGATGTGCCACATGGTGAGCGCGGGGTGGTGCGCGTACCGGGCGGCGAGGGCCTCGGTGATGGCGGCCGCGTAGCGGCGGTAGGCGGCGCTGGAGTGCGCGAAGTGCTGGCGCGAACCCCACCACTCGACGTTGCCGTCCTCGTCGCGCGGCAGCGTCTCGGGATGCAGCCGGCCCAGCCACGGCGGGGGAGAGGAGGTCGGGGTGGCGAGGACGACGCCGATGCCGTGCTCGTGCATGAGGTCCATCAGCCGGTCCAGCCAGCCGAACTCCCGGGCGCCTGGGCGCGGTTCGAGCTTCGCCCAGGAGAAGACACCGAGGGTGACGGTGGTGACGCCGGCCTCCTTCATCAGGCGCACGTCGTCGTGCCAGACCTCCTCGGGCCACTGCTCGGGGTTGTAGTCGCCGCCGAAGAGGATCCGGCCGCGGGTGACGTCCTGGAGGGAAGGCATCGGTGTGGTCAGCCCTTCACTGCGCCGGTGAGCATGCCCTGCTTGAAATGCCGCTGCACGAACGGCGAGAGCACGGCCACGGGGATCAGCGCGAGCACCATCACCGCCATCTGGATGGCGAGCGGCGACAGGTGGCCCGTGTTGATGGCCTGGCTCAGACCGGTCGGCTTCTGCTGCTTGAGGACCAGCTGCTGCATGATGTTCTGCAGCGGCAGCATGTCCGGGTCGCTGAGGTAGATCGACGCGTTGAACCACGCGCTCCAGTAGCCCACCGCGTAGAAGAGGGTGATCACGGCGATCACCGCGCGCGAGAGGGGCATCACGATCCGCCACAGGATGCGCAGATCGCCGGCGCCGTCGATGCGGGCGCTCTCGATCAGCTCCTGCGCCGTGCCCATGAAGAACGCGCGCAGCACGAGGATGTTGAACACGTTCAGGGCGCTCGGCAGGATCAGGGAGAGATACGTGTCGGTGAGGCCGAGGCCCTGCACCACCAGATACGTGGGGATGAGACCGGCGCCGAAGAACATCGTCGCGACGATCACAAGGAGGATCGGCCGGTGCAGCACGGACCCGGGCCGCGACAGACCGTACGCGCAGAGGATCGACACGACCATGCTGAACAGCGTCCCGACGACCGTGACGCCCACGCTGACCAGCGCGGCCCGCGACACCTGACCGCCGCCGAGCAGCTCCTGGTAGTGGATGAACGTGACGCCCCGGGGAATCACCACGAGGCCGCCCGTCTCGGTGATCGTCCGCACCGAGGACAGGCTGGTGACGACCACCACCCACACCGGGAAGAGCACCGCCAGGCAGACCAGCGTCAGGGTCACGCCCTTGGTGGCGAGCCCGGCCCGCGTCGGCGGCTCCTCCCACACCGGGCGCAGACCGGACCTGCTGCCCGGCTTGACGCCGAAGTTCAGCACGTTGAGGGAACTCACCGCTTGTACACCCCCTGCTCGCCCATGAGATGGGCCACCTTGTTGGCCCCGAGCACCAGCAGCAGCCCGAAGACGCCCTTGACGATGCCGATCGCGGCGCCGTAGCCGAAGTTGCCGTTGTCGAGGCCGGTGTTCCACACGTACGTGTCCAGGACCTCGGAGGCCGCGGCGCCCACCGCCGCACGTTGCAGGAGGATCTGCTCGAAGCCGACCGTCAGCGCGTTGCCGACCTGGAGGACCAGGAGCAGGGCGACGACCGGGCGCAGCGCCGGGAGCTGGATGTGCCACATGCGGCGCCAGCGGTTCGCGCCGTCCATCGCCGCCGCCTCGTACAGGTCGGGGCTGACGGCGGCGAGCGCGGCGAGGAAGACGATGACGCCCCAGCCCGCGTCCTTCCAGATCATCTCGAAGGTCAGCAGGAACTTGAACAGGCCCGGGTCGGTCATCAGGTCGAAGCCGTCGTGCCCGTGGTCCCGCAGGACCTGCGCGACCAGGCCCGCCCCGCCGAACATCTGCTGGAAGACCGTGATGACGAGGACCCAGGAGAAGAAGTGCGGCAGGTACAGGATCGCCTGCGCCACCGCCCGTACGCGCGGGCGCACGAAGCTGTTGATGAACAGCGCGAGCGCGATCGGCACCGGGAAGAACAGCGTCAGCTGGATCGCGAAGATGGCGAGGGTGTTCCTGACCGCCTGCCAGAACAGCCGGTCGTCCACCATGTGCCGGAAGTGCTCGAAGCCGATCCACGGGCTCTGCGACATCGCCTGGAACGCGTTGTCCGCGATGTACGGGTCGTAGTCCTGGAACGCGACGACGTTGCCGGCCAGCGGGACGTAGTTGAAGACGATGAGCAGCAGTAGCGCGGGCATCACCATCAGGAGCAGGACGCGGTCGCGGCGCAGCCGGTGCCGGAGCGGGACGCGCGCCGGGCGCGCCTTCACCGGCCGGGGCGGCGGCGTCTCCGGTGGGGGCGCGGCGGCCTTGCCGGGGGCGGCCGGGCGGGTGCCGGTCGTACCGTGCGCCATGTCAGGACGCCGATCCGCCGGACTCGTCGAGCAGCTTCTTGTACCAGTCGCGCAGCTTGTCGCCGCCGCCCGACTTCCAGTCCGATGCCGCCCGCTGCATGTCGGAGACCTTCTTGCGGCCGCGCACGATGTCCTTCTCCAGGTCCTCGAACTCGGCGTTCAGCTCGGTGTACCGGGTCGGCTCGATGATCATCATGCCGTGGAAGAGCGGCTTCTTCGTGTGCGCGCCCTGGCGCTGCTGCCAGCCGACCATGCCCTCGGTCACGTCCGGCAGGTCGGGGTAGGCGACGAAGGGCGCGGGCGACGCCAGGTACTCGTACGTCGAGAAGACCTCGTTGTTGCCCTTGCCGTTCTTGGTGAGGACACCGTCGTCGTACGTGTGGTGGACGCCCTCGACGCCGTACATCCGCAGCCGCTGCTCCTTCGAACCGTAGGGAGCGGCCGTGTAGTTGGCGAGGGCGAGGATGTCGCGGACGGTCTTCTCGTCGGCCTTCTCGCTGATGAACGTCCAGATGTCGGCGGGCGGCCGCGCGTACAGGGTGGGCGCGCCGCCGTCGGGGGCGAAGTAGTCGAACGCCTCCATCCGGAACTTCTTGTTGTCGACGCGCTGCACGGCGGCCTTGCCGTACCAGTCGGACAGGTCCTGGCAGTACATCCAGACCTTGCCGGCGGCGCACAGGTCACCGATGTTGCCGGTCTCCGCCTTCGCGTCGGGGTGCACGAAGCCCGCCGAGTAGAGCTTGCGGGACCACTCCAGGGCTTCCAGGTACTCGTCGGTCTCGTAGCGGTTGACCAGCTTGCCGCCGACGAGCTTCCAGTAGTACGGCTTCTCGGGCAGCACGCCGAAGATGTGCCAGGCCGCCCATGTCATGTCGCCGCACGCCCACACCCTGCTCTTCGGGGCGTTGAGCTGCTTGCACAGGTCGTAGAACTCCTGCGCGCTGGTCGGCGCCTCGATGCCCTCCTTCTCGAAGAGGTCGGTGCGGTGGAAGGGCGCGATGTTCGGGGTGGTGGCGGCGGGCATCGGCAGCCCGCGGAGCTTGCCGCCGAAGACCGAGCGCTGCCAGGCGCCGGTGGGGATCGCCGCGAGGTTCGGGTACTCCTTGACCTTGTCGCCGCTCAGGTAGGGGCCGAGGTCGGCGAACTTGTTGGCGATGGCGCTCGGTATCTTGCCGGTCAGCTCCCAGCCGGGCACGACCACGGCGTCCGGCACCCGGCTGGAGGCGAGGACCGCGCCCAGCTTCTGGCCGTACGTGTCGCCCTGCTGGTTCTGCCACGTGACCCGGACGCCCGCGGCCCGGTCCATCGCCGTCCAGTACGGGTTGCCCTGCTTGGGGACGTTGCCCCAGATGGGGGCCATGACGGTGAACCGGCCGCCCTTGCCGAGCCGCTCCGGCACCGACACCTTCAGCTCGGCCGCGGGCAGGGCCTTGGTGAAACCCGCGGCCGAGCCGTTCTTGGCCGGGATGTCCGGCGCGGCGACGTCCGAGGCGACGTACGCGGGCAGCAGGTCCTTGAGCTTCTTCCCCGTCGTGGTGCCCTCGTTCTTCGAGCCGCTGCCGCCGCATGCGGCGAGCAGCGGGGCACCGCCCGTCAGGGCGAGCGCGGCGAGCCCGGAGGAGGCGAGGAAGCCCCTGCGGCTCGTACCGGCCCTCGGGGAGGGGGAGTTCGGCGTCATTGCGTCAACCCTTCGTGGGGCGGGCACTCGAAACCCTTGTCGAAGCGCTTCGATTTCGGAGCGAGATTAGGTGAAGGGGAGAAGCGGGACAAGGCTTCGGAACCGAATTCGTCGACGACGTAAGTAAGTTGGCGGGCGCAGTTGCCGCACGAACTAGCGGGCCCTTCGGGCGGGGAGCCCCGGACCTTCCCTTGACATGGACGGCACCGAACACAGAGCATCGAAGCGCTTCGAAGGAGCCTGTCGCCAGCCCGGAGGACCCCCACGTGACCGAGAACCCGCCGCCGTTCCGCGACCCCGGCCTGCCGCCGGACAAGCGGGTGGACGACCTCCTCGCGCGGCTGACCGCCGACGAACGCGTCGCGCTCCTGCACCAGTTCACGCCCGCGGTCGAGCGGCTCGGCATCGCCGCGTTCCGCACCGGACAGGAAGCGCTGCACGGCGTCGCCTGGATGGGCCCCGCGACCGTCTTCCCGCAGGCCGTCGGGCTCGGCGCGACCTGGAACGACGACCTGCTGCGGCGCGTCGGCGAGGCCGTCGGCACCGAGGCGCGGGCCATGCGCGCGCGGGACGACCGCGTCGGCCTCAACCTCTGGGCGCCCACCGTCAACCTCCTGCGCCACCCGCTGTGGGGCAGGAACGAAGAGGGTTACGCCGAGGACCCCCACCTCACCTCGGCCCTCGCCGTCGCCTACACGCGCGGCCTGCGCGGCGACCACCCCACGCGCTGGCGCACCGCGCCCGTACTCAAGCACTGGCTCGCCCACAACAACGAGACGCACCGCGACACGTCGAACTCCTCCGTGCGCCCGCGCGTCCTGCACGAGTACGACCTGCGCGCCTTCCGCGCCGCCGTCGAGGCGGGCGCGGTCGCCGGCGTGATGCCCGCCTACAACCTGGTCAACGGCCGCCCCAACCACGTGTCGCCGTACCTGCGCGAGCAGCTGCGCCGCTGGACGGACAAGGACCTGCTCGTCTGCTCCGACGCGGGCGCGCCCAGCAACCTCGTCGACTCCGAGCACTACTTCGACACCCACGAAGAGGCGGTCGCCGCCGCCCTCGTCGCGGGCGTGGACAGCTTCACGGACCACGGCACCGACTCGTCGGTGATCGTCGGCCGCCTCCAACAAGCCCTGCACAAGGGTCTGTTGACGGAGGCGGACATCGACGCTGCGGTGCGCAGGCAGCTCTCGGTGCGGCTGCGGCTCGGTGAGTTCGACCCGGACGGCGGTCCGTACGCGACCGCGTCCCCGGACGACATCGACACGCCCGCCCACCGCGAACTCGCCTTGGAAGCCGCCGAACAGGCCGTCGTCCTGCTCAAGAACGACGACGGCCTGCTCCCGCTCGCCGAAGGCACCCGGATCGCGGTCGTCGGCCTGCTCGCCGACGAGTGCAAGACCGACTGGTACAGCGGCACCCTGATCCGCCGCAGCACCGCCCTCGACGGCCTCCGCACCCGCTTCGGCGCCGACCGGGTCACCTTCGCGGAGGGCGCGGACCGGGTGCGTTTGAGGTGCGGGGCGGGCTGGCTGCGGGTGCCGCCGCCGACCCCTTCGGACCCGGCCGGCCAGGCCCCGGCCGCCGAGGGCGCGCTCGATCCCGCCCTGCTCGCAGGCCGTACCGACCTGCCGCCACTGACCGTCTGCGGGGAACAGGCCGACGCCACCGAATTCGCCCTCGTCGACTGGGGCGGCGGGGCGTGGACCCTGCGGGCCGCGGACGGGCGCTACCTCTCGGTCGCCGACGACGGGTTCGTGCGTGCCTCGGCGGAGCAGCCGGGCGGCTGGGTCGTGCAGGAGACGTTCGGGCTCGTCGAGCACGGGGGCGGGCACGGGGACGGGCACGGGGACGGATACCTCATCACGCATGCGGGAACGGGTGGGTACGTCTCTGTCGCCGCCGGTGCGGTGAAGGTTGCCGCAGTGGGGGAACTTTTCACCGTCGAGGTGCTGGAGCGCGGCGAGGACGCCGTGGCCCGGGTCGCCGCCGACGCGGACACCGTCGTCGTCGTCGCGGGCAACGACCCGCACATCAACGGCCGCGAGACCCAGGACCGCACGACCCTCGCCCTGCCGCCCCACCAGGAGCGGCTGTGGCGCGCGGCGCGCGCCGCCAATCCGCGCACCGCGCTGGTGCTCACCTCCTCCTACCCGTACGCGGTCCCCGACGCCCACGCGGAACTGCCCGCGCTGCTGTGGACCGCGCACGGCGGCCAGGCCGCGGGCACCGCGCTCGCCCGCGTCCTCGCCGGTGACGTCTCCCCGGCCGGCCGGCTCCCGCAGACCTGGTACGCCGCCGACTCCGACCTGCCGGATCTGCTCGACTACGACGTCATCGGCTCGCGGCAGACCTACCTGTACGCGGACGCGGACGCCAAGCGGCCGCTGTATTCCTTCGGGCACGGCCTCAGCTACTCCGCCTTCACGTACAAGGGCTTCACGGCCGTACGCGAGGGCGAGCGGCTCCGGGCCGCGTTCACCCTCACCAACGCCGGCGCCGTCGCCGCGGACGAGGTGGCGCAGCTCTACGTACGCGCACCACGGAACGGCGCGGCGGGCCTCACCCTGCCGGACAGGCAGCTCGTCGCCCACCGCCGCGTGCACCTCGCCGCCGGAGCCACGTGCCGGCTCGACTTCGAAGTGCCGCTGTCCGGCCTGGAGTTCTGGGACGTGCGGCACGACCGCTGGGCCCTGGCGCCCGGCGCGTACGACCTGCTCGCCGGGGCCTCCAGCGCGGACATCCGGCTCACCGCGTCCGTCGGCATCGACGGCGACCCGATCGCCGCCAGGCCGACGCGGAGGGACGGCCTGGCGGCGACCGGCTACGACACGCAGTCCGGTACCGAGATAGTCGACCGTGCGAGGACGGCGGCGGGCGATGCGGTGCGCGCCCTGGATGACGGGGCCGGTGAACTGCTCTTCTGCGACTGCGACTTCGGTTCCGGCGTGCGCGGCGTCTCCGTCGAGGCTGCGGGCGAGGGCGCCGTCGACCTCATCTCGGGCAGCACCGCGACCACCGTCACGGTCCCGCCGACGGGCGGCAGGTACGACTACGCCGTCCACGGCGCGGTCTTCGCCGCCTCCGGGGTGCGTGACCTGCGCGTACGGCTGCGCGGACCGGTGCGGCTCGCGCGGATCACCTTCACGGCAGGCGGAGAGGGCGAGGGCACGGCATGAGGTTCACCGACGGTTTCTGGCTGATGCGGGACGGGGTCCGGGCCTCGTACGCGACCGATGTGCGCGAGGTGCGGGAGAGCGGCCGCGGCTTCACCGCGTACGCCGCCGTCAAGCCGGTGCGCGAGCGCGGCGACACGCTCAACTCGCCGCTGATCACGGTCGAGTGTTTCTCGCCCGCCGAAGGGGTGATCGGTGTCCGCACGACACACCACGCGGGGAAGGCCCACCACGGGCCGGACTTCACCCTCTTCGCCAGCGAGGGCGCGGCGGCCTCGGGGGACGTGCCGCTGCTCCGGCGCGACGGCACCGTCACCGAACTGACCAGTGGCCCGCTCACCCTCCGGCTGGACAGCGACGGGCCCTGGGGCCTGGAGTTCCTGGACGGCGACGGGCAGCCGTTGACCGCCGTCGAGCGGCGCGGCACCGCCTTCGCGACCACCCCCGACGGGGCCCACCACATGATCGGGCAACTTGCGCTCGGCGTGGGCGAGTTCATATACGGGCTCGGGGAGCGCTTCACCCCGTTCGTCAAGAACGGGCAGAGCGTCGACATCTGGCAGGCCGACGGCGGCACCAGCAGCGAGCAGGCCTACAAGAACATCCCCTTCCACCTCTCCTCACGTGGCTACGGCGTCTTCGTCAACCACCCCGGCAAGGTCTCCTACGAGGTCGGCTCCGAGTCCGTCGGCCAGCTCCAGTTCAGCGTCGAGGACCAGTCCCTCGAGTACTACGTCATCGCGGGCCCCACCCCCAAGGACGTCCTGCGCCGCTACACCGCGCTCACCGGCCGGCCCGCCCTGCCGCCCGCCTGGTCCTTCGGGCTCTGGCTCACCACCTCCTTCTGCACGCCGTACGACGAGGAGACCGTCGCCGGGTTCGTCGACGGCATGGCGGAGCGCGACATCCCGCTCAGCGTCTTCCACTTCGACTGCTTCTGGATGCGCGAACACCAGTGGACCGACTTCCGGTGGGACCCGGACGTCTTCCCCGACCCGGAGGGCATGCTGCGCAGACTCCGCGAGCGGGGACTCAAGGTCAGCATCTGGATCAACCCCTACATCGCCCAGAAGTCCCCGCTGTTCGCCGAGGCCGCCGCCGAGGGCTTCCTCGTCCGGCGGCCGAACGGCGACATCTGGCAGTGGGACCTGTGGCAGCCCGGCATGGCCCTCGTCGACTTCACCCACCCGGGCGCCCGCGCCTGGTACGCGGCCAAGCTGCGCGCCCTGCTCGACCAGGGCGTCGACTGCTTCAAGACCGACTTCGGCGAGCGCGTCCCCACGGACGTGGTCTGGCACGACGGCTCCGACCCGCACCGCATGCACAACTACTACGCGCAGTTCTACAACAGCACCGTCTTCGAACTCCTGGAGAAGGAGCGCGGCACGGGCGAAGCGGTCCTCTTCGCGCGCTCCGCGACCGCCGGCGGCCAGCAGTTCCCCGTGCACTGGGGCGGCGACTGCTTCGCCTCGCTCGGCGCCATGGCCGAGTCGCTGCGCGGCGGCCTGTCCCTGTCGCTGAGCGGCTTCGGTTTCTGGAGCCACGACATCGGCGGCTTCGAGGGCACCCCGGACCCGGCGGTCTTCAAGCGCTGGCTCGCCTTCGGCCTGCTCTCCTCCCACAGCCGCCTGCACGGCAACGTCTCCTACCGGGTGCCGTGGGCGTTCGGCGAGGAAGCCGTCGACGTGGCACGGAAGTTCACCCGCCTCAAACACCAGCTGATGCCGTACCTGTACGGTGCGGCCGCCGAGGCCCACCGCGACGGCGTGCCGGTGATGCGCCCGATGGTCCTGGAGTTCCCCGACGACCCGGCCTGCCGCACCCTCGACCGGCAGTACATGCTCGGCCCCGACCTGCTGGTCGCCCCCGTCTTCAGCGCCGAGGGCGACGTCGAGTTCTACGTACCCAAAGGCACCTGGACCCACCTCCTGACCGGCGAAACCGTGCAGGGCCCGGGCTGGCGGCGCGAGACCCATGGATTCGACAGCCTGCCGCTGTACGTGCGGCCCGGCGCCCTGCTCCCGCTCGGCGCCGACGACCAGCGGCCCGACGGCGACTGGCTCGACGACCTGACGCTCCTGGTCACTCCGGGAGCGGTGCTCCGTACCGAGATCACCGTCCCCGACCACGAGGGCAGGACCGCCGCCGTCTTCCGCGCGACGCGGCACGGCACCGGCGTCCGCGTCCTCGCGTCCGGCTCCCGGCGCCCCTTCCGGGTGCGCACGGTCGACGGGCGCGCGTCGGCGCACGGCGTGGGGGAGGTGATCCTGCCCGATGTCCGCACGGACGGAGAGACCCACTAGAGTTCCCGCTTCCGTCACGGTGACGGACAGCGAGGAAGAGAGGGCACCCATGACGCCGGCCGCGGACGACGCGGCCGCCGAGTTCCACGCCTTCTTCGAGCGGCACTACGCCGAACTCGCCCGCCTCGCCCACCTCCTGACGGGCGAGGCCGACGGCGCGGACGACCTGGCGGCCGACGCGCTCCTCGCCCTCTGGCACCGCTGGGACCGGGTGCGGGCCGCCGACCACCCGGCCGCGTACGCCCGTGG
This sequence comes from Streptomyces sp. NPDC029674, assembly GCF_044903205.1. NCBI lineage: Bacteria > Bacillati > Actinomycetota > Actinomycetes > Kitasatosporales > Streptomycetaceae > Streptomyces > Streptomyces sp. NPDC029674. The sequence goes on from NZ_JBJDPY010000008.1 coordinate 37,962, forward strand.
CGTCGTCGCGAACATGGCGCGCAGCCGCATCCGCAGCGCCGTACGCGAGCGGCGCCGCATCACGCTCTTCTGGTCGGGCCGCGACGAGGACGTCGCGGACCCCGACATACCGGCCGTCGTCGACGTGCGGGACGCGCTGCGCGCGCTGCCCTTCCGCAAGCGGGCCTGTGTGGTCCTGCGGCACGCCTTCGACCTCTCGGAGAAGGACACCGCACTGGCCCTCGGGGTCTCGGTGGGTACGGTGAAGAGTCAGACGTCGAAGGGAATGGCTGAGCTGCAACGACGCCTCGGCCCGCACCCCGCCCTCGCACGGGTGCGCGCGGTCACGGCGGACACGGGGGGAAGCTCATGAGGGACGACGGACACGACGACGAGGGCGTGCGCAGGAAGCTGCGCGGCGCGGCGCAGGCGCACCGGCCCGACCGGGAGCGGATGCGGGCCCGCATCGAGCGCGGCATGGCCGAGGGGGAGCGGCGGCCGGAGCGGCGGTCGCAGGCCACCCGTCACGCGGGCAGCGCGTCCTGGCTGCGGGTGGTGAGCGCGACGGCCGCCGTGGCAGGGGTCTTCGCGGTCGTCGGGTACGGGGTGGCCGCCGTCCTGCGGGACGACGAACCCTCGCCGCAGTCCGTGGCGACCAGCACCACACCCCGGCCGCCGACCGCGGCGCCGGACCCGTCCCGCACCCCCGACACACCGACCCGCCGCCCCAGCGGCACACCCACGACGCCCCCCGAGTCACCAAAGACACCGAAGACCCCAAAGGCACCGAAGACACCGAAGAGCGTGCCTGCGGACCGTCTCCTGTGGGCGGACGGCTCGATCGACCCGGGCTCCAGCACGTACTGGTCACAGAGCGACATCACCATCAAGGCGAAGAAGCCGCTGACCGCGCTCACCGTCGAGGTGCGCGTCGCCCGGAGCGGCGAGGTCGCCGACACCGGCGACTGGCGCTCCCTGCCCGAGGACGACTTCGACGTCTCGGTCGCGGAGCGGGACGGCTTCCTCGTCTACCGGTGGACGCTCAAGGAGGGGAGGAGCGTGGCTGTCGGGGAGCACGTCTTCGCCGGGCAGTTCAACCACCCGGGAGGCAAGCGGGACGCGGGCGCCGACACGTATGCGGTCCATGCGGGCACATCGGACGAACGGGCGGTGTGGCGGGGCGACTTCGCCTGAACGCGCGGAAACTTTCGGAACGGCGGCAACCCATTCCCGGCCGGCGGAGACCACACAGCGGAAACGTTCTCCCCCCACGTCGAGGAATGGGACACATGACACCACGAGCTGAACTGCGCAAGGGCCGCAAGCGGCGCCTGACCAAGCGCCGGGCCATCGGCGCGGCGACCGTCGCCCTCGCTCTCACGGGCGCCGGGGTCGCGACCAACATGATGCTGTCGCCGGCGGGCGCGGCCACGACCGCGGCCGCGGCCTGGCCGGAGGCCAGGGGCCAGGCCCCCACGGCGAAGACCATCGAGGTCTCCGGCACCCGCGACGGCGGCCTCAAGCGCTACTACGGCACCGGTGACCTGGGCGGCGACGGCCAGGACGAGGGCCAGGACCCGATCTTCAAGCTGAAGGACGGCGCGGTCCTCAAAAACGTCATCATCGGCTCCCCGGCCGCGGACGGCATCCACTGCCAGGGCAGCTGCACCCTGGAGAACGTGTGGTGGGAGGACGTCGGCGAGGACGCCGCCACCTTCAAGGGGACCTCGGCGGGCTCGACGTACACGGTCTACGGCGGTGGCGCGCGGAAGGCCGACGACAAGGTCCTCCAGTTCAACGGCGCGGGCAAGCTGGTCGTGACCAAGTTCCAGGTCTCCAATTTCGGCAAGCTGGTCCGCTCCTGCGGCAACTGCTCCAAGCAGTACAAGCGGTCGATCATCATCAACGACGTGGACGTCACCGCGCCCGGCAAGTCGATCGTCGGCATCAACACCAACTACGGCGACACGGCGGCGCTGCGCAACGTCCGCATCCACGGCGACAGCAGCAAGAAGATCTCCACGTGCGACCGCTTCACCGGCAACAACACCGGTGACGAGCCGACCAAGACGGGCTCCGGCCCCGACGGCACGTACTGCAAGTTCACGGCCGCGGACATCAGCTACCAGTAGCACGTACGGCAGATGCCGGGAGAGCGCCCCTCGCGCGGGGGCGCTCTCCTCCGTGCCTACTGTCCGGCGAGACCCGTGTGCGCCACTCCCGCGACGATCTGCCGCTGGAAGAAGACGAACACCACGATCAGCGGCAGGCCGGCCATCAGGCCGCCCGCCATCAGCTGCGCCCACTGGATGCCGTAGGAGTTCATGACGGTCGCGATGCCGTTCGGCATGGTCATCAGCTCGGGGTTGTTGGTCACCATGTACGGCCACAGGAAGTTGTTCCAGGAGCCGATGAAGGTGAAGATGCCGACCGCGGAGAGCGAGGGCCGGGCCAGCGGCAGCACGATGGTGAAGAAGATCCGCCACCGTCCCGCGCCGTCGCAGAACGCCGCCTCCTCCAGCTCCTTCGGGATGCCCTGGAAGAACTTGTAGAGGATGTAGACCATCGCGGCCGGCGCGCACTGCGGCAGGATCATGCCCCAGTACGTGTCGACCATCCCCAGCGACTGGACCGTGGTGAACAGCGGGACGCCGAGCACCGCGGGGGAGATCATCAGGCCCGCCATGACGAGGCCCATCAGCGCGCTCTTGCCGCGGAACTCGGTGCGTGCGAAGCCGTAGCCCGCGAGCGCGCCGGTCAGCACGACGACGAAGGTGACGCAGACCGAGACGACGACCGAGTTCACGAACCAGTTGGTGATGTTGCCGGTCTCGAAGATGCTCCGCCAGGCCTGGGCGGTCCACTCGTCGGGCAGCCACCCGACCGGTACGGCGACGGCCTCGGCCTCCGACTTGAAGGAGGTGAACAAGGTCCAGACGAGCGGCGCGGTCATCACAGCGGAGACCAGCAGGCCGACGGCGGTGAGGACGATCTGGCTCGGCCGCCACTTGCGGCGTACTCCCATGGCGGTGCTCACTGGACGCCCTCCTCACGCTTGCGCAGCAGCCACATGCGCCCCAGCGCGATGACCGCGATCATCAGGAAGAACAGGATCGAGATGGCGGAGGCGTAGCCCACGCGGTAGCTGGTGAAGCCCTGTTCGAGGGTGTACTGGACCATGGTCCGGGTCGATTCCTCGGGGCCGGGGCCGAAGTCATACATCACCACGACCTGGTCGAAGACCTGGAGCGAGGCGAGGATCTGCAGCGCCACGACCAGGCCCGTGATGGAGCGCAGCATGGGCAGGGTGATGTGCACTGTCCGGTGCCAGGCGTTGGCGCCGTCAAGCGCGGCGGCCTCGTACAGGTGCTGCGGGATGTTCTGCAGCGCGGCGAGGTAGAGCAGGAAGCTGAAGCCGACGGTCCACCAGAGGGTGGCGACGACGACGGCCGTCATCGCCGTGTCCTTCTGGGTGAGCCAGGCCGTCTCCATGCCGAAGACGTGGTCGAGCAGCCCGGTGTCCGGGTTGAACATCCAGCGCCACATGTTGCCGACGACGGTCGACGGCAGCAGGAACGGCGCGAAGAAGCAGAGCCGCCACAGCCACTTGGCGTGCTCGATGTGGTGCGCGAGCAGCGCGAGGAGGAGGGCGACGAGCACGATGCAGGGGACCACGAGGAGCGTGAAGTAGGCGCTGTGGCCCAGTGAGTCCCAGACCAGGGGGTCCTGGAGGGCCTCGGTGTAGTTGTCGAGGCCCACGAAACGGGCGCCCTCGCCGGAGATGTTGGCGTCGGTGAGGCTCAGCCACACGCCGCGCAGCACGGGCACGATCACGAAGAGCAGGAAGAGCAGCAGGAACGGCGCGACGAACCAGCCGCCGTGCTGGAACCGGCGGCCGGTGCGGGTCCCTGTCGTACTGCGTTCGGCGGTGGCGCGGACAGCCCGGGGTGTCGCGGTGGCCGGGGCGGTGGCCCCGGCGCTGGTCGTGGTCATGCCGTCGGGCTCCCTTCGGCCGCGGTTCTGCCTTCCATGGGGTTCTTCATCTCCAGGAGCTTCTCCAGGACGCCCCGCATCCGGCGGGCCGCCGCGGCGGGCTTGGCCGAGCCGAGGTTGGAGGAGACGACGACGGGGCCGACGCGCTGTGCGAGCGTTCCGGTGGAGCCCGCGAACCAGGCCTCCGGTTCGAGCGCCATCTGGTCCATCACCGAGACGTACTCGGACTGCGGGCGCAGCTTCCGGTACGCGGCGGACTTCAGGGTCGGCAGGTGGGCGGGGATGTGGCCGCCGCGCGCCCAGTCGGCGCCGTGCCGCACGATGTACGCGGCGAGGCGGTGGGCGGCGTCGTTGGCGGGGCCGCCGCGGTCGGCCTGCCGGGGCAGCACGAAGCAGTGCGACTCGGCCTGCGTGGCGGGCCTGCCGAAGAGCGCCGGCATCGGGGTGGCCCCGTACTTCAGCTTCGGCCCCGAGTAGACAGGGACGGACCAGCCGCCCTCCCAGACGAACGCGCCGCCGTTGATGAAGTGCTCGGCGTCGGGGGCGCCCGTGGTGGCGTAGCCGTCGACGATGTGGCGGCGCAGGAACTCCAGGATCTCCGTGGCCTTGTCCTCGTCGAACGTGACGTCGGTGAGGCCCGGGTCGTAGTAGGCGCCGCCGGCCTGCGCGAAGAACGACATGAAGAACCACCAGGCATGGTTCTGGTTGGACGCGTGCAGTCCGAGGGTCTGCACGCCGGGGCGCACCGCCTTCTTGGCGGCCTTCAGCCCGTCGAACCACTCGTCGACGGAGGTGAAAGGGACGAGGTTCCCGTCGTCGCCGATGAGCCCGGCCTTCTCGCAGACGTCCTTGCGGTAGAAGTGGAGCTGCGGGTGGATGTCGAGGGGGACGGCGTACAGCTTCCCGTCGACGACGGACCGTTTCCACAGGGCGGGGTTGAAGTCCTCCTGCCGCACCCCGTACCGGGCCAGGAGCTCCACGTCGAAGGGGTCGAGCAGCCGCTCGGGGGCGAAGCCCGCGAGCCGTCCCAGGTGCAGGACGCCCAGCTCGGGGGCGCGGTTGCCGGAGGCGGCCATGGCGAGCTTGGTGTAGTACGGATTGCCCCAGAGCAGGGTCGAGTCCAGCACGTCAACGCCCGGGTTCGCCCGGCGGAAGGCGTCCAGCATCGCGATCATGTTCACGCCGTCGCCGCCGCTGAACAGGTTCCAGTAGCGGAGCCGCACGTCCGCTCCGGAGGTCAGCGCGGAGGCGCTCCGGTTCGCGGCGGCGAGCCCGAAGCTGCCCGCGACGGCGAGTGCTCCGAGCCCGCCGAGCACGCCGCGGCGGCTCGGGAGGGAGGGTGACATGACGCCTCTCTTCTCTTCGTCATCTCTCACGGCCGTTCCGGTTGTTCGGTATGTCGAATGACGGTCGCAACTTCGAACGGACCGTAAGGTCGAACATCGTGCGCGTCAATGGTTCGGACGAAGTCGCTGTGAATTGCGGGGCGTTCTGTGCGAGGCGTTGACGTGCTCATCTCTGCTGCCTAAGTTGCCGTTCGTAATCCTGATCAGTGTCCGAAATATCGAACGCGAGTATCGAGAACGGCAGAGGTGGACATGGCGCGCAGGAGATGGAAACTCGGGCTCACCGTAGGGGCGTTGGGGCCTCTGCTCGCGGGGACGCTCGCCGCGAGCCCCGGCGCGGCGGCCGGGCCCGCCGCTCCGGACGAGCCGGCCGACTACACGATCGACGTCGACACGGACCGTACCGGCGCGAAGATCGACGACTCGATGTACGGCGTCTTCTACGAGGACATCAACCGTGCGGCGGACGGCGGGCTCTACGCGGAGCTCGTGCAGAACAGGTCCTTCGAGTACAGCACCGACGACAACAAGGCCTACACGCCGCTGACGTCGTGGGACGCCTCGGGCGCCGCCCGCGTCCTGAACGACGACGGCCGCCTGAACGCGCGCAACCGCAACTACCTCTCGCTGTCCGCCGGTTCGGCCGTCGCGAACTCCGGCTACAACACCGGCATCGCGGTCACCAAGGGCAAGCGGTACGACTTCTCCGTCTGGGCCCGCACCGACGGGGCGGCGACCGCGCCGCTGACCATCGGCCTCCGGGACTCCGCCGGTGAACTGGCCGCGGCCCGCCGCGTCACCGCGCGCGGCGGCTGGGCCAAGTACAAGCTCTCCTTCACCGCAACGCGCACCTCCGCGACCGGCCGGCTCACCGTCACCGCCGGCGCCCCCGTCGCGCTCGACGAGATCTCCCTCTTTCCGCGCGACACCTACAAGGGCCGCGAGAACGGCCTGCGCAAGGACCTCGCCGAGAAGATCGCCGACCTGAACCCCGGCTTCCTGCGCTTCCCCGGCGGCTGCCTGGTCAACACCGGCAGCCACGAGGCGTACGACGAGAAGTCGGGCTGGCAGCGCAAGCGCTCCTACCAGTGGAAGGACACCATCGGCCCGGTCGAGCAGCGCGCCACCAACAGCAACTTCTGGGGCTACAACCAGAGTTACGGGCTCGGCTACTACGAGTACTTCCAGTTCGCCGAGGACACCGGCGCCATGCCGCTGCCCGTGGTGCCCGCCCTGGTCACCGGCTGCGGCCAGAACAAGGCCACCGACGACGACGCGCTCCTGAAGCGGCACATCCAGGACACCCTGGACCTCATCGAGTTCGCCAACGGACCCGCGACCAGCGAGTGGGGCAAGAAGCGCGCCGCGATGGGCCACCCCAAGCCCTTCCGCCTCACGCACCTGGCGGTCGGCAACGAGGAGAACCTGCCGCACGAATACTTCGCCCGCTTCAAGCAGTTCCGCGCGGCCATCGAGGCCAAGTACCCGGACATCAGCGTCGTCTCCAACTCCGGCCCCGACGACAGCGGCGCGATATTCGACACCGCCTGGAAGCTCAACCGCGAAGCGAACGTCGACATGGTCGACGAGCACTACTACAACAGCCCCCAGTGGTTCCTGGAGAACAACGACCGCTACGACTCCTACGACCGCAAGGGCCCGAAGGTCTTCCTCGGCGAGTACGCCTCCCAGGGCAACAAGTTCTCCAACGCGCTCTCCGAAGCCGCGTTCATGACCGGCCTGGAGCGCAACGCCGACGTCGTGAAGCTCGCCTCGTACGCGCCGCTGCTCGCCAACGAGGACTACGTGCAGTGGAAGCCGAACATGATCTGGTTCGACAACGACCAGTCCTGGGGCTCGGCCAACTACGAGACGCAGAAGCTCTTCATGCGCAACGTCGGCGACGAGGTCGTGCCCTCCACCGCCTCCGGCACCCCGGCCACCTCGGGACCGATCACCGGCGCCGTCGGCCTCTCCACCTGGGCGACCAGCGCCGCGTACGACGACGTGAAGGTCACGGGCGCGGACGGCAAGACGCTGCTCACCGACGACTTCTCGGCCGGTGACAACCAGTGGAAGAAGGCCTCGGAGAAGGGCAGCTGGGCCGTCAGGGACGGCGCGTACGTCCAGTCCGACGAGTCCGCCGAGAACACCCTGGTCACGGCCGGCGACAAGGGCTGGCAGAACTACGACCTGAACGTGAAGGCCACCAAGAAGGCGGGCAAGGAAGGCTTCATGGTCGCCTTCGGCGTCAAGGACACCGGCAACCACTACTGGTGGAACCTCGGCGGCTGGAACAACACCCAGTCCGCCGTGGAGAAGACCACCGACGGCGCCAAGCAGACGATGATCCAGGACGGCACGACCATCGAGGCGGGCCGCAGCTACGACCTGCGCGTCGAGGTCCGCGGCCGCCAGGTGACGCTCTACCTCGACGGGAAGAAGTGGGGCTCCTTCACCGACGACAAGCCCGCCGAGCCCTTCCGCCAGGTCGTCACCCGCGACAAGGCCACCGGCGAACTGATCGTCAAGGTCGTCAACGCCCAGGGTACGGAGGCTCGCACACAGGTCGACCTCGGTGCGGGCACGAAGGTCGCGTCGAAGGCGCGGGTGACCACGCTGGCCGCCGACCCGGCCGCCGAGAACACCAAGGACGCCCGGCCCGTCGCGCCCAGAACGTCCACCTTCAGGGGAGTGGACGACAAGTTCTCGTACACCTTCCCCGCGAACTCGGTGACGTTCCTGCGCATCAGGACCGAGTAGCCCGGAGCCGTCCGCACGGACGGCCGCTCGACAGCCGCAATCCCAGATCAGGTTGAGGGAGTCATGACCCGTTCCGCCCGCTTCACCCTGCACCCGGACTTCGCCGTCGGCGACGTCGACCCGCGCCTCTTCGGCTCCTTCGTCGAACACCTCGGCAGGTGCGTCTACACCGGCATCCACGAGCCCGGCCACCCCACCGCGGACGAGGCGGGCCTGCGCGGGGACGTCCTCGACCTGATCCGCGAACTCGGGGTGACCGCCATCCGTTACCCCGGCGGCAACTTCGTCTCCGGCTACAAGTGGGAGGACTCCGTCGGCCCGGTCGACGAGCGGCCCCGCCGCCTCGACCTGGCCTGGCGCTCCACGGAGTCCAACCGCTTCGGCCTCTCCGAGTACATCGCCTTCCTCAAGAAGATCGGCCCGCAGGCCGAGCCGATGATGGCGGTCAACCTCGGCACCAGGGGAGTGGCCGAGGCGCTGGAGCTCCAGGAGTACGCCAACCACCCCTCCGGCACCGCCCTTTCGGATCTGCGCGCCGCACACGGCGACAAGGACCCCTTCGGCATCCGCCTCTGGTGCCTCGGCAACGAGATGGACGGCCCCTGGCAGACCGGCCACAAGACCGCCGAGGAGTACGGGCGGCTCGCCGCCGAGACCGCCCGCGCGATGCGGCAGATCGACCCCGCCCTGGAACTCGTCGCCTGCGGCTCGTCCGGACAGTCCATGGACACGTTCGGCGCGTGGGAGGCCACCGTCCTCGCCGAGACGTACGAACTCGTCGACCACATATCCCTGCACGCCTACTACGAGGAGATCGACGGCGACCGCGACTCGTTCCTCGCCTCCGCCGTCGACATGGAGTCCTTCATCGAGAACGTCGTCGCGACCTGCGACCACGTGGGGGCGCGCCTCAAGTCGAAGAAGAAGATCAACCTCTCCTTCGACGAGTGGAACGTCTGGTACCTGTCCAGGACCCAGGAAGAGGCGGCGGCGAATCCCCTCAACTGGCCCGAGGCGCCCCGCCTCCTTGAGGACAACTACTCGGTCACGGACGCCGTCGTCTTCGGCTCCCTCCTCATCGCGCTGCTGCGGCACGCGGACCGGGTGGCCGTCGCCTGCCTCGCGCAGCTGGTGAACGTGATCGCGCCGATCCTGACGGAGCCGGGCGGCCCGGCCTGGCGGCAGACCACGTTCTTCCCCTTCGCGCAGGCGTCGCGGTACGGACGCGGGCGGGTCCTCGACGTGCGGGTGGACTCACCGACGTACGAGACGGCGAAGTTCGGCGAGGTGCCGCTGCTGCACGCCACGGCGGTACGCGCCGACGACGGCACCGTGACCGTCTTCGCCGTCAACCGCCACCAGTCCGAGCCGCTGCCCCTGGAAGTCGCCCTGCACGGTCTCGACGTGACGTCCGTCGCCGAGCACAGCGCGCTCGCGGACGCCGACCCGGAGGCCCGCAACACGCTCGCCGAGCCGGAGCGGGTCGTCCCGCACGAGGTGACGGGCGCGGAGCTCCGGGACGGCACGCTGACCGCCACGCTGGAGCCACTCTCCTGGAACGTGATCCGGCTCACCTGACCGGCAACCTGCCGACGGGTGGCGGCGACTACCCGGCGTACCCCTCCCATGAGCCGCTCTGAAGGGACATCCGTATGAGCACGCACCGCAGGGGCCCCAACCGTCGCCGCCACCTGATGCTGTTCGCCGGGGCCGCCGCCGCGGCCCTCGGGCTCGGCGCCGCGCTGCCGCAGCTCGCCACCGCCGAACCCGCCCGGGCGGCCGACCGGGCGCCGGCCGTACGGGCCGAGAACGCACCGGTCGGCTTCGGCGCGGGGACGACGGGCGGCGGCAACGCCACCCCCGTCACCGTCAGCACGCTCGCCGCCTTCAAGTCCGCCGTGGCGAGCGACACCGCCAAGGTCGTCAAGGTCAACGGCCTGATCCCGCTCAGCGGTCAGGTCGACATCGGCTCCAACACCACGGTCCTCGGCACCGGTTCGGCCTCCGGCTTCACCGGCGGCGGCCTGCGCGTCAAGGAGGCCACCAACGTCGTCGTGCGCAACCTGAACATCAGCAAGCCGGTCGCGCCCGCCGACGGCATCACCGTGCAGGAGTCGACGAAGGTGTGGATCGACCACAACTCCTTCTCGGCGGACCGCGAACACGACAAGGACTATTACGACGGTCTGCTCGACATCAACCACGGCTCGGACAACGTCACCGTGTCGTGGAACACCTTCAAGGACCACTTCAAGGGCTCCCTCGTCGGACACAGCGACAACAACGGGTCCGAGGACAAGGGCCACTTGAAGGTGACCTACCACCACAACCACTTCAGCAACGTCTACTCGCGCATCCCCAGCCTCCGCTTCGGCACCGGCCACTTCTACGACAACTACGTCCAGGGCGCCGAGACGGCCGCGCACTCGCGGATGGGCGCGCAGCTGCTCGTCGAGAACAACGTCTTCCGCTCCACCAAGGTCGCCGTGACCACCAGCCGCAGCAGCGACGTCGACGGCTACGCGGTGCTGCGGGGCAACGACCTCGGGGGCGCCGCCACCGAGATCTCACAGGTGGGCTCGTTCACGAACCCGCCGTACGGCTACACCGCCGAGCCGGCCTCGTCCGTCGTCGCGTCGGTGACGCAGGGCGCGGGCACCGGAAAGCTCTGACGCCCTCGAAAGCTCTGACGCCTTAGAAAGCTCTGACGCCTTCAGAAGCAAGGAGAATCGTGTGAGCCGCAGCCGCAGCCGCAGCCGCAGAGCACTCCTCGTCCTGCCCGCCGCCGTGTTGCTGGCCCTCGTGCCGGGCACCGCCTCGGCCTATCCCAACCCCGGAACCGTCACCGGCAGCACCGTCGTCCACGACCCGACGATGGTCCGCACCCCGTCCGGCAAGTACCTCCTGTACGCCACCGGCGGCGGCATCGGCCACCGGGCCTCCACCGACCGGATCGCCTTCCGCGCCGGCGCGGACGCCTTCGGCAGCAGGCCGGGCTGGTGGTCGCGGTACTCCACGGTGCCCGAGGCCTGGGCACCCGACATCTCGTACCACGGCGGGAAGTACCTGATGTACTACTCCGTCTCCAGCTTCGGCTCCAACACGTCCGCGATCGGACTCGCGGGCTCCACCACGGGCGAGCCGGGCACCTGGACCGACTACGGAGCGGTTGTCACCTCCGGCCCGGACAGCGACCACAACGCCATCGACCCGAACCTCTTCGTCGACGACGACGGCAAGTGGTGGTTGTCGTTCGGCAGTTGGTGGACGGGGATCAAGATGATCCGCGTCGACCCCGCGACGGGCAAGCCGTACGCGGGCGACACGACCCGCCACTCGCTCGCCTCCCGGCCGACCGGGACGAAGGCGGTCGAGGCGCCGTACGTGATCAAGAGGAACGGCTCCTACTACCTCTTCGCGTCGTACGACACCTGCTGCGCGGGCACGAACTCGACGTACAAGATCAAGGTGGGGCGCGCCTCATTGCCGACGGGCCCGTACTACGACAAGAACGGCGTCGCGATGACGAGGAACGGAGGCACGACCGTCCTGGAGTCGCACGGCCGGTACATCGGGCCCGGCGGGCAGTCCGTGCTGAAGGACGTCGACGGGGACCTGCTCGTCTACCACTACTACGACGGCCAGGACAACGGCACCCCGAAGCTCGGGGTCAACCTGCTCGACTGGAGTTCGGGGTGGCCGGTGGCCCGCTGACCGGGCCTGGGACGGGACACGTCGACACCTCGACACCTCGGCACATCGACTCGTTATTGAAAACGATTGTCATGCTGCTATGGTCAAGCGGCCGCAAAGTCGACGTCAGCCGCAGAGTCGACGTGTCCCGTTCCAGGAAGAAGTCCCGTGCGCCCTCGCAAGCTGCTGCCTCCCGCCGCCCTGACCCTGTCCTCCGTGCTCGCTCTCACCGGGTGCTTCGCCGCGAGCACGGCCGGCTCGGGCAAGGCGTCGGACGGCGGACGGATACGCGTGGCGATGATGAACCCGCCCCGCTCCGGCCTCTCCCCGCTCAGCGACGACGCCTTCAAGCTGTCGCGCTGGTCCACCGCGGAGACGCTGGTCACCCTGGACGAGGACGGCGACGCCGAACCCGCGCTCGCGACCAGGTGGAAGCGGACGGACGACCGCACCTGGACCTTCACGCTCCGCGAGGGCGTGACGTTCCACGACGGCACCCCGCTGACCGCGCGGGCCGTCGAGCGCTCCCTCACCGAGGCGGCCACCGCCTCCCCCAAGCCGCGCATCCTCGACGGCGTCGACTTCAAGGCCGAGGCCGGGGCCGGGGGCGACACCGTCGTCGTCACCACGGGCGAGCCCGACCCGCTCGTCCCGCAGCGGCTCTCCTCGCCGCAGCTGTCCATCCTGGCCGCCAAGGCGTACCGGGGCAGGACGGTCGACCCGGTCGGGGCGGGCACCGGCGCCTTCGTCCTGAAGGGGGCCGACGGCACGTCGTCGGCGACCCTCGACCGCAACGAGAAGTACTGGGGCGGACGCGCCAGGGCCGCCGGGATCGACGTGACGTTCGTCCCCGACGGCGCCGCGCGGGCCGCCGCCCTGCGCAGCGGCGACGCCGACATCGTCGAGGCGATCCCGGTCTCCCAGGCCTCGCTCCTGGAGAAGGACCAGATCACCGAGGTGCCCATGCCGCGCACCAACACCCTCTACCTGAACACCGCCAAGGGCGTCTTCAAGGACGCCGGACAGCGGGCCGCCGCCCGCGAGGCCATCGACGCCGACGCCCTCGTCGACGACATCTACGAAGGGCGCGCCGACACCGCCGAAGGCCTGCTCGGACCCGCCCTGCCGTGGGCGGCGGAGCGTGCCGGGCGCACCCGCGCCGCCGAACCGGCGAAGCCGTCCGGCGAGACCATCACCATCGGCACCTTCACCGACCGGGCCGAACTGCCCGAGGTGGCGGCCACGCTCCAGCAGCAGCTGAAGAAGGCCGGGTTCAAGGTGAAGCTGGAGGTGCGCGAGTACGCCGCCGTCGAGGCGGACGCGCTGGCCGGGAAGTTCGACGCGTTCATCCTCTCCCGCGCCACCGTCATCGACTCCGGCGACCCGGCCGCGTACCTGCGCAGCGACTTCGCGGGCGACGGCTCCTTCAACATCTCCCAGCTCGCCGACCCGGACGTCGACAACGCCGTCCGCACGGCGGAGGAGACCACGTCCGGCGACGCCCGCCGCGCCGCGGTCCTCGACGCCGAGACCGCCGTCCTCAACACCGACGCGGCCGTCCCGATGCTCCACGAACGGGTCATCCAGGGCGACGCCACGAACGTGGTGGGCTCCGCGAAGGATCCACGCGAGCGTGAGCTGATCACCCTCGACACGTACGTCAAGTGATGGCCGACATACGCTACTTGGCCCGACGGATACGGCTCGTGACGCGCCGGGCGCGTGGGGCGATGTTGCGGGGCATGGGGTCGGGCGCGGCTCGGGCCGGGCTCGTGCGGGTCTGCGCGCTCGCCGTCGTCCTCGCCGTCGTCGGACTGCTGCCCTGGCTGTCCGGCCGGGACCCGGCACTCACCGTGCTCCGCGCGCGCTCCGCCGAACAGGAGCCCACCGCCGAGGCGCTGTCGGCGATCCGCGCCGACCTCGGCCTGGACGCCGGGCCCCTCACCCTGCTCACCGGCTGGGCCGGCGGCGTGCTCCGGGGCGACCTCGGCACCTCCTGGGTCTCCGGAGCCGACGTGCTCCCCTCCGTGCTCTCCGGACTCGGCGTCTCGCTCACCCTCATGGGCGCCTCGCTCGCCGTGGCGCTGCTCGTCGCGGCCGCCGTGTGCCTGCCCACGCTGGTGCGCGGCGCGCGCGGCACCCTGCGGGGCGGGGGAGGCGCGGCCGGGGCGATGCTCGCCGCCGTACCCGAATTCCTGCTCGCCACCGTGCTGCTGATCGTCCTCGGCGTGTGGTGCGGGCTCCTCCCCGTCTCCGGCTGGCAGGGGCCACGCCACCTCGTGCTGCCCGCCCTCGCCATGGGCCTCCCCGCGGGCGGGCTGCTCGGCCGGCTCGTGGACGACGCGCTGCCCGCGGTGTTCCGCGAGCGCTGGACGGACGTGTGGCGGGCGAGCGGGACGAGCCCCGCCCGGCTGACCGGGGCGGCACTGCGGCGCGCCCTGCCCGCGCTCGTGCCGCAGGCCGGCCTGGTCACGGTCGGGCTGACCGGCGGCGCGGTCGCCGTCGAAACCGTCTTCGCGGTGCCCGGCCTCGGCCGCACCGCGCTCGGCGCCGCCAAGTCCCAGGACCTGCCGCTGCTCCAGGGCTCGGTCCTCGCGCTGCTGCTCCTCGCCCTGGCGGCGGGCGGCTGCGCGGCCCTCGTACGGAAGGCGCTGTTCGGCGCCGCGCTCAAGGGCTCGGCGCTCGCGCTGCCCGCACCGCCGCCGGGACACGTGCCGGCGAGGGTGCCGGCCCTGCTCGGAGCGGCTCTCGCGGCCGTCATCGGGTGGGGGCTGCTGCGTGACCCGTACGGGGTCGACACGACGCTGCGACTCGCGGCGCCCTCCACCGCGCACCCCCTCGGCACGGACGCGCTCGGCCGCGACGTGCTGGCCAGACTCGGACACGGAGCCGCGAGCACCGTCGGCGTGGCGCTCGCCGTGTGCGCCGTCTCGCTGCTCGTCGCGCTCGTCCTCGGCTTCCTGCCGAACGTGGCCGCGGGCGCCTCCGACATCGCCAACGCGCTGCCGCCCGTCGTCGTCGGCGTCCTCGCCGCCGCCCTCACCGGGCCCAGCACCTTCGGCGCGTCCCTCGCGGTCGCGCTCATCTCCTGGCCTCCGCTGGCCGCGCACGCCGCGGCGCTCGTCCAAGAGACGCGCGCCGGGGCCCACTTGGCGGCACAACGCGCGATCGGGGCGAGCCCTCTGTGGATCCTCACCCGGCACGTGCTGCCCGCCGTCGCGGGCCCCGTCGCCCGGCACGCGCTCCTGCGCCTCCCCGGCACCGCGCTCGCCCTGGCGGCCCTCGGCTTCCTCGGCCTCGGCGCACGGCCGCCGTCCCCCGAGTGGGGCCTCCTGCTCGACGAGTCACGCCTGTACGTCGAGAGGGCACCGGTGGCGGCCCTCGCACCGGCGGCCGCGCTGGCGCTCCTTGCGGGCCTGGCGGTGACGCTGGCGGCGGTACGGCCGCGCGCGTCGCGTCCGGCACGGTCCACGATGCTCGCGGAGGTCAAGGCATGAGCAGCCTCTTGTTCGCGGTGCGGGATCTGCGGGTGCCCGCGGCCTTCGCACCGGCTGTCGTGCTCGTGCTGCGGCCGCGCGCGGCGCGTACGTCGCGTCCGGCACAGTCGACGATGCTCGCGGAGGTCAAGGCATGAGCACTCCCTTGCTCGCCGTGCGGGACCTGCGGGTGACCGTCGGCTCGGTGCCCGCCGTGCGTGGCGTCTCCTTCGATGTCCACGCCGGCCGGGTCACCGCCCTGGTCGGCGAGTCCGGTGCGGGCAAGTCGCTGACCGCCCGGGCCGTCCTCGGGCTCGCGCCGCGCGGCGCCCGGGTGACCGGCAGCGTACGTCTCGACGGCGAGGAGATCGCCGGGGCGGGGGTGGACGTCTACGGCCGCCTCTGGGGGCGGCGCATCGCGTACGTCCCGCAGGACGCGCTCACCGTACTCAGCCCCGTGCACACGGTAGGCGCCCAACTCGCCGCCGCCGTACGCTCGGTGGCCCGCGTCCCGCGCGCGGAAGCCCGGCGCAGGGCGGTCGCGGCGCTGGACCGCGTCGGCATCGCGGACGCGGCACGGCGCGCCCGCCGCCTCCCGCACGAGTTCTCCGGCGGCATGCGCCAGCGCGCGGTGATCGCGATGGCGCTGGTGAACTCCCCGGACCTGATCGTCGCCGACGAACCGACCACGGCGCTCGACCCCCGCCTCCGGGAGGAGATCCTGCACACCCTGACCGCCTGTGACGAGTCCGAGGACAAGACCCCGGCGCTGCTCCTCATCACCCACGACCTCCCCCTGGCGGCCGCCCACGCCGACCACACGGTGGTCCTGTACGCGGGAAGACCCACGGAATCGGGCCCGACGTCCCAGGTGCTCACCCGTCCCAAGTCCCCGTACACGGCGGCCCTCCTGGCCTCGCTGCCGCAACCCCCGGAGGGGCGGCGTGCGGCCCGCGAGCCGTTGCCCGTCATCGCGGGGAGTCCGCCGTCACCGCTCGCGCTCCCCGCGGGGTGTGCCTTCGCGGCCCGGTGCCCGGTGGCCGTCGACGGGTGCCGGGCGGCGGAGCCCGCGCTGGTCGACGGGGGCGGCGGGCACGCTGTCGCATGCCGTCGCTCTGAAGAGCTGCCCGCGCCCCTCACCGGGCTCTTCGCCGAGGAGGCCGTCGCGTGACTCCGCTGCTCGAAGTGACCGATCTGGTCGTGCGCTACGGGGAGCACACCGCCGTGGACCGCGTGTCGTTCCGTGTCGAGGAGGGTGAGACGCTCGCGCTGACGGGGGAGTCCGGCTGCGGTAAATCGTCCACGGCGAACGCCGTGCTCGCGCTGCGCAGGCCCGAGCGGGGCAGCAGCGTCCGGTTCGCCGGACAGGAGCTGACGACGCTGCGCGGCCGCGAACTGCGCGCGCTGCGTCCGCGGTTCCAGCCCGTCTTCCAGGACCCCTACGCCTCCCTGTCCCCCCGCACCCCCATCGGCGCCACCATCACCGAGCCGCTGCGCGTGCACGGCAGACCCGTCGCCGGAAGGGCGGCCGAGCTGATGGAGCTGGTCGGCCTCGATCCCGCGTACGCGGGCCGCCTGCCGCACGAGCTCTCCGGCGGCCAGTGCCAGCGTGCCGGAATCGCCAGGGCCCTCGCCCTCGGCCCCCGGCTCCTCGTCCTCGACGAACCGGTCTCCGCGCTCGACCCCTCCGTCCGCGCGGGCATCGTCAACCTCCTCGCCGACCTCCAGGACCGCCTCGGCCTCGGCTACCTCTTCATCTGCCACGACCTGACCCTCGTCCGCCACTTCGCCCACCGCGTCGCCGTCATGTCGGCCGGCCGCATCGTGGAGACGGCCCCCACGCACGAACTCTTCGACGCACCCCGGGACCCGTACACCCGCCAGTTCCTCACCGGCGGACGGTCGGACCGCCGGCGCGAAGGCCGATGAGCCGCTGCCGCCCGCCGCGCCGTCAGCCCCTCTCCGGGCCCATGAGCCCGTGCCCGGGAGCCGGGAACGCGGCGCGCAGCAGGAAGGTGCCGTCCGGTGCCGGGCCTGCGGTGAGTGCGCCGCCCAGGACTCGGGCGCGTTCGCGCAGACCGGTCAGGCCGTGGCCGCCGCTCCCCTCCGGGGCGGCCGGGGCCGCTTCCCCCGCGGGTTCCCGGGCCGGCGCGCTGCGGACCTCGACGACCAGGCAGGTGTCGCCGTCCACGGACTCCACGCGCACAGCTACCGGGGCGCCGGTGTCACCGTGCCTCAGTACGTTGGTCAATGCCTCCTGCACCGTGCGGTAGGCGGCGAGCTCCACGGTGGCGGGCCAGTGCACCCCGTCCCCGGGGGCGATGGTCAGTGGCCGCACCGTGAGTCCGCTGCGCTCGACGAGGACGGGGATGTCGGCCAGGCGGGAGCCGAGCGGCACGCTCGTCTCCTCGGGGTGCTGTCCGCGCAGCGCGCCGACCAGGTGCCGTACCTCGTTCAGGGCGCGCAGGCTCACCGCGCGGATCACTTCGGCCTCCCGGCGGGTGTCCGCGTCCGGGGCCCGCCGGGCCAGCGCCGCCGCTCTGACCGAGATCAGGCTCATCTCGTGCCCCACCACGTCGTGCATCTCCCGGGCGAGCCCGGCCCGCGCGGCCTCCTCGACGGCGGCGCGCTCACTCCTGAGGGCCCGCTCCTGGCTCTGTCGCAGGGCCAGGACCTGTTCGGCGACGCGGGCCCGGGAGCGGAGCAACTGCCCGAGCGCCGCCGGTGCCGCCCCGAACACCACGCAGTACACGAGGGCCTGGAGCACGTCACCGGACGCGTGTGACGAACCGCCGCGCCACAGCGGATGGTCGAGGAGTTCGATGCCGGACACCACGAGCGCACACAGCGACGCCGCCACGAGCGGGAGTACGCGTGCCGCCGCCACCAGGGCCACCAAGGGGGCCAGTTGCATGCCCGCCGGGAGCGCGGGCAGCGTCAGGGCGAGCACGAGCACCGGTCGGCGCCGCCGCCACGGCAGGACGGCCAGCGCGAGCACCGTCAGCACGAGGCCGTACGGGCCCGGCCGCTCCTTCTCGCCTTCGAGGAGTTCCACCAGCAGGTCGGTGCCCGCGAAGAGCAGTACGGCGGCCTCGGTCGCGCAGCGGCGCGGGAAGGACGGGAGCCGGGACGCGGTGAGCGTCATCGGGCCGGTTCCGGGGGCGGCAGGGATGCGCCGACGAGACCGGCCCGGTGGGCGATGACCGCGGCGCGCACGCGGTTGTCCGTGCCCAGCTTGGCGAGCGTGGCACTGACATGTTCCTTGGCCGTGCCGGGAGTGATGCCGAGCCGTTCGGCTATCTCCGGGTTGGACAGGCCGGTGCCGAGCAGCGCGAGCACCTCGTGCTCCCGGGCGGTGAGCCGGGCCAGCCGCTCCCGCAGTTCGCGCGGTGCGGTCCGTGGTGCGGCTCCGGCCGTGGCGGGGCCCGGGACTTCCCGGTCCGAGGCGTCCGGGCCAGGGGGCGCCGGGGCGTCGAGCGAGGAGGCGTACCCCTCCACGACCGCCGTGGCGATGGAGGGGGAGAGCAGCCCACCGCCCACCGCCGCCGCGCGCACGGCGCGGATCAGGTCGTCCGGATCGCTGTCCTTGAGCAGGAAGCCGTCCGCCCCGGCGCGCAGCGCGCGCACCACGTACGCGTCGGCGCTGAAGGAGGTGAGCATGACCACGGCCGGTGTCGGAATGCGTCCCTTGAGGTCCTCGAGCACCGCGAGGCCGTCGCGCTGAGGCATCCGGATGTCGAGCAGCACCACGTCGGGAGAGTGCGCGGCCACGGCCTTGAGCACGCCGTCGGCCTCGCACGCCTCGACCACGCGGATGTCCCCGGCCGTCTCCAGGACCATCCGCAAGCCCGTACGGAACAGTTCCTCGTCATCGACGATCACGACGTCGATGACATCGCCAGGCCGGCCCGCCCGTCTGTCCGTCACTGTCTCCGCAGCCCCCGTCGTCGCTCCTGCTCCCCCGGTTGATCAAGCATCAAGTCACCATCATGGGATTTACGTCCTGACTTGCGCAAACCGGTCGCGATCGATCCGGGTGCGGGCGGGCCGGACCCTTATTCCAGGACCCGCTCCGCTATTCCAGGACCCGCTCCGCCCGGAAGACCAGCGGCATCAGGACGAGCAGCACGGCCGTCAGCACCAGGGTGCCGCTCACGTACCAGCCCGTCACCGTCGTGTACGCGTCGGGTGCCAGGCTGCCGGCCGTCGTCGCTCCCAGCGCCGGTAGCAGGGCGACCGTCCGCGCGAGGCCACCGCCGAGTCCCGCTGTCGGGCGCAGTCCGGCAGGCCAGCGAAAGCCGACGAACACGGTGGCGGACGCGGCCCACAGCACGGAGGCGGCCGGGACCAGCAGCCCCAGCAGCAGGTATCCGGCGCTGAGATGGACGGTGCTGCCGCCGAGAGCCAGGGCCAGCCAGGCGAGTCCGGTGAAACCGAGGACGAGCACGAGCCAGGACAGCGCTCCGGTGATCAGCGCGCACGCCGTGTAGGCGAGGTACACCGAGCGCAGGCGGACCGGCGTGGCGAGCAGCGCCTCCATGGAGCCGCCCGCCAGGTCCCCGGAGACGACGGCGCGGCTGACCGCCCCCGTGATCAGCGCGGCGGCCACCCCGAGCAGCGTGGGCGCGGCGAGCAGCGCGGTGCTCAGCGCGCGGGCGGTGGCGGAGTGCAGGCCGGCCACGGCGACCAGGCCGTTGTCGGCGGCGGCGAGTTCTCCGTGGACCGCGTCGGGGAAGACGTGCGGCAGCACGAGAAGAAGGGCGACGAGGCCCGTGCCTGCGGCCGCGGGGACGAGCAGGGCCTGGCGGCCCTGGTGGCGCCAGGTGCGGACGAGGAGGGCGCCGAGAAGTCCGCCGGTGGTCATGAGGAGTCGTCCAGGAGTTGATGGATGGTGGCTTCCAAGGCGGAGGTCCGAGTGCCGGTCCCG
Source organism: Streptomyces sp. NPDC029674 (assembly GCF_044903205.1). Classification (NCBI taxonomy): domain Bacteria; kingdom Bacillati; phylum Actinomycetota; class Actinomycetes; order Kitasatosporales; family Streptomycetaceae; genus Streptomyces; species Streptomyces sp. NPDC029674. Next base: position 58,139 of record NZ_JBJDPY010000008.1, read on the forward strand.
GTGGCGTCGGCCTCGCCTTCAGCGGTGCGCCCCGTGCTCACAGAGGCGGGGCGTACGTCGGTGACCTCGACGCCGGCGGCGACGAGCCCCGCGATGTGCTCACCGATCGTCGTGTCCTGCCCGGGCTCGGCCCGTTCCCAGCCGCCGTCGCCGCGCGAGGTGCGCAGGTCGTACGCGGACGGCGACTGGGCCCGCTCCGGGGCGCCCGGCACCGGCAGTCCGGTGAGCGTCCCGCCCTTGAGGACCAGCAGTTGTGAGGTGAGCGTCATCGCCTCGGGCACGCTGTGCGTGGAGTAGAGGACGGTCTTGTCCGCTCCCCAGGAACGCACCAGCGCGCGAGTGTGCTCGGCGCTGACCGGATCGAGCCCCGTCATGGGCTCGTCGAGCAGCAGGACGTGCGGATCGGTCAGGGTGAGCCTGGCCAGGTCGGCCCGCTGGAGCTGGCCCCTGCTGAGCCGGGCGGTACGCCGGTCGAGCAGCCGCTCGATGTCGAACCGCCCGGCCGCCTCCCGTATCCGCGCGGCGCGCCGCGCCCCGTCGAGGCCCTGCACCCGGGCCCAGAACTCCAGGTTGTCCCGCACGCTCAACTGCGGGCTGAGCGCGGCACGGTGGGTGAGCACGCCGATCGCGCGCTTCGCCTCGCGGTGGGCGGCCAGGTCGGCGCCGCCGAGGAGTACCCGCCCCGCGAGCGGCGGCAGAATGCCGGCCAGGACCCGCATGAGCGTGGTCTTCCCGGCGCCGTTGCGCCCGAGCAGGACATGCACTCCGGGGGCGAGTTCCGTGTCGATGGGGCCGAGCACGGGGCGTTCGCGGTACCCGGCGACGACCCCCTCCAGACGTACTCCCGTCACGGCGCGTCGAAGAGGGTGGCGCGCTGCTCGGCCGTCAGCTCGCTCTCGTCGACGCGACGCAGCAGCGACAGGTGCCGGCCCGCCTTGCACATGCCCAGCCTGCGCGGACCGAGCCGGATGGTGGTCACCGAGGCGCCGGGCACCCACGTTCCCCAGAAGACGTGGCCCTTGCCGCACGCGATGATGGTGTCCGCGGTCATGTGTTTCTCCTTCAGCCGAGGTGGGGGGTGGGGGTCGGTTCTGTTTCGGTTCTCCGCGGGCTCTCGGCCTCGTCGGCGTCCCCGGCCTCACGCGGTACGCGGTCCGGTGTCGCGGCCACCGCGGCGGAACCGATCATGATCAGGGAGAAGCTCCACAGGCCGATGGTCGCGATGATCGCGCCGTGCAGCAGCACATCCAGACGGAAGGCCAGCTTCCGCCAGCGCTCCGGGCCGATCAGCAACGCGGCGATCACCAGCTCAATGATGATCGCACCCCAGGTCATCGCGCTGACCAGCAGTCCATTTCCGGACATCTTCAGCAGCGGTGCCGCGAAGGGTTCGGCGACCCCGAAGACCGGGTCGCGCAACACGTAGTACTCGGCCGAACCGTTCAGCCAGTCCGGGACGCCGAACTTGCTGATGCCGGACTGCAGATAGAGGATCACCAACTGCACGCGCAGGGCCCAGAAGGCGGCGAACGCCACCCCTCGGCGCCGCGGGCCGAGCGCGGTGGCCGGCCGTTGCCAGTGCCAGCGCCGGTCGTCGGCCAGGCCCATGAGGACCAGCAGCAGACAGACGATCCTCGCGATGGCCTCGCCGCCGTCGGGCAGCGCGGTACTGACGCCGATCGAGTACGCGATCCAGGCGTGGATCCACACCGTCCAGCGGGGCCGGTATCCGCTGGCGACGAGGGCGAGCAGCGCGACCATGATCCAGCGGCGCCACTCCTGGGAGACGGCGTCACCGCCCACGCAGTACGTGGAGACGGCCTGCACGCCCGCGCAGTGCGGGTACGGCGGCTCGCCGAGGAGAGGGTGGAGCAGCGCGGCGGACGGGGTGAGTGCCAGCGTGACCAGATGCGCCAGGGCGATGACCGTGCGGCCGCAGCCGAACCACACCGACCGTGGATCGAAACATCGCAACGCCCGGTCGACGGCGTCTGGAAAGCCACTGGGCTTCACCGCCTCAGTCATCGCACCGGATCCGCAGGTGCGCCGCGCGGGTCACGCGTGAGGACTCGGACAGCAACTCGCGATAGGCCCAGGGCACGGGCCGCTGACTGGTCACGATGACGTCTCCGCAGAGCGAGGGAAGAGGCGAGGGGTTGGCCACCGCGGCGGCGGGCCGGGCCGCGGCCGCGCGCAGACAGTCGTCGTTGGAGCCCCGGCAGGTCTCCCAGTGGCGCACCTCGGAGGCGAGCAGCGCCTCCTCGGGGCCTTGGGCGCGCTGCCGCCGCGAGAGGCCGAAGAGGTTCTCGGCCTTGCCCTGCGGGGTCAGCGAGAGGTTCTCGGGCGGTGCTCCGCCGCGCGGCCGGTAGGCGCCGAACTGCTCGCTCTGCGGATCCTTGGTGAAGAAGGCCCAGCCCTGCGGAACGAACGCGGAGAACGCGGTCTTCACCGGGGGCATCCATGACTGCGTGGTCACATTGCGCGGCATGGCGAAGTAGATGGAGGCGGCCAGGACGGCGAACAGCGCGGCGGCGGCCGTGCCGAAGGCCCGGCGCTCTCGCCGTACGGCCTGGGGGGTGTCGCTCATGTGTGTTCCCTCGGACGTGTGGGGGTGCCGCCCGCCGACGGGGGAGGACGGCACGCCCACACGGTGTTCGCGGGACCCCGGCACTCGTCGCGCCGTGGCCGCCGCGACGCTTACAGAGCCTTGGCCACCGCGACGTTCAGCGCCTCGCGGGTGAACTGCGAAGTGTCGTCGGCGGGCTGGTAGGCGAGCACCACGACCACACCGACCTCGGCGACGGCCGCCACCGTGGTGGCCACGGTGCCGCTCTGGAGAACGACGTTGTCCGTCTTGACCCAGAAAGAGCCACGCGCGACGCCGTCGGGGAGCGACTTCTTGTCGGTCACCTTGTTCACGTCGGCCGCGAGGCGGGTGAGCGCGGCGTCGACCTTGTACGGGTCGCCGCTCTGTACGTTCTCGGTGACGGCCCGGTGGAAGTTCGGGTCGGCCTTGCGCAGCGCTCCCGTGAAGGCGGTGGTCTTCGCCGCGTCCACTTTCTGGCGCGGAATGCCGAACTTGTCGAGCACGTCGGGGTGCTCCTGTGCGGCGCGGCCGCTGCCCAGCGCGAAGAGCCCGACGATCTCCTGGTCGTCGTACACGACGCCGTCGGCGGCGGCGCCGCTCCTGCCGCCGTCGCGGTCGGCGGGCTGTGCCGCGAGCGCCGTGGGGGCGAGCGTGGTCAGCACGGTGGCCGCGGTGACCACGCCGATACCGGCGATCCGGGTGCGTCGGTCCGCCTTCAGCTGCACGTTGTCTCCTCGTGGAAGTTCCGGTCCCGGCGACTGCCCGAACCGGAACTCGATCTTGGTCGCGGCGGTACGGCGCCTCAAGAAAGAGACCGCAAAGGGGCGGCAACAAGACCATGTCGGCCCCTCGTGTCTCTCCCGCCGGTCAGGGGGGTGCAGCCCCCCTGCCGGGGGGTGCACCCGACGTGCGAGCGCCAGCAGCCAGATCGCCCCGTCCTACCCGTTGACCTGTCCGCAACACGCCTTTACCGTTTCGGCGTTCGACATCACAGATGGTGTTCGAAATCACGGACGTCACGTCTCCTCGCTCCGGAAAGGCGCGCACCGTATGCACTCCAGCGACCAACGCCCGCACCGCAGATTCGTGTTGAAGGGCGCCGCCCTCGCCGCCGGCACCCTCGCCGCCGCCCCGGCCGTCGCCCGCGCCGCCACGCCGGGCGCCGGCCGGGCCCCGCACGCCGGCCCCTTCACCAACCCCCTCGTCCGGCAGCGTGCCGACCCGCACATCCACCGGCACACCGACGGCCGCTACTACTTCACCGCCACCTCACCCGAGTACGACCGCATCGTCCTGCGCCGCTCCCGCACCCTGCGCGGCATCGCGACCGCCGAGGAGGCCGTCGTCTGGCGCAAGCACACGAGCGGTGACATGGGCGCGCACATCTGGGCGCCGGAGATCCACCACATCGACGGCAAGTGGTACCTGTACTTCGCCGCCGCGCCCGCCGACGACGTGTGGAAGATCCGCATGTGGGTCCTGGAGAACTCCCACCGCGACCCGTTCAAGGGGACGTGGACGGAGAAGGGGCGGATCGTCACCGCCTGGGACACGTTCTCCCTGGACGCGACCACCTTCACGCACCGCGGGTCCCGCTACCTCGCCTGGGCGCAGTACGAGCCCGGCATGGACAACAACACGGCCGTGTTCCTGTCGCGCATGGCCAACCCCTGGACCGTGACGGGGCCTCAGGTCCGGCTCACCACACCCGAGTACGACTGGGAGTGCGTCGGGTTCAAGGTGAACGAGGGCGCCTCGGTCATCAAGCGCAACGGACGCGTCTTCATGACGTACTCCGCGAGCGCCACCGACTCCAACTACTGCCTGGGCCTGCTCACCGCCGACGCCCGCAGCGACCTCCTCGACCCCGCGTCGTGGACGAAGTCACCGAAGCCCGTCTTCACCAGCAACGACACCACGAAGCAGTACGGGCCCGGCCACAACTCCTTCACCGTCGCCGAGGACGGCCGCACCGACGTCCTCGTCTACCACGCCCGCCAGTACAAGGAGATCACCGGCGACCCGCTGCACGACCCCAACCGGCACACCCGCATCCAGCGCCTGGGCTGGAAGGCCGACGGCACGCCGGACTTCGGCGTCCCCGTGGCCGACGGCCGCAGTTCGTGAAAAGTGGCGGGGGGGGGCGGCCCCGGGGGGGGGGGGGGGGCGGCGGGCCGGGGGGGCGGGGGGGGGGGCGGGGGGGGGGGGGGGGGTTCCGGGAGGAGCCGGCGGGG
>NZ_JBJDPY010000008.1:62969-171339 GCF_044903205.1 Streptomyces sp. NPDC029674
GGGGCGGGCAGCGCCGCGCCCCGGCCGTCCGGGGGCGGCGGGGGGCCCCGGGGCCGCTGTTATTTTTTCGTGGCCCCCCCCCGGGACGGGGGGCGGGGGGGCGCGCCGGAGTCCGGACGTACGGGCCGGATCAGCGGGCCGCGAAGGTGTGAACCGTGCTCGACCGGTAGGTCTCGCCGGGGCGCAGCACCGTCGAGGGGAACTTCGGCTGGTTGGGGGAGTCCGGGAAGTGCTGGGTCTCCAGGCAGAGCCCGTCGCCCTGGCGGTACGTACGTCCGGAGGGGCCCGTCAGCGTGCCGTCGAGGAAGTTGCCGGAGTAGAACTGCACGCCCGGCTCGGTCGTGGCGATCTTCATGGTGCGGCCGGACTCCGGGTCCCGGAGGGTCGCGAAGTGCTCGGGGCGGCGGGTGATGCCCTTGTCCAGGACCCAGTTGTGGTCGTACCCCTTGGCGGTCACCAGCTGCGGATGCGCGGTGCGGATGTCCTCGCCCACCGGCTTCGCGCGCCGGAAGTCGAAGGGGGTGCCCGCGACCTTCGCCAGTTCGCCCGTCGGGATCAGACCGGAGTCCGTGGGCGTGAACCGGGAAGCGGCCAGCGTCAGTTCGTGGTCGTAGATGCCGCCGCTGCCCTCGCCCGCCAGGTTGTAGTACGTGTGGTTGGTGAGGTTCACGACGGTCGCCTTGTCGGTGGTCGCCGCGTAGTCGATCAGCCAGTCGCCGCGGTCGGTGAGGGTGTACGTCACCTTCACCCGCAGCGTCCCCGGATAGCCCATCTCGCCGTCGACGCTCACGTGGCGCAGGACGAGGCCGACACCGGAAGGACCGGTGAACGGCTCCACGTCCCACACCCGCGTGTTGAAGCCCTTGGCCCCGCCGTGCAGGCTGTTCTCCCCGTCATTGACGGACAGCTGGTGTTCCTTGCCGTCCAGGGTGAAGCGGCCGCGCGCGATGCGGTTGCCGTAGCGGCCGATGAGCGCGCCGAAGAACGTGGTCCCGGCGACGTACGCATCGAGGTTGTCGTAGCCCAGGGAGACGTTGGTGTACCGGCCGCGCCGGTCGGGGAGTTCGAGGGACTGCACGATGCCGCCGTACGACAGCACCTTCATCCGGGTGCCGCCGTTCGCCAGCGACCAGCGGTACACCTTCGTCCCGTCGGCGAGCCTGCCGAAGAGTTCCTTGGTGGGGCGCGCGCCTTCCTTCGCGTACGGCGTACTCGCGTACGACGTGCCGCCCGCGACGGTCGCGGTGATGCCCGTGGCGGCGGCCGCCGCCAGTACGGTGCGTCTGCTCGTTTCCATGTACGGCTTCCTGTCGTCGTGTTGAGGCGGAGTGCCGGTCACCGGCCGACCTTGCGCTTGTTCCAGACGTCGAACCCGACCGCGGCCAGCAGCACCAAGCCCTTGATGACCTGCTGGTAGTCCGTGCCGATGTTGACCAGCGACATGCCCTGGTTGAGGACGCCGAGCACCAGGCCGCCGATCACGGCGCCCATCACCGTGCCCACGCCGCCGCTCATCGACGCGCCGCCGATGAACGAGGCCGCGATCGCCTCCAGTTCGAAGTTGAGGCCGGCCTGCGGGGTGCCCGCGTTCAGGCGCGCCGCGTACACACAGCCCGCGAGCGCCGCGAGCACACCCATGTTGACGAAGATCAGGAAGGTGACGCGCTTGTCCTTGACGCCGGACAGCTTCGCCGCCGCCTTGTTGCCGCCGAGCGCGTACACGTGCCGCCCGATGACCGCGTTGCGCATCACATAGCCGAGGCCGATGAGGAGGCCGCACATGATGAGCAGCACGACGGGCACACCGCGGAAGCTGGCCAGGGTCAGCGTGAAGGCGATGACGGCGGCGCTGATCGCGACCAGCTTGGCCACCCACAGGCTCGTCGGCGTGACGTCGAGGTCGTACGCGAGCTGCTGCTTGCGGCTGCGCCATTCGCGGAAGACCAGGAAGACGACCGTCACGAAGCCGATGACCAGCGTCGGGTTGTGGTACTGCGTGTACGGGCCCATCTCCGGGATGAAGCCCTTGGCGATGTTCTGGAAGCCGTCGGGGAACGGCGAAAGGGACTGGCCCTCCAGGACGATCTGTGTGAGACCGCGGAAGAGCAGCATGCCGGCCAGGGTCACGATGAACGACGGGATGCCGACGTACGCGATGAAGAAGCCCTGCCACGCCCCCGCGACCGCGCCGATCAGCAGCGAGAGGACGAGCGCGAGCACCCACGGCATGTCGTGTTTGACCATCATCACCGCCGACATGGCGCCGACGAAGGCCACCAGCGAACCGACGGACAGGTCGATGTGCCCGGCGATGATGACGATCATCATGCCGATGGCCAGGATGAGGATGTAGCCGTTCTGCTGGATCAGGTTGGAGACGTTGCTCGGCAGCAGCAGGACGCCGTCCGACCAGATCTGGAAGAGGATGACGATGAACGCCAGGGCGATGAGCATGCCGTACTGGCGCATGTTGGAGCGCACACTGCGCAGCAGCAGTTCACCGACGGAGGCCTTGGCGGGTGGGGTGGCCGCGGTGTCGCGCGGGGGCGTGGTCGTGGTGGTCATGGCGGATGCCTCAGCTTCTGTTCTTGGTCATGTGGCGCATCAGGAGTTCCTGGGTGGCGTCCGCGCGGTCGACCTCACCGGTCAGCCGGCCCTCGGCCATCGTGTAGATCCGGTCGCACATCCCGAGCAGCTCGGGCAGTTCGGAGGAGATGAAGAGGACCGCCTTGCCGTCGGCCGCGAGCTTGTCGATGACGGTGTAGATCTCGTACTTGGCGCCGACGTCGATGCCGCGCGTCGGCTCGTCGAGGATCAGCACCTCGGGGTCGGCGTGGATCCACTTGCTCAGCACGACCTTCTGCTGGTTGCCGCCTGAGAGCCGCCCCACCTGCTCGAACACCGTGGGCGCCTTGATGTTCATGGACTTCCGGTAGCGCTCGGCGACGGACCGCTCGTGGTGCTCGTCGACGAAGCCGTCCCGGCGCCGCATGCCGGGCAGTGAGGCGAGGGAAATGTTGCGGTTGATGTTGTCGATGAGGTTCAGGCCGTACTGCTTGCGGTCCTCGGTGACGTACGCGATGCCCGCGTCGACCGCGGCGGGCACCGTCTTCGTGACGACCTCGCGCCCGCCCACCGACACCTTCCCGGCCACGTACTGACCGTACGAACGCCCGAAGACGGACATCGCGAGCTCCGTGCGGCCCGCGCCCATCAGACCCGCGATGCCGACGATCTCTCCGCGCCGCACGGTCAGCGACACGTCGTCGACGACCTTGCGCTGGTGGTCGACCGGGTGCCGCACCGTCCACCCCTCGACGGCGAGGGCGGGCGAGCCCGCGTCCTCACCCACATAGGGCGTGCGGTCGGGGAACCGGTGGTCGAGGTCGCGGCCGACCATGCCGCGGATGATGCGGTCCTCCGACAACTGCGGTGCCGCATCCGGATTCTCACGGATCGTCAGCGTCTCGATGGTCTGCCCGTCGCGCAGGATCGTCACCGAGTCGGTGATGGCCCGGATCTCGTTCAGCTTGTGCGAGATGATGATGCTGGCGATGCCCTGCTCGCGCAGTCCCACGATGAGGTCGAGGAGTTTCGCGCTGTCCTCGTCGTTGAGCGCGGCCGTCGGCTCGTCGAGGATGAGCAGCTTCACCTCCTTGGCGAGCGCCTTGGCGATCTCCACCAGCTGCTGCTTGCCCACGCCGATGTCGGCGACCGGGGTCTGCGGCTTCTCGTTCAGGCCGACCCGCTTGAGCAGAGCGCTCGCCCTGCGCAGCGTGTCGTGCCAGTCGATGATGCCGCGCCGGGCCTGTTCGTTGCCGAGGAAGATGTTCTCGGCGATGGACAGGTACGGGACGAGCGCCAGCTCCTGATGGATGATCACGATGCCGTGCCGCTCGCTGGCGCGGATGTCCTTGAAGGCCATCCGCTCGCCCTCGAAGTGGATCTCGCCGTCGTAACTGCCGTGCTCGTGGACGCCGCTGAGGACCTTCATCAGTGTCGACTTGCCCGCGCCGTTCTCGCCGCAGATCGCGTGGATCTCCCCGGCCCGCACGGTCAGGTTCACATTCGAGAGCGCCTTGACGCCGGGGAACGTCTTGGTGATGCCGCGCATCTCCAGCACGGGCCTGCTCACTTGAGCTGCCCCGCCGTGAAGTACCCCTCGTCGACGAGGAGTTGCGTGTTTGTCTTGTCGATGCTGACCGGATCGAGGAGGTACGACGGCACGGTCTTCTTGCCGTTGTTGTAGTTCGTGGTGTCGTTGACCTTCGGCTTCTTGTCGTTGAGGACCGCGTCGCCCATCGCCACCGTCTGCTTGGCCAGCTTGCGGGTGTCCTTGAACACCGTCTGCGTCTGCTCACCGCGGATGATGGACTTCACCGAGGCCAGCTCCGCATCCTGTCCCGTGATCACCGGCAGGGGCTGACTCTTCGATCCGTAACCCGCGCTCTTCAGCGCGGAGATGATGCCGAGCGAGATCCCGTCGTACGGCGAGAGGACCGCGTCGACCCGCTCCGAGCCGTAGTTCTTGCTGATCAGGTCGTCCATGCGCTTCTGCGCGGTGCCGCCGTCCCAGCGCAGCGTGGTGGCCTGGTTCATCCGGGTCTGCTTGCTGCGGACGGTGAGCTGACCGGTCTTGAAGTACGGCTGCAGCACCTTCATGGCGCCGTTCCAGAAGTACTTGGTGTTGTTGTCGTCCGGCGAACCCGCGAACAGCTCGATGTTGTACGAGTCGCCGCCCTTCTCCGGCTTGCCGAGCTTCAGCTTCTCGACGATGTACTGCGCCTCGAGCCGGCCGACGCGCTCGTTGTCGAACGACGCGTAGTAGTCGACGTTCTCCGTGCCCAGGATGAGGCGGTCGTACGAGATCACGGGGATGCCCGCGTCGTTCGCCCGCCGCAGGACCTCCGTCAGCGCGGAGCCGTCGATGGCGGCGACCACCAGCAGACTGCGCCCCTTGGTGATCATGTTCTCCAGCTGGGCGATCTGGTTCTCGACCTTGTCGTCGCCGTACTGCAGATCCGTCTTGTAACCGGCCTTCTGGAACTGCTCGGCCATGTTCTTGCCGTCGGCTATCCACCGCTCGGAGGCCTTGGTGGGCATCGCGAGGCCGATGGTGGCGCCCTTGCCGGCGTCCGGCTTGTACCGGCTGCCGCCCTTGGCCTCCTGGCCGCAGGCGGTGAGCGAGCCGAGCAGGACGGCGGTGGCCACCGCGGCGGTGAGGCGCGTGCGGGTGCGCATGGGTCAGCTCCTTTCCGGGAAGCGGTTCAGATCGCCGGGCAGGCGCGAGCCCAGCGGCGACATCCCGGCGCCGGCACCGTGCCGGGCGAGGAGGTCGAGGGCGAGCCGGCCGCGGCGCACGCGCTCGCGGGCGGTGTCGAGGGTGACGTCGCGCAGCTGAGCTCCGTACGGGTAGATCGCGGGCGCCTTCGCGAGCCCGAACTTCAGATACAGCGGCGCCCCGCGCCGGATCAGCTCGGCGATCTCGTACATGCGGATGTAACCGCCGAGGTCGTCCGGCGCCTCCACGTACATGTCCATCGGAGCGCCCGACACCCGCCGTATCTCCGTCAGGTGAGCGAGCGTCAGATCGCTCGGCACGTTCAGCGAGTCCGCACCGAGCTGCTCGTACACGGCATAGGCGGCCGGGTTGACCGGACCGATCAGCGCGGACACCTTCAGCGTCGTGTCGGCCGGGATGATCCCCGCGGTCCGCGCGCGGTGCAGCGTCCACAGCACGCCTTCGTCGGCGACGAGCAGACACTTGACGCCCAGCTCCGTGGCCCGCAGGGCGTCTTCCACACAGCCCGCGACTGCGTCGTGGCCACGGGCACGCAGCCCCGCCCCGCGCGAGTCCGTCCGCACGGACGCACCGGTGTCCCAGGTGCCGCGCGGCCCGGTGAACAGGCAGAGCTCGATGTCGCGCTCGGCGGCCGTCTCCACCATCTCCGTGATCTGGGCGTCGGAGAGCATCCACACGCCGCTGCCCTGGCTGATGCGGTGGATCGGCACGTCGAGCCGCGCGGCCTCCTTGAGCACGACACCGAGCGCCTCGGGCCCCTCGACCGAGGGAATCTCGACCCGCCAGGTCCCCCCGTCCGGGAACGTGTGGGGCGAGGCGTCAGCGGGATCGGGGGCAGGAGCGGCAAGCCCGAGAGCGGCGAGAGCGGGTTCACCGGGCTGTCGGGGACGGGAGGGGGCGGCGTCGGTCACGGCTGTCCTTTTTTGATCATTTCGTTCGACATATCGAACAAGGTTCGCTTCATGGGGCATGCGTCGGTGTGGCCGCGCATGACGTGGGGCGCCACGGTGTTGTACTCAGGGGCGCGGGGAACTGCGCGACCAGCCACAGGCGGCCCGCAGACAAAGACATCAGGGCCGTAGCAGCACCTTCCCGGTCTTGGGATCACCGCCCCCGACCAGGGCAACCGCCTCCCCGAACCGCTCCAGCGGAAACTCGTGCGTGATCAGCGGGGCCGGGTCCAGCAACCCGAGGCGAAACGCCCGCACCGCATCGGCCCAAGCCCCGGACGACGCCCCGAACACGGACCGCACCTCCAGCTGACTCAAGGACAGATGCACGGGATCGATCCCGACGGCCACCTCCGTGAACATCCCGGTGAGCACGACCCGCCCGCCCCTGCGGGCGAGCAGACAGGACGAGGCGGCGGTGGTCGGCGCACCCGCCGTCTCGACGACGAGGTCGAAGGACCCGTTCACGGAGGCCGCCTCCGCGGGGGAGAGCGCCGAGGTCGCCCCGAACCCCCGCGCGAGCTCCCCGCGGGCTGCCCGCGGATCGACGACGGCCAGCTCCGCGGGGCCGCCCGCCGCGAGCCACTGCACCGCGAGCAGCCCGAGCGTCCCCGCCCCGACCACCGCGACCCGCTCGCCGGGCCGCGGCCCGCCCGCCCGGACCGCCGCCGCGATCACGGCGGACGGTTCGAGGAGCGCGGCGGCGCGGAGATCGGCATCGTCATGGAGCGGATGGAGCAGCCGCGCGGGCACGACGACGTGGTCGGCGAAGGCGCCGGGTTCGGTGAACCCGGTCTCCGCGTAGCCGCCGCCGCACAGGCTCGTCTCGCCGTACCGGCAGCGCTCGCAGACCCCGCACGTGCGGAACCCCTCGGCGACGGTCTTCCGGCCGACGAGGCCGGGGTCGACGCCGCCGCCGACGGCCACCACGGTCCCGGACCACTCGTGGCCGGGAATCACCGGGTAACGGACGTACGCGGCGTCGCGGTGTCCGTCGTACACCTCCCGGTCGCTCATGCAGATCCCGGCGGCGGCCACCTCGACGAGGGCCTCACCGGGGCCCGGCTCGGGGCGCGCCCCGGTGACGAGGCGGTGGCTGCCGGGGCGGTCGACGACGACGGCGCGCGATGTCATGCCTCGGCCCCGCCGGGGGTCCGCTTCTCCCAGCCCTCGGCCCACAGGTCGAACCGCGCCCGCTGCTGCGGGAACTCGGCCGCGGCGTCGGTGTCCAGCTCGACGCCGAGGCCGGGCTCGTGCGACAGGTGGAAGCAGCCCGTCTCCGGGTCGACCTGCGGGGCGCCCTTGACGACCTTCTTGATCTCCGCGTCCGCGAAGTCGTTGAAGTGCTCCAGGATCTTGAAGTTCGGTGCGGTGAAGCCGACCTGGAGCGAGGCGGCGGTCAGCACCGGGCCGCCGACGTTGTGCGGGGCGACCAGCATGTAGTGCGTCTCGGCCGTCGCCGCGAGCTTGCGGGTCTCCCAGATGCCGCCGATGTGGCCGAGGTCGGGCTGGATGATGTCCACGGCCTGGCTCTCGAAGAGCTCGCGGAACTCGATCCGGTCGTGGATGCGCTCACCGGTCGCCACCGGCATGTCCACCTTGGCGGCGACTTTCTCCAGCGCCTTCAGGTTCTCCGGCGGCACCGGCTCCTCCAGCCACGCGGGCCGGAACGGCGCGAGGTCGCGCGCGAGCCGGACGGCGGTGGCGGGCGAGAACCGGCCGTGCATCTCCAGCATCAGCTCGGCGTCGGGCCCGATGGCGTCGCGCACGGCCTCGATCAACGAGACGGCGTACAGGCTCTGTTCGTGGTCCAGCTCGTAGTGGCCGGTACCGAACGGGTCGATCTTCAGTGCGCGGTAGCCGCGCTCCATGACGCCCTGGGCGGCCTTGTGGTACGCCTCCGGGGTGCGCTCCGTGGTGTACCAGCCGTTCGCGTACGCCTTGACGCGGTCGGTGACCTTCCCGCCGAGCAGCTGCCAGACGGGGACGCCGAGCGCCTTGCCCTTGATGTCCCAGCAGGCCATCTCGATGACGGCGATGCCCGACATCACGATCTCGCCGGCCCGGCCGTAGTCGCCGTACTTCATCCGGCGCACCAGGTCCTCGACCGCGAACGGGTCGGATCCCTTGATGTGGTTGGCCTCCGCCTCGCGGAGGTAGCCGATGAGCGCGTCGGTGTGGCCGAGCATGCGGGTCTCGCCGATACCGGTCAGACCCTCGTCGGTGTGGACCTGGACATAGGTGAGATTACGCCACGGCGTCCCGACCACATGCGTGCTGATTCCCGTAATGCGCAAGGCAGTTGCCCCTTGACTTGTTCGGTATTTCGTCACACGTTCGAAATGTTGGCGTGACGGTATTCACGGTGGCCGGAAGGTGTCAATGGGTCTCGCGGAACGGTCTTGGACGGGTTCGCGTTCGCGCTGCCGGGACCCGGCGGCCATTGCGCCGCGAACTGCGCCGTGCCTACCCTGTGTTCGTCATATCGATCGGCGACCGAAGTTTCGGACAGTTTCGGGCGCGCAGGGTGGGAGGCCGAACTCATGGGACGACTGGTGCCCGCGGTGACCAGGTCGCTGGACATACTCGAACTCTTCCTGGAAGGGGACGGTACGTTCTCCGCGCCCGAGGTCACCCGCAGACTCCAGCTGCCGCGCACCACCGTGCACGAGCTGCTCACCACCCTGGCGGCCCGCTCGTATCTCGTCCAGATCCCGGACCAGCCGGGCCGCTACCGACTCGGCGTGCGCACCTACCAGCTCGGCAGCCGGTACGCGGAACAGCTCGACCTCGCCGCCGAGGGCCGGCAGGTGGCCCGCGAGGTCGCCGAGACCTGCGACGAGACCGTCCACGTCGCGATCCTCGAGGACACCGACGTCATCTACATCGCCAAGGTCGACTCCACGCACGCCGTGCGCATGGTCTCCGCGGCCGGCCGCCGCCTGCCCGCGCACTGCACCTCGGTCGGCAAGATGCTGCTGGCCTCGCTGCCCCCGTCGGAGCTCGAACTGCGGCTTCAGGGCCGGGAGTTCACCGCGATGACCGCCGACAGCATCACCGACCCCGACGAGCTCCTCACCGCCCTCGCCGACATCCGCGAGCGGGGCGTCGCGGTCGAGCACCGGGAGTCCAACCCGGACGTCAGCTGCGTGGCGGCGCCGGTGCGGGACGGCGCGGGACAGGTCGTCGCGGCGCTCTCCATCTCCGTGCCGATGATCCGCTGGAGCGAGGAGCGCGAGCGCGAGCTCGCCGAGCTGGCCGCCAAGGGCGCGGGCGACCTGTCCGTCCGTCTCGGCCACCGGGGCGCGCGATGAGCCGTGCGTACGCGAGGAGCCGCGCGTACGACGTGGCGGTGCGCGCGGAGGCCTCCCTCGGCGAGGGCCCCACCTGGGACGCCGCCACCGGCCGCCTCATCTGGGTCGACATCCTCGGCTCCCGCATCCACACGTACGCCCCCGGGGACGGCCGGCGCACGGTCATGGCGACCGAACAGCACGTCGGCGCCGCCAAGCCCCGGGCGGGCGGCGGCCTGGTGGTCAACCTCCGCGACGGCATCGGCCTGTACGGGCCGGGCGGCGCGCCCTTCAGCTGGTTGCTGCGCGACCCGGTGCCGGGCCGCCGCGGCAACGACGCCGCCGTCGCACCCGACGGCGCGCTCTGGGCGGGCACCATGCGCTACGACGAGGCGCCCGGCGGCGGCAGCCTCACCCGAGTCGGCCCCGACGGCACCGCGACCGAACTCCTCGGCGACGTGGCCGTCAGCAACGGCACCGGCTGGAGCCCCGACGGACGCCTCGTCTACTACGTCGACAGCCCCACCCGCCGTATCGACGTACTCGACCACGACGGGCAACAGGCCCTGAACCGGCGGCCGTTCGCGCACATCGAAGAGGGCGCGGGCTTCCCCGACGGGCTCACCGTCGACGCCGACGGCTGTGTGTGGGTCGCGCTCTGGGACGGCGGGGCCGTCCGCCGCTACACACCGGACGGCCGCCTCGACCGGACCGTGGAGCTCCCGGTGCGCCGCCCCACGGCCTGCGCCTTCGGCGGACCGGACCTGCGCGACCTATACATCACCACGGCCCGCACCGGCCTCGACCGTCCGCACCCCCTCTCGGGGTCGGTCCTGGTCGTGCCGGACGCGGGCCGCGGGCTGCCGGGCGTCCCCTTCGCGGGCTGATCTCTCGCGGGCGAGCTCAGCCCTTGCGGTCCAGCTCCCTCAGGTACTTCCCGAACTTCTCCAGGCCGTCGATGTTGCGCGGCCCGCTGATGCCCTCGTTGTAGTCGAGGACGAAGAAGTTGTCCTTCTTGACGGCGGGCAGCTCCTTCGTGTGCGGGGACTTCTTCAGGAAGTCGATCTTCTTCTTCGCGGGCTGGTCGCCGTAGTCGAAGATGATGACGACCTCGGGCTCGGCCTTGGTCACGGCCTCCCAGTTGACCTGCGTCCAGCGCTCGTCGAGGCCGTCGAAGATGTTCCTGCCGCCCGCACTCTTGATGATGTCGTTGGGCGGGACCTGACTGCCGGCCGTGAACGGCTGGTCGGTGCCGGAGTCGTAGAGGAACACCGGCACCCGCTCGCCACCGCGGGGCGCCTTCTTCTCCACGGCCGCGACCCGCTTCTTCAGGCCGTCGACGACCCGGTCCGCCTTCTTCTCCACCCGGAAGATCTTGCCGAGTCGCTCCAGGTCGCTGTAGAGCGCCTTGAACGGGGTGACCTTCTCCGGGTGCCCGGGATAGTTGAAGCAGCTCTCCGTGTGCATGAAGCTCTGGATGCCGAGCTTGTCGAGGATCTTCGGGGTGATGCCGCGCTGGTCGCTGAAGCCGGAGTTCCAGCCCGCGACGACGAAGTCGGACTTGGCCTCGACGACGAGCTCCTTGTTGAGCAGGTCGTCGCTGAGCATCTTCACCTTGGCGTACTCCGACGCCCAGGGGGACTCGCTCACCGGCGGGTTGGCGGGCGGCATCACATATCCGTGGACGTGCTCGGTCAGGCCGAGGCTGAACAGCTTGTCCGCGCTGCCGCCCTCGTACGCCACCGCACGCTGCGGAACCTTGTAGGGGACGGGCTCGCCGCAGCGCTTGACGGTCGTCTTCTCCGCCGCCTTGCTGCTGCTGTCCGAGTCGACCTCGGCGCCGCAGCCGACGAGCAGAGTCAGCGCGAGCGCGGAGCCGGCCGCGATGGAACGGGTGTGGGACATGGGGAGTTCGGTGCCTTTCACAGGGGATGTCAGAGGGAGGGGTGGAGCGCGTAGAGCAGCTGCGGGTCACCCGTCAGCGGATGCGTGATGACGCTGGCCTTCACGCCGAACACATCGGCCACCAGCTCTTCGGTGAGTACGTCGGCGGGTGGTCCGCAGGCCACGAGCCGCCCCTGGGACAGCACGCCGATCCGGTCGCACGCGGCCGCCGCGAGGTTGAGGTCGTGCAGTACGACGAGGACGGTGAGCCCGGCGCCGCGCAGATGCGAGAGGACCTCTATCTGATGGCGTACGTCGAGGTGGTTGGTCGGCTCGTCGAGGACGAGGACTTGCGGTTCCTGGACGAGGGCGCGGGCGAGCAGCACGCGCTGCCGTTCCCCGCCGGACAGGGTGAGAACGCCGCGCCGGGCGAGGTGGTGGATGTCGAGCCGCTCCATCGCCCGGACGCACAGCTCGCGTTCGCGCGCGGTGAGCGGCTGGTTGCCGCGCTGGTGCGGGGCCCGGCCGAGCGCGACGACCTCCTCGACCGTGAAGTCCAGCTCGACGGCGCCGTCCTGGGTCATGGCGGCGACGAGCTGGGCGCCGCGGCGCATCGTGAGCCGGGCGATGTCGTCCCCGCCGACCCGGACGGTGCCCGTCGCAGGGCGCAGCGCCCGGTAGACACAGCGCAGCGCGGTCGACTTCCCGCTGCCGTTCGGGCCGACCAGGCCGACGACCTGCCCTTCGCCCACCTCCAACGACAGATCGCGCACGAGGCTCCTGCCGTCGATGACGACCCCGAGCCCCTCGATCCGCAGATCCGATCCCACCGTCTCACCCATCTCAACGCCCCCCGAACACATAGCCCTTGCGGCGCATCAGGCCGATGAACACCGGCACGCCGACGAGCGCCGTGATGACGCCCAGCGGCAGCTCGCGCGGCGCGACCACCGTCCGGGACAGCAGGTCGACCCAGACCATGAAGACCGCGCCGACCAGCGGCGCGACGGCGAGCACCCGGGCGTGCGTGGCGCCGACGACCATCCGCACCAGGTGCGGCATGACGAGCCCCACGAAGCTGATGGCGCCGCTCACCGCGACCATCACTCCGGTGATCAGCGAGACGAGCACGAGCAGGGACTTGCGGTGCCGGTCGGGGCTGACGCCCAGACTCGCGGCGGTCTCGTCGCCGAGCGCCAGGACGTCGAGCGCCCTGCCGTACCGGTACAGCGCGGCGACACCGAGCAGCACGACCGCGGAGACGACGGGCAGCGTGCCCCAACTCGCCGCGCCGAAGCTGCCCATGGTCCAGTACAGGACCATCGCGGTCGCCTCGCTGTCCGGCGCGAAGTAGATGATCACGCTCATCACGGCCTGGAAGCCGAGCGACATGGCCACGCCCGTGAGGACCAGGCGCAGCGGCGAGAGGGAGCCACGGTCGCTCGACGCGGCGTACACGAGGAAGGACGCCACGAGCGCGCCGACGAACGCGCCCGCCGACACCGCGTACACCCCGAGCGCCGCCAGGCCGCCGGTCACCGTCACACCGACCGCGCCCACCGACGCCCCCGAGGAGACACCGAGGACGAACGGGTCGGCGAGCGCGTTGCGCACCATCGCCTGGATGGCCACCCCGACCGCGCTCAGCCCGGCGCCCACCAGCGCGGCGAGCAGCACGCGCGGCGTCCGGATCTGCCAGATGATCTGGTACGTCGTCGTCTCGTCGGCGCCGATCCGGCCGCCGCTGAGCGCCGCCCACAGATAGCGGGCGGTCTCGGCGGGCGACACGTAGGCGGCGCCCAGGCCGATCGCCACGACGACCGACACTACGAGTACGAGGAAGAGCGCGACGCACGTCAGCAGCAGGGCCCCGGGGGAGGCGAGCCGCTCCCGGACGGCGACCCGGGGCTTCGCGGCCCCGTCCGGCGGCGCCTCGACGACGGTGCTCACGCGGCACCCGCCTTCGACGTGTCGCGCGGCACCAGGGCGGCGGCGCCGAGCGCCACGAGCACGAGGGCGCCGAAGGCGGCCGCGGTGCCGGGGTAGCCGGCCAGGCCGAGACCGGCACCGCCGAGCGCCGCGCCGACGAACACGCCGAGGCTCTGGCCCGCCGCGTTCAGGCTCAGCGCCGAGCCGCGCAGCGTGGTCCCGCAGCGGCGCACGATGAGGCTGACCACGCACGCGGCGACGATCGCGTGGCTCGCCGCGTGCAGCGCGGTCATGGTGAGGGCCAGCGGCAGCCAGTGCGTGAAGTAGAAGCCCACGACGGAGACGAGGGCGGCGACCAGGCCGATGGCGAGCAGCCGTTCCGTGCCGATACGCGGCTCCGCCGAGTTGGTGATCCGCCCGGTGAGGAGGTTGCTGACGAAGAACGCCGCGCCGCTGAGCGTCCACACGAAGGCGAAGAGCCCGGCGTCGAGGTCGAACCGCTCCTCGTAGAAGGCCGCGAGGTACGACAGGTAGCCCATGAACACCGCGGTGCGCAGGAACCCGATCAGCAGCAGCGGCACCGCGCCGCGCACGGCCGCGAGCGCCTTGAACGAGGCGAGGTAGCCGAGGCGCGGCGCGTCCTCGACGGCCTCGGTGCCGTCGTTCTCCCCCTGCCGCCCGCGCCGGGCCACGAAGACCACCGCGAGCAGCAGCGACACGACGGTCACACCGATCAGGTCGCCCTGCCAGCCCCAGAACAGCGCGGGCAGCGCGATGACGGGGGCGGCGAGCATGGCGGTCATCGACTGGGTGGCCGTGACGAGGGTCGCCGCGCGCCCCGCCGCCTTGCCGCTGCCGAAGCGGTCGGCGGCCGCGGCGGTCAGCGCCGGGTTCAGCACGGACGTACTGGCGCCGATCAGCAGACAGAACACGGCGAGCAGGGCGAAGTCGCCGACGGCGCCGAGCGCGGCCGTCAGCCCGAGTGCGGCGAGCGCGCCCGCCGCGGCCCACTCCTTGGGCACCCGGTCGATCAGCGGCGCGAGCGCGGTGCCGACCAGCAGGGCGGCGAGACCGCCGAGTCCGCGCAGACCGCCCATCGCGGCGACGCTGCTGCCCGCCTCGTCGGCGATGGGCACCAGATACGTGCTGAAGACGGTGAAGGGCAGCAGCCCGACCGCGGAGGCGAGCAGCACCGGCCACAGCGTGCGGGCCATCCGCAGGTCACCGGGGATGGGTTCCTCCGCCTGCGCCGCGGGCGCGGTGTCCTTGGTGGCGTCGACGCTCACGCAGCCGCTCCGTCCGTGAGGGCGGCGCGGTAGCGGTACATCGGGGTGGCGTCGGCGCTGAACTGGGAGAACGTGAACGGCTCCGCGTTGAGCCCGGTGACGCCGGCGCCGAGGAAGGCGCGGGCGACGGCGCTGCCGCTCTGGGCGTAGACGACCAGCGGCACGCCGTGCTCGACGCAGTGCCGCAGGATCAGGTCGAAGGTGCCGTTGCTGAGCGTCATGCCGGTGGCGACGACCGCGTCGGCCTGTGCGAGCACCTCGGTCATGTCGTCGGAGACGGGCTCGCCCCACGCGGTCGTCCGCAGGTTCAGATCGCAGGGCAGACAGACGCCGCCCCGCTCCCGTATCGCCGCGACGAGCGGGTTGACCACGCCGATCAGGGCGACCTTCGCGCCGGGTTCGATGTCGAGCAGCCCGGCGATGGCCGCGTCGCGGGCCTCGGCCCTGACCTCGGGCGTGCCGGTGGGCAGCATGACGCGCTCGGCGTCTTCGGCGTCGCGGTGCGGGCGCACCCGGGCGAGGTA
Source organism: Streptomyces sp. NPDC029674 (assembly GCF_044903205.1). NCBI lineage: Bacteria > Bacillati > Actinomycetota > Actinomycetes > Kitasatosporales > Streptomycetaceae > Streptomyces > Streptomyces sp. NPDC029674. Next base: position 78,138 of record NZ_JBJDPY010000008.1, read on the forward strand.
GGCGTCGAGGGCGGCGGTCCGCACGGGCGCGGACTCGTCGCGCAGGAGTTTCTCCAGGGAGTGGCCCGAGGCGTTCTCGCAGAAGCCCGGGGCGAGTTCGCCCGCTTCGAAGGAGCAGGCGCCGAAGGAGTCGCCGACGCGGAGCAGCAGATAGTGGTTGTGGTAGGTGACGTCGCCGCCGGCCAGCCGGGTGGTGTTGTACAGCCAGAACGCGCTGGTGACGGTGAGTTCGGCCGGATCGGGGCCGTGCGCGCCCGCGAGGACGGCCTCGGTGAGCTCCGCGACGGTGTGGGGCGTGGGGTGTGACATGTGTGATCTCTCTGGGGGTGGCCGAGGGGAGGCGAGGGGTTCAGGCGACGGCGGCGGGCGGCCAGGCCGTCGTGGACCAGGGGTGCTTGAGGTCGCCGAGCGAGGTGATCTCGTGCGGCTTCAACGTGTCGATGTCCAGGGCCTGTTCGTGCCGCGCGTAGGCGCTCTCGACGTAGCGGTGGCCGGTGTCGGCAGCGATGAAGACGTACGTGCGCGTGTCGTCCCCGCGCCGCTCCCACAGCGCGCTCAGGTAGGCGGCGCCCGCCGAGAGCCCGGCGAAGATGCCGCTGGTGCGGAGCAGGGAGACCGCGCCGGACAGGGCGCTGTCGAAGTTCACCCAGTGCACGCGGTCGTACAGTTCGTGCCGGACGTTGCGGAACTCGATGGCGCTGCCGATCCCGGCGATGATCATGTCCGGGTCCGCGACGTGCTCGGAGCCGAAGGTGACGCTGCCGAAGGGCTGCACGCCGACGAGCGACACGTCGCGGCCCGCCTCGCGCAGGTAGGTGGCGAGGGCGCCGGTGGAGGCGCCCGAACCGACCCCGCCGACCAGCGCGACAGGTCCGCCGGGCAGTTCCTCGTCCAACTCCGCGGCCACCTCGCGGTAACCGTAGTAGTGGATGTCGTCGTGGTACTGCCGCATCCAGTGGTACGAGGGGTTCTCCGCGAGGATCTCGGCGATCCGCCGCACCCTCAACTCCTGGTCGAGACGCAGGTCTTTGGACGGCGCGACCTGCTCCAGCGTGGCGCCGAGTATCTCCAGCTGCACGCGGGTCGAACGGTCCACCGTGGTGGAGCCGACGATGTGGCACTTCATTCCGTAGCGGTGGCAGGCGAGCGCGAGGGCCTGGGCGTAGATGCCGCTGGAGCTGTCGATGAGGGTGTCGCCCGGCCGGACGGCTCCGGATTCGAGCAGGTGCCGGACGGCTCCGAGGGCGGAGTAGATCTTCATGGTCTCGAACCGAAGGCAGGCCAGGTCCGGTGCGAGGGATATGAGATCGGGTTTCTTCATCGCTTCTGCGATGTGTGCGTGCATGACGGAGACCCCCCGTTGGGACATGAGGACACGAGGACTTGAGGGCGCAAGGACTGGAGGTCCGGGGGAGAGCGGGCGGCCCCCGGGACGCCGAGAGCATCACACTAGATGAAAATGATTGTCAAGAGCGAGTAAGGTCGGCACACTGGTGCCCGCGGGGTGCCGAGCGGCGCGCGCCGCGATGTCGAGGGGAGTAGCGTGAAGCTGATCCAGGAGGCCGGAACCAGGCCCCGCCCGCCACAGCAGGGACCGCCGCCGAGCACGGGCCCGGGCGTGGCGGCGGGCACGGGAGTGGGTACCGCCTTCGGTACGTTCGGCGAACTGCTGCAGGGCGTACTGCCGGAGGAGGACGGCGACTTCCTCGTCACGCTGCCCGTCGCGCGATGGACGATGGCCACGTTCTCCCAGGGGTCCGACTCGGGGGAGCTCGAAGTGTGGCCGCCGCACAAGACTAAGGCGCTCCGGCTCGCCCGCATGATCGCCGAGTATGCGCCGCGGAGGCGGGGCGCCCCGTCCGGCGGGGTGCTCACCGTCAGCAGCGTGATCCCCGAGGGCAAGGGCCTCGCCAGCTCCTCCGCCGACCTCGTCGCCACGGCGCGGGCGGTCGGCCGCGCCCTCGACATCGCGATGCCACCCGCCAGGATCGAGCGGCTCCTGTCCCGCATCGAACCCACCGACGGCGTGCTCTACCCCGCGATCGTCGCCTTCCACCACCGCAGCGTCCGGCTCCGCTCGGTCCTCGGCTCACTGCCCGCGATGGCGGTGGTCGGCATCGACGAGGGCGGCTCGGTCGACACGGTGGACTTCAACCGCATCCCGAAACCGTTCACCCCGGCCGACCGGCGCACCTACGCCACCCTGCTCGACCGGCTCACCACCGCCGTCCGCGCCCACGACCTCGCCGAGGTCGGCCGGGTCGCCACGCGCAGCGCCCTGATGAACCAGACCCTGCGCCCCAAACGCCTGTTGGAGCCCATGCGCGACATCTGCCACGAGGTCGGCGGCCTCGGCATCGCCGTCGGCCACAGCGGTACGACCCTGGGCATCCTCCTCGACGCCACGGACCCCGCGTACACGCGCCGGGTCACGGCGGCGGCGGAGGCGTGCGCGGGGTTGGTGGGGGAGACCTTGCGGGCTGGGGCTGGGGCTGGGCTTGGGTCTGGGCCCGGGGTCGGGGCCGAAGCTGGAGTTGGGCCAGGGGGCGGAGCCGGGCTCGGGGCCGTAGCCAGGGTAGGAGCCGGACCTGGCACCGGAGTCGGCGCCGGGGCTGCGGAGGGGTCTGGGCCTGGGCCTGGGGCCGGGGCCGAAGCTGGAGTTGGGCCAGGGGGCCGAGCTGGGCCCGGGGTCGGAGCCGGACCTGGCACCGGAGTTGGCGCCAGGACTGCGGAGGGGCCTGGGCCTGGGGTCGGGGCCGAAGCTGGAGTTGGGCCAGGGGGCGGGGCCGGGCTCGGGGCCGTAGCCATGGTCGGCGCCGGGCCTGGCACCGGAGCCGGGGCTGCGGAGGGGCCCGGGGCCGGGGCCGGCGTGACGGTCTATCGGACCCTCACCTTCGGCAACTGTCATGGCGTGGCGCCGACCTACGCCGCGCCCGCCACGCCTCACCCCCAGCAGGACGTGCCGTGACGAGATCCCGCCCCGGGGCCGGGGCCGGGGCCGGGGCCGGAGTCGGGGTCCGAGTCGGGGAGGAGCGTCGGCGGGGCGGCGCCAGGGCGGTCGCTACCGGGGTGCGCAGGACTCGGCAGCGTGACGCCGTGCTCGAAGCGCTCGGGTGCTGCGGGGAGTTCGTCTCCGCGCAGGAGCTGCACGCGCTGTTGGCCGGTTCGGACAGGGCGGTCGGTCTCACCACCGTCTACCGCGCCCTGCGCGAGCTCGACCGCGCCGGTCTCGTCGACGTCGTACGCGACGAGACCGGCGAGCGCCTCTACCTGCGGCGCCCCACCGACGAGCACCGGCACTACCTCATCTGCCGCCGCTGCGGCCGGAGCCGCCCGGTGGACGCGGGGGACGTCGAGGCGTGGGCGGAACGCCTGGCGGAGACCACCGGTTTCGCCGAGCTGGAGCACACGCTGGAGCTCAGTGGGGTGTGCGCGGAGTGCCGTCCTGGGGGCGCCACGCCGAACTGCGGAGCAGGCGGAGGCCGTTGAGGCCCACCAGGATGGTGGAGCCCTCGTGGCCCGCCACGCCGAGGGGGAGGGGCAGGTGGCCCGCCAGGTCCCAGACCACCAGCGTGCCGATGCAGACGGAGGCGATGACGAGGTTCTGCACCACGACCCGCCGGGCGCGCCGGGAGAGGGCCACGACCGCCGGGACCGCGGTGAGCTCATCGCGTACGACGACGGCGTCGGCGGTCTCCAGGGTCAGGTCGGAGCCGGTCCCGCCCATGGCGATGCCGGTGTGTGCGGCGGCGAGCGCGGGCGCGTCGTTGACGCCGTCGCCGACGACGAGGACGCGCTCCCCACGCTCCTCCCACTCGCGTACGGCGGCGACCTTGTCCTGCGGCAGCAGCCCGGCCCGTATGTCCTCGATCCTCGTCCCCCGTGCTGTCGGCGCGGCGGCCCGTGCGCTGTCACCGGTCAGCAGCGTCGGCGCGGAGCCCGTGAGGTGACGCAGCGCGGCGACCGCTTCGGCGGCGCCGGGCCGGGGCAGGTCCGTGAGGTGCAGGGTGGCGGCGGGGACACCGTCGACCAGGACGACGGCGACGGTGCGGCCGTCGTCCTCCCGCAGGTCCGGCACGGCCCCGTCGACGAGCCGGTCCGGGCTGCCGACCTCGACCGCGCGGCCCGCCACGACCGCCCGCACACCGCGCCCCGGCCGCGCGGCGAAGTCCCGCGCGGTCTCCAGGGCGAGGCCCCGCTCGCGGGCGGCGGCGACCACGGCGCGGGCCAGCGGGTGCTCGCTGGGGTGCTCGGCCGCAGCGGCGAGCGCGAGCACGTCGTCCTCGGACAGGTCCGTGCCGGGCAGCGGCCGGATGTCCGTGAGCCGGGGCGCGCCCTCGGTGAGCGTGCCCGTCTTGTCGAGGGCGACCTTGGTCACGGAACCCAGCCGCTCCATGACGACGGCGGACTTGACGAGCACGCCGTGGCGGCCGGCGTTGGCGATGGCGGAGAGCAGCGGCGGCATCGTGGCGAGGACGACCGCGCACGGCGATGCCACGATCATGAAGGTCATGGCCCGCAGCAGCGTCTCCTCGAAGTCGGCGCCGAGCGCGAGCGGGACGGCGAAGAGCGCGAGGGTGGCGGCCACCACGCCCACGGAGTACCGCTGTTCGACCTTCTCGATGAACAGCTGCGTCGGCGCCTTCGTCGCGCCGGCCTCCTCGACCATGGCGACGATGCGGGCGATGACGGAGTCCGCGGGGTCGCGGTCGACGCGGACGCGCAGCGCGCCCGTGCCGTTGAGGGTGCCGGCGAACACCGTGTCGCCCGCCGCCCGTGGCACGGGCAGCGGTTCACCGGTGATCGTGGCCTGGTCGACCTCGCTGCTCCCGTCGAGCACGGTGCCGTCGGCGGGCAGCCGCTCACCCGGCCGTACGAGAACGGTGTCCCCGACCCGCAGGGCATCGACCTCGACCCGCTCCTCGCCCGGCCCCCCGGCTCCCTCGGTCACCCGTACCGTCATGGCCGGGGCCAGATCGAGCAGCCCGCGCACGGAGTCCGTGGTGCGCCGGGTGGCGAGCGCCTCCAGCGCCCCGGACACCGCGAAGATGACGATGAGCAGGCCGCCGTCGAGGAACTGCCCGATGGCCGCCGCGCCGAGGGCGGCGACCACCATCAGCAGGTCGACGTCGAGGCTCCGCTCCCGCAGCGCCCGGAGACCCGCCAGGGTCGGCTCCCAGCCGCCGGCGACGTAGCAGAGGACGTACAGCGGACCCCAGAGCAGCGCCGGTGCCCCGGCGAGTTCGAGCGGACACGCAAGCAGGAAGGCGGCGGTGGCCAGCGCCGCCCAGCGGGCCTCGGGCAGGGCGAGGAAACGGGTGCGGCGCGGCCGGGCGGGGCCGGGAGGGGCACCGGGGGCCGGGGCCGGCCGGTCGCCCACCAGGGCGGAGGACGCGGGGGACATCGGGCACACCTCTTCGTGGACGGGGGCAGGGCGAAGGGGCCGGGCGGCGAGGGGAGGGGCCACGCGGCGGCGCGGACCGGGGCGGCCACACGACCGCTCCTCACCATAGCGGAACACATGAAGAGGTCTTCAAGTGTATGACGAGTAGGATTGCCGCATGGGACACGGAGTCGACAGCGAGATCAGCCCTGCCACACACCTCGACGCGGACTCCGCCGCCACGATCGCCGCCACGCTCCAGGCGCTGGCCACGCCCTCCCGCCTGATGATCCTCAGCAAGCTGCGCCAGGGCCCGTGCGGGGTCGGCGCGCTGGCCGAGTCGGTCGGCATGGAACAGTCGGCGGTCTCCCACCAGTTGCGCCTGCTGCGCGCCCTCGGCCTGGTCACCGGCGCCCGCGAGGGCCGCCGCATCGTCTACAGCCTCTACGACAACCATGTCGCCCAGCTCCTGGACGAGGCGGTGTACCACATCGAGCATCTGCGCCTGGGCGCCCGCGACGTGCCGACGCGCGGCGACAAGGGCTGAGGCCGGCTGGCCGGCTGACCGCCTGACCCGGCGACCGGATGGCCGACCGGCCGACAGCCGGGGTGAGCCGCATCCAGGGCCGGAGCCCCCCCCGGACCGCCGCAAAGCCGCCCCCGGGCAAGGGGCAACGCCCCCGACGAGAGGGAACGCCCCCGGCAAGGAGCAGCCGAGCAACTCCACGGACCGTCACGCCCCCGCCGCCGCCCCCGCTGCTCCATCCAGGTGACCCCGTGCCTGCCGGTGTGGATCACGGGCAGGCGGAGGGTGGCCCCCTGCCTCGTGCCCCGAGCGGGGCGGGGGTCACTTCATTCGAGTACTCCGAGCTCAGGGCCGGGCTGTTGCTCGGTGTGCGTGGGCGGGGTCCGGTGGCGGGCACCGGGGACGCGTGGGCGTACGTCCGGGGAGGGGCTCACGGCGGTGCGGTCGGCGACGTCGTCGACGACGTCGCGCAGGCTGCCCGCGTACGCGTGGGCGGCGCGCTGCCGCTCGGCGCCACCGCCGTACGCGACGAGCTGCCGCAAGACCGCCGTGACCTGGCGGAGTTCGCCGTGCTCGGCCAGGGCGGGGCGGGCGTACTCGAGGAGCCGGCGGACCTGGTGCGCGGTCGGGACGAGCCGGCTCGTCCGCGGATCGAGGCTGTGCCCGGTCAGGCCGTCCCGGGCGCAGCGCCAGTACGCGGCACGCAGCAGGGCGTCGTCCACGGCGGGACCGGGATCACCGCGGCGCACCCGCTCCAGGGCCTCGACGACCAACGCCCGCACCAGGACGGCGAACACCGCCGCCTCCTCGACGCTCGTGGTGACGTCCATCGCCCTGATCTCCACCGTGGGCAGATGGGCGCACGGGCGCACGTCCCAGTAGAGCGAACGTTCCCCGAGGGTCGCACCGGCCACCTGCAGCGAGGCCGCGAGCGCGTCGTAGTGGGCGGCCGAGGGAAAGTACGGCGGGGGACCGGCCACGGGCCACCGCGTGCCTCCCAGGGTCCGCCAGCTGCAGTACCCGCTGTCCCGCTCCTCCCAGAAGGGCGAGTTCGCCGCCAGCGCCACGAGGGTGGGCAGCCACGGCCGCAGATGATTGCTGACCAGGACGGCGTGGTCCCGGTCGGGAACCTCTACGTGTACGTGCAGACCGCTGAAGGCGAACGTGTCGTACAGCGACCGGAACGTCTCGACCTGGGCGAGATAGCGCGGATCGGTGTTGAGCGGTATCGGCGCGCGCATGCCCAGCAGCGGCGTGGCGGACGCGACGAGGCGCAGACCCTCGTCGGCCGCGGCACCGGCGACGGCCCGGCGGACGCGCCGCAGGTGGCGGAGGAGCTCGCCCAGGGTTTTGCAGGGTGGCGTCTTGCCCTCCACCTGGTACTGCGACGCCTCACCTGTGACCAGGTCCCCGACCACCGGTTTCAGGCGGGGCAGGACCCGGGAGGCTGCTGCGACGACGGCACGGTGCGAGGCGTCGACGAGGAAGTACTCCTCCTCGACGCCGACGGTGGGAAGATGGTCCGCCATACGTGTCGTGTCCTTCGGGGAGTCGGGTCGGATGACGCGTGCTTGTCCACCTTCCTCGCCCGGAGCCCCGACTGCGAGCCCGCGTCACCGGGCTCAACGGAGCACGCCCGCAGGGCACATGGTGCTCGCGCCACGCTCAGGAGTCGGGGTGTGCCGGAGCTTTCAGCTTCCATCCGGTGCCGGTGCAGTCCCGCTGCGGCGGCGGAAAGCGGTGGCCGCGCACGTCGGTGCTGTACCGGTGGTGCTGCCCGCACCGGCATTCGTAGATCCCGGACTCGGGGACGATCTCGCCGGGCTGGAAGATCTGCTCGCCCCGCTCTTCGTTGTCGTTCATACGTCCGGTCTAAGGGCCCGCCCGCGCCGGCGCGACTCGGGCGGCGCCGGTCGGGCTGCGGACCGGCCCCGTCCACCGCACCCTGGACGCATGGCTACCGATCGCCCTGTCGTCGTATACCCGCCCGATGAAGAAGGCGGCCGACGCGTGCGTGTCGACGGACAGATCTCCGGCCGTGCGTACAGCCTCGGGGACGTGGCGGCGTTCATGCAGGAGGCGGGCCTCCAGTCGTTCGACGAGATGGACGTCGTACGCTCGGCCCTCATCGAGTGGCGCGGCGGCGGGCCGGAAACCTGGACAGACTGATCCTGGACATACTGACAACCGGCCCCGCCCCGCCCTCCCCGCCAAACGTCCCGCCCTCCCCGCCGAACGTCCCGCCGGGCGCGATAGCGTCACGCCCGTGACGACCAACGCCCGCGGGCTCACCCCCGACTCCACCGAGAGCACCACGGCATGCGCCGGCCAGGGACGCACCGCCCGGCTGGTCACCGACATCACCGTCCTGCTGATCCCCGTCGCCATGTTCGCGGTCCCCGTGGCCCTGGTCCGGGCGGGGACGATCTCCGACGCGTTCCTCCTCCTGAACATCGGCTCGCTGTTGATCAGCGTCATGGTGGCGGCCTATGCCCCCATGGGCTGGCACTCCCGCCTGCACGACGGTGACCTCCTCTCCGCCCGCACCCTCACCGGGCGGCGCACCGTCGACCTGCGCCGGCTCACCAAGGTCGGCCGCCTCGAAGTGCCCGGCGAGACCCGGATGGACGACCGGCTGATCCTGACGGACGCACACGGGGTGCGGGTCATCCTGAACAAGCTGAAGGGCGGCGACGCCACCGTCGACGCGCACGTCCGCCGCGCGCTCATGATGCGACCTCCCGGGGCGGGCGTGGTCGTGTCGGACCGTGCCGCCGAACGCCTGGACCTGCACAAGGAGTTGGCCCGCCCGAACAGCCGCTTCCGGGCCGGCCGCAAGATCCGCGAGGGGCTCATCGGCTGGCTGCCACTGCTGTCCGCCTTCGTGGTGACACCGGTGTCCTTCGGTCTCTTGGCGCTGGCTCTGACGCTCGCCGACGTCCTGTGAGCCGCCCTGAGGCGGCTCTCCGCCCGTTGACGCTGGCTTGGGTGAACCGGCACCTGGCTGTCGGCGAACGGATCGTCCGCGTCGAGGCGTTGCACGGCGGCATCACCGCCGAAATACGGAGACTGACCATCGGCACGCGGGACGGAAGCACCCACGATCTGGTGCTGCGGTCCTTCGTCGACCCGTACTACATGGAGCGCGCCGAGGACTCGCTGGACAGGGAGGCCGGCGCCCTGACCCTGCTCACGGGGACCGGCGTACCGGCCCCTGGACTGGTCGCGGTCGATCCGGCCGCCGCGCACTGCGAGTATCCGACGCTCCTCATGACACATCTGGCGGGCCGTACCGTCCTCACCGACGAGGGGCTGGAGACACGCGTCCCACTGCTGGCCCGCCAACTCGTGGCGATCCACGCGCTGCGCCCCGCCGAACGGCCCCGGAAATACGAGGCGCTGACGACCGCCGAGACCGTCGTGGTGCCGAAGGGCGCCGACGCGGCGGCATGGGCCGCGGCGCTCGATGTGATCCGTAAGCCCGCGCCGCCCTACGAAGGGCGCTTCCTGCACCGGGACTTCCAGCCCGGCAACGTGCTGTTCGACGCGGTGCCCTCGGGGCCGGCAGGCACTCGCATCACCGGCGTCGTCGACTGGGCGGCGACCTCCTGGGGCCCGGCGGACCTCGATGTGGCGCACTGCTCCACCAATCTCGCGCTGCTGCACGGCCCGGCGTGGGGTCTGCGCTTCACCGAGGCGTACGAGGAGGCCGGCGGCGTGCTGGCCGCGGCCGCGAGCGAGCGGCTGTACTGGCAGGTACGGGACGGGCTGGCGGCTTCGGAAGAAGTCGGGGTGCTGGCACGGCTCTGGCAGGAGGCGGGGAGACCCGAGCTGACGACGTCGGTGGTGGAGGGGCGGCTGGATGCCTATGTCACTGCCGTGCTGGACGCGCTGGGCTGAGCCGCGGCGGCCCGGGACCGTCCGACGTCCCGGACCGCCGGCGTGGGGTGTGTCAGGACGGGAGGGCGGGTTCCCGGGCGGGCATCGGGCCCGCGCAGAGGGCCGGAGTCCGTCATGGCACGACTGTACTGGCGACGGGTATACCGGCACCCGATGGCACGAGCCGGGTCCGTCCGGCCCGCCCGCCCGTACGCGGGCTCAACGGTGCACGCCCACCCCGGACGTGCCCGGCGCGAACTCCGGCCGCAGCACCAGGTCCTCGTCGTAGGCGCCGCCTGCCTCGGGGCGGTAGGGCAGCGGAGCCGTGGTGTGCAGGGTGCGCAGGCGCTCGCGGAGTTCCGCCGCGCCGTGCGCGTAGCCGGCGGCCGTGAGGCGGTCGGCGCCGTACACGACGAACGGCGGGAGCGCGGCCATGCCCGTGTACCAGAACGTGCCGTGCAGCAAGGGGAACAGCACCTGTTCCAGCTGGCCGTGGATGCCGCGCGGGCCGAAGCCGGAGTCGCGGGCGCCGACCGACGTGACGACGAGCGCGCGCTTTCCGGCCAGGCCGCCGTCCCCGTACCGCAGGGTCCGGCCGTCGGGGCCCTTGATGCCGAAGCCGAAGCCCTGGACGAGCACGCGGTCGAACCAGCCCTTGAGGATCGCGGGCGGCCCGAACCACCAGAGCGGGAACTGGAAGACGAGCGTGTCCGCCCAGGCGATCTTCTCCTGCTCGCGGACGATGTCCTCGCTCAATGTCCGTTCCGTGTACGCGCGTTCCTGCTCGGCGCCCACGAACAGCCGCTCGCGCGACGCGCCCCCGAAGTCGTCGGCGTCCACCACCGCCTTCCAGCCCATGCCGTACAGATCCGACGTGCGGTGCTCATGGCCGAGGGACTCCAGTGTGCGCAGCCCCTCGGCCAGCAGGGAGCCGCCCAGCGAGCGCCGCTCAGGATGTGCGAATACCCAGAGAATCTTCATGCCTTCGATCCTGTGCTGCCGTCTCCGCCCGCAACGACTGGCCAGGTGGCCATGGTGCGCAGGGATCTAGCCATCTGGTCACCTCGGGAACTCGATGCCGATCTCGTCCGACTCCTGAAGCGGTGCGGTCCGGCCGGTCCGCGCCTTCTCGCGATTCGGGAGCGGTGATGGCTGAGCGGCGCCAACGGCGGAGATTCGTGCCACCGCCCGCGCTCTGCGGGTTCCTCGTGCTGATGGTGCTGGTCTTCGCCGCGTCGTACGCCGTGGGGAGGGCGGTCGGGCCGGGCACGCCCGGCGACAAGGGCGGCGGCGGTGGTGGTGCGGGCGGTACGCACAGTCACAGTGGAGGCCACTGACAGGTGCTGTCCGGCCCCGGACGCCGTCAGGCGCCCGTCGCCGCCGCCATCGACGCCAGGAAGTCGTCGAGCAGCGCGGTCTGCGACTCCGCGGTGAACCCGGCGGGGTCGAAGAGGGCCTGGACGACCAGGCCGTGGGTGAAGGCCACGGCCGTCGCGGTGAGTCGCTCCGGGTCGGCGGTCGCGGGCAGCTCGCCGAGCTCGCGGGCGGCTTCGAGGTGCGGGCGGATCGTCGCGCGCAGCCGCTCGTAGCGGCCGGCCTGTTCCGCGGCCAGCTCGTCGTCGGCGAGGGAGAGATCCCAGGAGCCGACCCAGACGCGGTTGCGGGCGGTGTCGCCCGGGGTGAGCGGCAGGATGTCCAGGAGTATGGCGCGCACGGTGGCGAGGCCCGCCGCGGGACGCGGCCTGCGCGGCCGCTCGGCGGTGCGCTTCTCCAGCAGGTCGAGGGCGTGCACCAGCAGGGCCCGTTTGGTCGGGAAGTAGTGCATGAGCATGCCGGTCGATACGCCCATCGCGGCGGCGACCGCGCGCAGCGTCAGACCGCCGAACCCCTTGTCGGCGAGGACCCGCCACACCGCCTCCGAGACGTCCTCGCGGCGGGCTTCACGGTCTCCGGGTGCGGGCGGCATGCTGCTACCTTACGTACCGAACACTTGTTACGCACCCAGCGGGCCCACCTACCGGCCCACACCGCGCCCCACCCCACCAGGAGAGCGAGACCGCCCGTGTTCACTCTGCCGCTCGGCGACCAGGCCCAGCTCCGCCCGCTGGAGCCCTGGCAGGCACCGGAGTTCCTCGCCCACATCGACCGGGCGAGGCCCACCGTCGACCCGTGGATACCCTGGGCGACCTTCAGCACCGACCTCGACTCCGCCACGGCCACCCTCCAGCGCTACGCCGACCGGCTCGCCGCGGACGGCGGCCGCATCTACGGCATCTGGCTGGACGGCACCCTCGTCGGCGGCGTCATGTTCACCCGCTTCGACGCCGACACCGGGGTGTGCGAGATCGGCTGCTGGCTGGAGCGGACCGCGGAGGGGCGCGGCCTGGTGACCCGGGCCTGCCGGGAGCTGATCGACTGGGCGTTCCGCGAGCGCGGGATGAGCAGGGTCGAGTGGTGGGCGGGGGCGGGCAACACCCGCAGCACCGAGGCCGCGCGGCGGCTCGGCATGACCCGCGAAGGCGTGCTGCGCCGGCGCTACCCGTACCGGGGAGAGCGCCAGGACAGTGAGGTCTGGTCGGTCCTGCGCGAGGAGTGGCCGCCCACCGGGGAGACGTCCGGCTCCGGCGTCCAGGCCGAACTCGACCGGCTGATGGACGTGTTCATCGGCGCCTTCACCAACACCGGGGGCCGCGTGCCGGATCTCGACGTCATCCGTGACGTCTTCATCCCGCAGGGAAGGATCATCGCGAACGTCGGGGACGAACCGAGGATCTACGACGTGGACGCGTTCATCGAACCCCGGCAGAAGATGCTCACCGACGGGACGCTGACGGAGTTCTCGGAGTGGGAGGTCTCCGCGCGCACGGAGATCTTCGGCTCGGTCGCCCACCGGTTCAGCGGCTACCGCAAGTCCGGCTACCACCACGGCGAGTGGTTCGAGGGCTCGGGGCACAAGACGACGCAGTACCTCAGGACCCCGGCGGGCTGGCGGATGTCCTCCCTCGCCTGGGACGATGCGCCCGCCACCGGCGGCGCACAGCGGAGCTGAAGGGTCGAACAGCCGGTCCCCACCCCCTCGCACTCGCGCCGCGCGCCTGATGGCAGTGTGAGCCGTATGGCACTGTGAGCTGTTTGGTGCTCCGAGCCGAGGGGAGGGGAGAGGGTTATGAAGATCCTCATCAGCGCCGACATGGAGGGCGCCACCGGCGTGACCTGGCCGGCCGACGTGCTGCCCGGGACCCCGCAGTGGGAGCGGTGCCGGGCGATGTTCACCTCGGACGTCAACGCCGCCGTGCTCGGTTTCTTCGACGGCGGCGCCGACGAGGTGCTCATCAACGAAGCGCACTGGACCATGCGCAATCTGCTCCTGGAGGAGCTGGACGACCGCGCGGAGATGCTCACCGGGCGGCACAAGTCGCTCTCCATGGTGGAGGGCGTGCAGCACGACGACGTGGACGGCATCGCGTTCGTCGGCTACCACGCGGGCGCCGGCATGGAGGGCGTCCTCGCCCACACCTACCTCGCCAACCAGATCACCGGCGTCTGGGTCAACGGCGTCCGGGCCAGCGAGGGACTGCTCAACTCGCACGTCGTCGCCGAGTACGGCGTCCCCGTCGTACTCGTCACCGGCGACGACCTGGCCTGCGAGGACGCCCTCGGCTACGCGCCCGGCGCGCTCAAGGTCGCCGTCAAGGACCACGTCTCGCGGTACGCGGCGGTCTGCCGCACACCGGCCCGCACCGCTGCCGACATCCGCGCCGCCGCGAAGGAGGCGGCCACCCTCGCCGTACGCCACGAGCCGGTCGTCGGCGGTCCTTTCACCGTGGAGGTCGAGTTCGACGCCGAGCACCTCTCCATGGCGTCGACCGTGGTGCCGGGCGTGCGCCGTACGGGGGAGCGCAAGGTCGCGTACGACAGCGAGACGATGTACGAGGGGATCCGTACCTTCAAGGCGGTTACGACGATCGCCTCTGCCGCCGTGGAGGAGCAGTATGGCTAGTCAGCAGCTGGTGCAGGAGCAGGATCAGGAGTCGACGTCCGGGGATCGGGAGCGGGAGCCCGGGGACCACGTGGACGCGCGGGCCCTCGACGAAGTCGTGACGTTCACCTCCGAGCTCATCCGCATCGACACCACCAACCGGGGCGGCGGTGACTGCCGCGAGCGGCCCGCCGCCGAGTACGCCGCCGAGCGCCTCGCCGACGCGGGCCTGGAGCCGGTCCTCCTGGAGCGCACCCCGGGCCGCACGAACGTCGTCGCCCGCATCGAGGGCACCGACCCGGGCGCCGACGCGCTGCTCGTCCACGGCCACCTGGACGTGGTGCCCGCCGAGGCCGCCGACTGGAGCGTCGACCCGTTCTCCGGGGAGATCCGCGACGGCGTCGTGTGGGGCCGGGGCGCCATCGACATGAAGAACATGGACGCGATGATCCTGTCCGTGGTCAGGATGTGGGCCCGCGCCGGGGTGCGGCCCCGCCGCGACCTCGTGATCGCCTTCACCGCCGACGAGGAGGCCAGCGCCGCCGACGGCTCCGGCTTCCTCACCGAGCAGCACGCCGCGCTCTTCGAGGGCTGCACGGAAGGCATCAGCGAGTCGGGCGCCTTCACCTTCCACGACGGCCGGGGCAACCAGATCTACCCCATCGCGGCGGGCGAGCGCGGCACCGGCTGGCTCAAGCTCACCGCGCGCGGCAAGGCGGGTCACGGCTCCAAGGTCAACCACGCCAACGCGGTGAGCAGGCTGGCCGGTGCGATCACCCGCATCGGCGAGCACCGCTGGCCGGTCCGGCTCACCCCGACCGTGCGCGCCTCCCTCGTCGAACTGGCCACGCTCTACGGCCTGGAGACCGACCCCGAGGCGCCCGGCTACGACGTGGACGCCTTCCTGGAGAAGCTCGGCCCGACCGCCGACCTCGTCGCCCCGACGGTCCGCAACAGCGCCAACCCGACGATGCTGCAGTCGGGTTACAAGGTCAATGTGATCCCTGGTGAGGCAGTGGCGTACGTCGACGGCCGCTTTCTGCCCGGCGGCGAGGAAGAGTTCCGCCGCACGCTTGACCGGCTCACCGGCCCTGACGTCGACTGGGAGTTCCACCACCGCGAGGTGGCGCTGCAGGCGCCGGTCGACTCGCCGACGTACGCGCGCATGCGGGCGGCCGTCGAGGAGTTCGCGCCGGAGGGCCACGTGGTGCCGTACTGCATGTCGGGCGGCACGGACGCCAAGCAGTTCTCGCGACTCGGCATCACCGGCTACGGCTTCTCGCCGCTGAGGACACCGGAGGGCTTCGACTACCAGGCGTTGTTCCACGGAGTGGACGAGTGCGTCCCCGTCGACGCGCTGCACTTCGGCGTCCGCGTCCTTGACCGCTTTCTGCGGACGGCCTAGCGAAAAATGGGGGAAGAGAAGGACATGACGCAGACCCGGCCGTACGGATCATGGCCGTCGCCGATCGACGCCGAGCTCGCCGCCGCCCACGACGGCGCTCCGGGGTTCGTGGGGTTCGTCGGCGCCGAGACCTGGTGGACCGAGCCACGGCCCACGGAGGCGGGCAGGCGCGCGCTGGTGCGGCGGCTGCCCGACGGCGAGGAGCGCACGGTGCTGCCCGCGCCGTGGAACGTGCGCAGCCGCGTCGTCGAGTACGGCGGCCGCCCCTGGACCGGCACCGAACGCCCCGACGGGCCCCTGGTGGTCTTCGTCGACTTCGCCGACCAGCGCCTCTACGCGTACGAGCCCGACGCCCCCGGCGCCGAACCGAGACCCCTGACCCCGGTCTCGGACACCGGCGGCGGGCTGCGCTGGGCCGACCCGGTGCTCCACACGGACCGGAACGAAGTCTGGTGCGTCCTTGAGGAGTTCACCGGCGACGCGCCCACCGACGTGCGGCGCGTCATCGCGGCGGTGCCGCTCGACGGTTCGGCGGCCGGGGACCGGGGCGCCGTGCGCGAGCTGTCCGACGGCAGGCACCGGTTCGTCACCGGGCCCCGCCTGTCGCCCGACGGGACCCACGCCGCCTGGATCGCGTGGGACCACCCCCGCATGCCGTGGGACGGCACGGAGCTGACGCTCGCCGACGTGCGCGACGACGGCACCTTCGGCGCGGCGCGGACCTTCGCGGGCGGCCCCGACGAGTCGGTCGCGCAGGTCGAATGGGCCCACGACGGACGGCTGCTGTTCTCCAGCGACCGCACCGGCTGGTGGAACCTGTACCGGGCCGACCCCGACGCCGCCGGCACCCCCGCCCGCATCCGGCCGCTCTGCCCCCGCGAGGAGGAGTTCGCGGGACCCCTGTGGCAGATCGGCCTGAACTGGTTCGCCCCGCTGGAGAGCGGGCTGATCGCCGTCGTGCACGGCAAGGGCGCCACCACGCTCGGCATACTCGACCCCGAGACGGGCGAGGTCGTCGGCGCGGCGGGCCCCTGGACGGAGTGGACGGCGACCGTCGCCGCGCACGGCTCGCGCGTGGCGGGCGTCGCCGCCAGCCCGCGCAGCGCGTACGAAGTGGTGGAACTGGACACCTGTACCGGCCACGCCCGCGTCGTCGGCGCCGCCCACGACGACCCCGTGGACCCCACGTACTACCCGGAACCGCAGATCCGCACCTTCTACGGCCCGGCGGGACGCGAGATCCACGCGCACATCTACCCGCCGCACCACCCCGGCCACACCGCGCCCGACGACGAGCTGCCGCCCTACGTGGTCTGGGCGCACGGCGGCCCCACCAGCCGCTCGCCCCTCGTGCTCGACCTGGCCATCGCCTACTTCACCTCGCGCGGCATCGGCGTCGCCGAGGTCAACTACGGCGGCTCCACGGGATACGGGCGCGCCTACCGGAACCGGCTGCGCGAGCAGTGGGGCATCACCGACGTCGAGGACTGCGCGGCCGTCGCCCTCGGCCTCGCCGACGAGGGCACCGCCGACCGGGCCCGGCTCGCGATCCGCGGCGGCAGCGCGGGCGGCTGGACCGCCGCCGTCTCCCTGACCAGTACGGACGTCTACGCCTGCGGAACGATCAGCTACCCCGTGCTCGACCTCGCCGCGTTCGCGTCGGGGGAGACCCACGACTTCGAATCGCGGTACCTGGAGTCCCTCGTCGGCCGGCTCGACGAGGTCCCCGCGCGGTACGCGGAGCGCTCGCCGGTGCTGCACGCCGAGCTGATCACCGCACCGTTCCTGCTGCTCCAGGGCCTCGACGACGTGGTGTGCCCGCCCGCCCAGTCCGAGCGGTTCCTCGCCAGGATGGAGGGCCGCGGCGTTCCGCACGCCTACATCGCCTTCGAGGGCGAGGGGCACGGATTCCGCCGCGCCGACACCATGGTCCGCGCGCTGGAGGCCGAACTCTCCCTGTACGCGCAGGTGTTCAGGATCGACCTCGCGGGCCGCGTGCCCACCCTGGAGCTCGCCAAGTGAGACCTCTCGTCCGGCCCGCCCGCCTCACCCCCGGCGCGCGGGTCGCCGTCGTCGCGCCGAGCGGCCCCGTCCCCGACGACCAGCTCGAAGCGGGCCTCGACATCCTGCGCGGCTGGGACCTGGACCCCGTGGTCATGCCCCATGTGCGCGCCCGTCACCCGGAGTTCTGGTATCTGGCGGGGGCGGACGCCGACCGCGCCCGCGACCTGGAGCAGGCCTGGTGCGACCCGTCCGTGGCGGCCGTGTTCTGCGCCCGCGGCGGGTACGGCGCCCAGCGGATGGTGGACCTCGTCGACTGGGCGGCGCTGCGGGAGGCGACCCGGGCCGCCGGGCCCAAGGTGTTCCTCGGCTACAGCGACACCACCGCGCTGCACGAGGCCTTCGCCACGCGGCTCGGCGTCGCCACCCTGCACGGGCCGATGACCGCCACGACCGGCTTCCTCAAACACGCGCGGGCCCAGGAACACCTGCGGACGACGCTCTTCGCGCCCGAGGAGACGCGGGTGATCCGGGCCGGGACCCCGCACGCGGCGGCCCTGGCCGGCGGCCGGGCCCGGGGCGTCACGCTGGGCGGCTGTGTGTCGCTGCTCGCCGCCGACCTCGGCACGCCGGACGCGCGGGCCTCCGCACGCGGTGGCCTGCTCTTCATCGAGGACACCGGCGAGGAGGCGTACCGCCTGGACCGGATCCTCACCCAGCTCCTGCGCGCCCGCTGGCTGGACGGTGTCGCGGGGATCGCGCTCGGCTCGTGGGAGGGGTGCGGGATCAGTGACGAGCTGCGGGCGCTCTTCGCGGACCGGCTCGGCGGGCTCGGCGTGCCGGTGGCCGAGGAGTTCGGGTTCGGGCACTGCGAGGGGGCGCTGACGGTGCCGTTCGGGGTGGCGGGCGAACTGGACGCGGACGCGGGGACGTTGACGCTGGACGAGCCCGCGCTGATCTGACACGGGCGCGGCCGCGGGGGAGAGCGGCGGCCTCGACGTCCCTAGGTGTCCGTGCGCCGGAATCTCCATGCACCGGAATCTCCGTGCAGAAAGCGCTGTCACAAGCGTTGACGTTTACATGACACGTGTCACAGCATGGCTCGGGCCGGTGCTTACCGGCCGGTAGTCGCCGGTCGTCGGCCGTCCTCAGCGTGGAGGTCCCCTTGTCCCGTCGCCGTGCCCTGACCCTCGCCACCGCGGCGGCGCTCGCCGCGCCGCTCGCGCTCGCCGCCCCCGCCCCGGCGGGCGCCGCGGGCCAGTACACCGTCACCGCGCTGAAGTTCACCGTCCAGGCGGGCGGCAGGAGCTGCACGGTCGACGCCGACCTGTACCGGCCCGCCGGCGTCGACGCCGCGCACCCCGCGCCGGCCGTGGTCACCACCAACGGCTTCGGCGGCAGCAAGTCCGACGGGACCGCCGCCACCGGCAAGGCCTTCGCCGAGCGCGGCTACGTCTCGCTCGTCTACTCCGGCCTCGGCTTCGGCAAGTCGGGGTGCCTGATCTCGCTGGACGACCCGGAGATCGACGGCAGGGCGGCGTCCGGGCTCATCGACTTCCTCGGCGGGAAGCGGGCCGCAGACGACGGCACGAAGGCCGACTACGTGACCTCCGACGGCGAGGGCGACCCGCGCGTCGGCATGATCGGCGGCTCCTACGGCGGGGCCGTACAGCTGGCGACCGCCGCCGTGGACCACCGGGTCGACGCGCTCGTCCCGATGATCACCTGGAACGACCTCGCGTACTCCCTCGACCCGAACAACGCGGCCGACCGGAGCGTCCCCGGCGCCGCCAAGTGGCAGTGGATGAACGGCTTCTACCTCATCGGCGAGGGCCAGCCCCTGCTCGTCCCCAGCCTCGACCCCTCCCGCATCAACCGCCTCGACTGCCTGCACTTCGTCACGAAGGCCTGCGAGACGATCCGCACCCTCAACTCCGGCCGCTACCCGGCCGACAAAACCGAAGCGCTCCAGAAGTTCGCGCGCGGGGTCTCCCCGGTCTCGTACCTGCACAAGGTGAAGGCGCCGACGCTCCTCGTGCAGGGCCAGGCCGACAGCCTCTTCAACCTCAACGAGGCCGAAGCGACGTACCGGACGCTCAAGAAGCAGGGCACCACGGCCAAGATGATCTGGCAGTCCTGGGGGCACAGCGGCGGCACCACCGACCCCGCGTCCGGCGAACTCAACCTGGAGCAGGGCAACTTGGAGACGTCGTACGTCGGCAAGCGCATCCTCGCCTGGTTCGACCGCTACCTCCATCAGGAGAAGGATGTCGACACCGGGCCCGCCTTCGCCTACTACCGCGACTGGATCGCCGATCCGGACAACACCTACGCGACCGCCTCCGACGTCCCCTCGCTCAGCGGCAAGCTCTACCTCTCCGGCGACGGCAAGCTCGTCGACAACCGGCGGAAGGTGGCCCGCGGCAGCCGCGAGTACCGCAACTGGCTGATCCCCACGAGCCATTCGGAGTCCTCGCTCGCAGGCATGATCGGGCTGCCCGACCCCGCACCGCACGACACCAAGGGCACCTACCTCGACTGGACGACCGAGCCGCTCACCGAGGCCGTGGACGTCGTCGGCGCGCCCAAGGCGACCCTGAAGGTCGTCTCGCCGAAGACGGAGCGCGTGCAGCACTCCGGGGACGCCGCCGACAAGCTCGTCCTCTTCGCCAAGCTGTACGACGTCGCGCCCGACGGCAAGAAGACCCTCGTCCACCGCCTCGTCGCGCCGGTGCGCGTGCCGGACGTCACGAAGCCGTTCACCGTGTCGCTGCCCGGCATCGTGCACCGTTACGAGAAGGGCCACCGGTTGCAGTTCGTGGTGGCGGCGAGCGACGGTGCGTACGGCGGCAACAGGGGTGTCAAGCCGGTGACCGTGACCAGCGCCCCGGGGGACACCGGCGTCCTCGACCTGCCGGTCGTCCGCCACTGACGTCACCCGTACGGCCCACCGCCCCACCCCGGAGGCACCCCACCGCGCGCGCTCCGCTCCCCGGCTGCCCATGCTGGGGGCGGGGGAGGCCGGCGTACCTCCGACGGAAGGGTCCACACCATGAGCCCCAACACCTCCACGGGCGGCTCCAAGGGCGGCGGCCCGGGCGGCGGGCTGATGACGCCCGGCAGGGTGACCGTCGCCGCGCTCGCCGTCCTCACCCTCGTCTTCATCTTCGAGAACACCCGCAGCACCAAGATCCGCCTCCTCGTCCCCGAAGTGACCATGCCCCTGTGGACGGCCCTGCTCGGCACGGGCATCATCGGCGCCCTGTGCGGGGCGTACTTCATGCGGCGGCGCCGCGGGTAGCGTGAGCGGATGTCCGATCATGCCTCCCCGCTCGCCGAAGGCCCGCGCGTGGCCATCCGCCGCATCACCCTCGCGGACGGCCCCGAATTCACCGCACGGGCACGGGAGAGCCAAGAGCTGCACCGCCCCTGGCTGTTCCCGCCCCGCACGGACGACACCTACCGCGAGTACGTCCGCCCGCTCGGCGAGGACCCGGCCAGGGCCGGGTTCCTCGTGTGCGACCGGGACAGCGGCGGCATCGGCGGGTTCATCAACATCAACAACATCGTCCGCGGCGCCTTCCGCAGCGGCGCCCTCGGATACGGCGCCTTCGCGCACGCGGCCGGGCGGGGCCTGATGAGCGAGGGGCTCGGACTCGTCCTGAGGCACGCCTTCGGCGAACTCGGACTGCACCGCCTGGAGGCCAACATCCAGCCCGGCAACGCCCCTTCGATCGCGCTGGTCCGCCGCGCCGGATTCCGGCTCGAGGGCTTCTCGCCGGACTTCCTCTTCATCGACGGGGCCTGGCGCGACCACGAACGCTGGGCCATCACCGCCGAGATGGCGTGAAGCACGCATTCGAGCCACGCCGCGACCGTCGAAAACACCTGGGGCAACGGCAGTGTTGAAAGCGCCGGGCCACGTCGCCGAGGATGGGCGGCATGCGGAATATCGTGGTCGTCGACGCCCCCTCCAACCTGGGCCTGCGCCCGCCCGCCCCCGGCACCGTGCCCGGCTGCCACAAACTGGCCGGCGCCCTGCGGGAGCGCGGGCTCCTGCGCCGCCTCGCCGCCTTCGAGGGCGGCGTCGTGGTGCCGCCCCGCTACGACCGCGGGGACTGGCAGGAGGGCGACGGCGTCTTCCACGCGGAGGCCATCGCCTCCTACACCCGCAAGCTCGCCGACCGCATCGAACACCACGTGCGCGCCGAGGACTTCGTCGTCGTCCTCGGCGGGGACTGCTCCATCCAGCTGGGCGCCACGCTGGCGCTGCGCCGCATCGGGCGGTACGGACTCGCGGCCCTCGACGGCTCCGCCGACTTCCGGCACCCCGGCAACTCCGACCGGATCGGCGCCGCGGCCGGCGAGGAGCTCGCCCTCGCGACGGGCCGAGGACAGGACGACCTCACCGACCTGGAAGGGCTGCGGCCCTACCTGCGCGACGAGGACGTATGCCTCTTCGGGCTGCGCGACGGGGACGAGGACCGCGCCGAGTTCACCACCCTGGAGATCACCAACGCCACCGTCGGCGAGCTCAGGAAGTGGGGCGCCGAGAACATCGCCCGGGCCGTGGCCCAGACCCTGGAAGTCCCCGAACTCGACGGGTTCTGGGTCCACCTGGACGCCGACATCCTCGACCCGTCGGTGATGCCGGCCGTCGACAGCCCCGACCCCGGCGGCCTGTTCGCCGACGAACTCCTCGAACTGCTGCGGCCGTTCGTCACCTCGCACCGCTGCGTCGGACTCAACGTCACCATCTACGACCCCGACCTCGACCCGGACGGCAAGGCGGGCGACCTGCTCACCGACGTGATCGTGGCCGCCCTCAACCCGTCCTGACCGCCGGAGGGACGTGCCCGGCGGCCTCCGCGCGATTCCGGCCCGGAAGGCCTCTGGCCGCCGCCCTGCCGACCGTGTTCCATGGTGATCGTGAAGACCACCGTGCGACGCGACGTACTGACCCTGCCCGCCGCCGCGCCGGGGCCCGAGAACCCCCTGCCGCCCCTGCTGCACCTGCGCCGGGCACACACCCTCGACGAGCGCGCCAAGGAAGGCCTGCCGCGCGACATGGTGCGGCAACTCGGGTACGAACAGCCGAGTTCGCCGCTGCCCACCCGGATCCTGGACGGGTACGGCCGCGAGCGCACCGAGACACCGCTCGACGTGCTCGTCGTCGAGAACGACCGGCTGCGCGCCACCGTCCTGCCCGGGTACGGCGGCCGCGTCCACTCGCTCCTGCACAAGCCGACCGGACGCGAACTCCTCTACCGCAACCCGGTGTTGCAGCCCGCCGCCTTCGCCCTCAACGGCGCCTGGTTCTCCGGCGGCATCGAGTGGAACATCGGCGCCACCGGCCACACCACCCTGTCCTGCGCCCCCGTGCACGCGGCCCGCGTGCGGGCACCCGACGGCGGCGAGATGCTGCGCCTGTGGGAGTGGGAGCGGCTGCGCGACCTGCCGTTCCAGGTGGACCTGTGGCTGCCGGAGGGGTCCGACTTCCTCCACGTCGGCGTCCGCGTCCGCAACCCGCACGAGCGGCCCGCGCTCGTCTACTGGTGGTCGAACATCGCGGTGCCCGAGGAGCGCCGGGTCCTCGCCCCCGCCGACGAGGCGTGGCGCTTCGCGTACCCGGGCGGGCTGCGCAAGGTGCCGGTGCCGGAGTCCGACGGGGCCGACCGGACGTACCCGCTGCGCAGCGAGTACCCCGCCGACTACTTCTTCGACGTGCCGGACGGGGAGCGGCGGTGGATCGCCGCGCTCGACGACACCGGGCACGGACTCGTCCAGACCTCCACGGACCTGCCGCGCGGCCGCAAGCTCTTCCTCTGGGGCACGGGCACCGGTGGACGGCGCTGGCAGGAGTGGCTCACCGAACCCGGCACCGGCGGCTACGCGGAGATCCAGTCGGGCCTCGCCCGCACCCAGCTGGAACACGTACGCCTCGACGCGGAGTCCGAGATCGGCTGGCTGGAGTCGTACGGGCCGCTGTCCGCGGCCGCCGACCGGGTGCACGGCGACTGGGCGGGCGCGCGGGACGAGGTCGCCGCGCGGCTCGGCGAGGCACTGCCGCGCGAGGCGGTCGACGCGGCCCACGAGGCGTGGCTGACCCGCGCCGACACCGAGCCCGGCGAAGTGCTCGCCGTCGGCTCCGGCTGGGGCGCCCTCGAAGTGCTGCGGGCCGGCCACAAGCTGCCCGGCACACCCTTCGCCGAGTCGACGCTCGGCCCCGAGCAGGAGCCATGGCTCGAGCTCCTGCACTCGGGCGCCGTCCCCGAGCCGCGCAAGGTCGCACCGCCCGGCCCCACGCCGGTCGCGCCGCACTGGCGGGACATGCTGGAGACCGCGCCCGCGCGGCCGCACACCGAGTACCACCTGGGCATCGCGCAGTGGCACGCGGGCGACCGGGCCCAGGCCGTCCGCAGCTGGGAGCGCGGCCTCGAACTGGCCCCGTCCCGCTGGCCGTTGCTGCGCTGCCTCGCCGTCGCCGACCATGCGGAGGGCAACACGGAGCGGGCCGCCGACCGGTACGCGGCGGCCTTCGACGACCTCTGCCAGGAGCGCCGCGACGACGGCCCCGTCTGGACGGCGGCCACCGCCGCCCTCGGCCGGGAGGCGATCACCGCGCTCCTCGCCGCGGACCGCGCGGAAGCGGCCCGCACGGTCTGGGACCGCCTGTACGAAGCAACCCGCGCCGAAGGCCGCTTCCGGCTCCTGGAAGCCCAACTCCGCCACGCCGAGGGCGACATGGCGGGCGTGCGCGCCATCTTCGAGGCCGGCTTCGAGGCGGCGGACCTCCGGGAGGGTGCGGAGACGCTGGGCGAGCTGTGGGCGGCGGCGACGGGCGAGGAGATTCCGGAGCGGTACGACTTCCGGATGCGCCCCGACCACACTCCGTAGGCCCCGCCGCCTGCCCCGGGACCGGTCAGGAATGGAGAAGCACCCGCGCCGTCGGCCCCTCTAGCGTGAGGGTCACCGACTTTGAGGGAGAGGTCCCATGCCGCTTCAGATGAACGCCGTCATGCTCGGCGTCGAGGACATGAACCGTGCCAGGAAGTTCTACGTGGAGGGCCTCGGCTGTACCACCGACCAGGACCTCCCCGGCTTCGTCAGACTGAGTCTGGGAGGGGAGTCCCCGATGCTCGCGCTCTACGAATGGAAGGCTGCGGCCGACGACGCCGGCGTGCCCCCGGAGGGGGCCGGGTTCCGGGGTGTCTCGCTCCACTTCATCACCGACGCCAGGGACGAGGTGGACAAGACCGTACAGGCCGCACGGGCCGCAGGCGCCACCGTGGTCAAGGAGCCCGCGGCCACCCAATGGGGCGGCTACTACGCGTACTTCAGCGATCCGGACGGCCACCTCTGGAAAGTCACCACGGCCGCCTGACGGGGGACGGCGGTTCAGCCTCCGATGACGCGGCGGTCCGCGTACTCGAAGACGGAGCCGTCCGGGTGCATCGCGATGAGGTTGCGGCCCGCCGGGGTCGGGACCGGGCCGGCGACGACCCGCGCGCCGGAGGCGTTCAGGACCATGTACGCCTCGTCGACGTCCTCGACCGCGATGGTCGCCGCGACCTTGCGGAGCACCTCGAGCTCCTGCTCCGGACCGCTCATCAGCAGGAAGCAGCCGATCGCCGCGACGGAGACGCCGCCGCGCTCGAAGCGCATGGCCTTGCCGCCCGCGAGTCGTTCGTAGAACGCGACCGAGGACTCCAGGTCCTCGACGCAGATCCGCAGCGTGGTTCCCAGGATCTCCATGGCCCGAACGATTTCATGATTGCCCGTTCGCCCGCCACCGCCTCCGCGGAGAAGAATCCCCGGCACCCTTTCGTGCCGCCCTCCGCACACGCCGGAGGGCGGCACCGTGCGGTGCCGCCCTCCGTTCGCCGTGCGCCGTCCTCAGGACTGGGGACGGCTGCCGTGGTTCGCGCCGTTCTTGCGGCGGGCCTTCTTCTTGCGGCGGCGCTTCGAGGACATGGATACCTCCGTGGTTCCGTTGGTGCTTCCCGGGTGCGAATCCGGACGATCACGCGCCGCCTACCCTAGGGGACAACCGGCCATGGTGTGTCCTGCGTCACGCGGGGGCCGCGGGCCATGTTCTCGCGGGAGCGGGTACCCGGCCGCCATGACTGACCCCGATAAACCTCTGACCGGCTCCGACAAACCCCTGACCGGCTCCGACAAGCCGCTGACCGGTCTCGACAAAGGCTTGACCGACGAACTGGTCCGGGCGATCCGCGCCGAACTGCGGGAAGAGCTGCGCGAGCAGACCAGAAAGCAGCGGCGCAAGGCCACGCTGTACGCCGCGTCCGGCGCCGCCGCCCTCTACGCGGGCGCCGCGGCCGCCCTGGCCGTCGGCCTCGTCATCGACCTCGGACTGCCCGACTGGGCGGCCGCCCTCATCGTGGCCGCGCTCCTCGGCGCGGCGGCGTTCCTGCTGCGCAACGCGGCGCGGCCCCGGCACGGCCGGGACGGCGGGACACCCGGCACCGGGGCGCTGCCCGAGCCGGGCGGCGGCGGACTCACCGCCCCCGCCGTCGCGCCGGGCGGCCTCGGCGTGCCCGGCGCCCCGCCCATGCCCCCCACCGCACCGCCCCCGGCCCCGGAGACCCCGCCGCGCCGCACCACCTGAACCTCCGGCTGAAGAGGCGCGCTCACGCGACCCGGAATTCCTCCACCTCTTCCGTGCGCAGCTGCAGCCCGTGTCCGATGCCGCCGTCCGGGCGGACCACGCCGCCGGTCGGGTCGAGTGCTCCGTCGAAGAACATCGACTCGATCCGTACGTGGTCGTGGAACCATTCGATGTGCCGCAGGTTCGGTACGCAGGCCGCAGCCGCCGCATGGGCGTGCGGTGCGCAGTGCGCCGAGACCTCCAGGCCGTGGGCCTGCGCGAGGGCCGCGGCGCGCAGCCACTCCGTGATGCCGCCGCAGCGCGTCGCGTCCACCTGGAGGCAGTCCACGGAGGGCACCATGCGGGCGAAGTACGGGAGGTCGTAGCCGTATCCGCCCGCCGTCACGTCGCACACGAGCGCGTCCCTGACCAGGGAGAGTCCCCGCAGGTCGTCCGAGGAGACCGGCTCCTGGAACCAGCCGACGCCGTGCTCGGCGAGCACCCTGCCCACCCGTATCGCCTGCTTGCGCGTGTAGCCGCCGTTCGCGTCGACGTACAGCTCGGCCTGCGGGCCGATGACGTCGCGTGCGGTGCGGACCCGGGACACGTCGCGGGCGGCCGACCGGCCCCAGGCCTCGCCGACCTTGATCTTGACGCGCGGGATGTGCTGACCGTGCACCCAGCCGTTCAGCTGGGCCGCGAGGTGGGTGTCGTGGTACGTCGTGAAGCCGCCGCTGCCGTAGACGGGAACCTCGTCGCGGGCCGTCCCGAGGAGCCGTACGAGAGGTAATTCGAGGAGGCGGGCCTTCAGGTCCCACAGGGCGATGTCGATCGCCGAGATCGCGCACCCGGCGGCGCCGGGGCGGCCGGTGTTGCGGACGGCCTGGGTCATCGCGTCGTGCGCGGCGGGGATGTCGAGCGCGTCGAGCCCCTTGAGCACGGGGGTGAGCTGCTCGTCCACCAGGGCGGCCACGGAGGCGGGGGCGTAGGTCCAGCCGGTCCCCGTCGCGTCACCCGCCGTGACCTCGACGACGACGATGGTCGTGGTGTCCCAGGCGAAGGTGCCGTCGGCCTCCGGGGCGTCCGCGGGCACGGTGTAGGCGGAGACGACGGGTCGTTCGAGGGGGACTTCGTGCTTCATCGGGCCTGTCCTGAGTCGTGACGTCGGTACGGTGGTCCTTCGCCGGCACCCGGGAGGTGCCGGGCCGCGCAGGTCATCGGCGCGCCCCGTCCCCGGGTGTGGCGGGCGGTGCACTCTGGAGCTGCGGCAGCACCTTCGTGCGGTAGAAGTCGAAGAAGCCGCGCTGGTCCGGGCCCATCTGGCTGACGTACACGCGGTCGAAGCCGGCGTCGGCGTACGCGCTGAGCGCGCCCACGTGTTCGTCGACGTCGTCGCCGCACGTGAAGGAGGCGGCGGCCATCTCGTCGGTGAGCAGCGGGTCCAGCTGCTCGAAGTGGCGTGGCGTCGGCAGGAGCTGGGCCATCTCGCCGGGCAGCAGCTGACTGCCCCACAGCTCGCGCGCCCGGCGGACGGCGGCGTCGCGGTCGGGGCCGTAGCAGACCTTGAGGCCGCCGCTGACCGGCTTGCCGCCGCCACCGCCCTTGCGGTAGCGGGAGACCAGCGTCTCGTCGGGCGTCATCGTGATGAAGCCGTCGCCGATACGGGCGGCGAGCGCCGTCGCCTTGGGGCCGAAGCCCGAGACGTCGATGGGCACGGGCTCGTCGGGCACCGTGTAGAGGCGGGCCTTCTCGACGGTGTAGTGCGTGCCGTGGTGGTTGACCTCCTCGCCGGCGAAGAGGTTCCGCATGATCTGGACGGCTTCCTCCAGCATCTCCAGGCGGATGTGGGCCGGCGGCCAGGGCCCGCCCAGTATGTGTTCGTTGAGCGCCTCGCCCGTGCCGACGCCGAGCCGGAAGCGGCCGCCCGTCAGCACCGCGCTCGTCGCCGCGGCCTGCGCCACGACCGCCGGGTGCATGCGCACGGTCGGGCAGGTCACCGCGGTCTGCACGGGCAGCGACACCGCCTCGGCGAGCGCGCCGATCACCGACCAGACGAACGGGCTCTGCCCCTGTGCCGCGTTCCACGGGTGGTAGTGGTCGGAGATCCACAGGGCCTCGAAGCCGGCCTGCTCGGCCATCCTGGCCTGTTCGACCAGTTCGGCGGGACCGAACTCCTCGGTCGCCAGAAAGTATCCGTACTCGGGCATGGGAGGTGCACCTCCGGTGCGGGGGGTGGAGCTGGGTGAACACCGCTGCGGGTAACCCCTGGGTGCGGGGGGCAAACGGCGCGCGCACGGCGTCCGTCCGGCGGTTTTCCCGCTGTCGTGCGGCGGCTGTCCGGCGTGGTCGCGGCGTCCGTGGCGGGGGTGGACGCCGGGCCCGCGCCGGAGTTTGGCGCCTGCCGCGCAGGGGCACGCGGGGGGTCCGACCGCGCCGGACTCCACCCCTCCGGAGGCGCACCGTGAGCCGACCGCGCATCGTCATCGTCGGAGCCGGGTTCGCCGGCTACCGCACCCTGTCCCGGCCGGCCCGGCACAAGGCGGATGTCACCCTGCTCAACCCGACCGACTACTTCCTGTACCTGCCGCTGCTGCCGCACGTACGCCTCGCGCTCGGGGAGGCCGACGGTGTCGACCTGGAGCGGCGCAGGGTGACGTACACCGACCCCGAGGGGCAGCGCGCCGAGCTGCCGTACGACCGGCTCGTCCTCAGCGTGGGCAGCGTCGACAAGCTGCTCCCGGTGCCGGGCCGGACGGAGCCGGCCGCGGCGGCGCCGGACCCGGAGACCTGCCGGGCCCGCCGCACGTTCGTGGTCGTCGGCGCCGGCTACACCGGGGTCGAACTCGCCGCGCACGGCCGCCCGTTCACCGACGCGCTCGTACGCAAGCAGCCGCTGCGGCAGGGCATCCGCCCCCGCTGGCTGCTGCTCGACATCGCGGACCGCGTCCTGCCCGAACTCGGCCCCCGGCTCTCGGCCACCGCGGACCGCGTGCTGAGGCGGCGCGGCGTGGACGTCCGCACCAGGACCTCCGTCAAAGAGGCCACCTCCGAGGGAGTACTTCTGGACGACGGGGACTCCGTCGACACCCGCACCCTCGTCTGGTGCGTCGGCGTACGGCCCGATCCGCTCGTCGCGGGACTCGGCCGGCCACTGGAGAGGGGACGGCTGCGCGTCGACACGTTACTCCAACTGCCGGGCCACCCCGAGGTGTTCGCCTGCGGCGACGCCGCGGGCGTGCCCGACCTGACCCGGCCGGGCGAGTTCACCCCGATGACCGCGCAGCACGCCTGGCGCCAGGGCGCGGCGGCGGGCCGCAACGTCGCCGCGTCCCTCGGCTCGGGCACCCGCCGCCCCTGCCGCCACCGCGACCTGGGGTCCACCGTGGACCTCGGCGGCGCCCGGCGAGGCGGACTCCAGCGGCACCGACCACGAGCACACCAGGGCGTGTCTTTAGGTGGCCAGGGTGCCGCGCCCACGGGCGAAGGGTGACTCGCCGCCCAAGGACGACCCATGCCCAAGGAGGCCCTTGATGCCGCACGACACCGAGCAACTCATCGCACTCGCCCAGCAGTTGCGCGTCGACTCCGTCCGGGCCTCGGCCGCCGCCGGCTCCGGACACCCCACCTCGTCGATGTCCGCGGCCGACCTGATGGCGGTGCTCATCGGCCGCCACCTCCACTACGACTTCGACCGCCCCGACCATCCCGGCAACGACCGCTTCATCCTCTCCAAGGGCCACGCCTCGCCGCTCCTCTACGCCGCGTACAAGGCGGCCGGGGCGCTCACCGACGACGAACTGCTCACCTTCCGCGAGCGGGGCAGCCGCCTCGAAGGACATCCCACACCGCGCACCCTGCCCTGGGTCGAGGTCGCCACCGGCTCGCTGGGGCAGGGGCTGCCCGTCGGCGTCGGCATGGCCCTGTCCGGCAAGCGCCTCGACCGGATCCCGTACCGCGTCTGGGTGCTGTGCGGCGACAGCGAACTGGCGGAGGGCTCCGTGTGGGAGGCCGCCGAACACGCCGGGTACGAGCACCTCGACAACCTCACCGCGATCGTCGACGTCAACCGTCTCGGCCAGCGCGGCCCGACCCGCCACGAATGGCAACTGGGCGCCTACGCCGTCCGGTTCAAGGCGTTCGGCTGGCACGTCGTCGAGACCGACGGGCACGACGTCGAAGCCGTCGACCGCGCCTTCCAGGAAGCGGGCTCCACCGCCGGACAGCCCACCGTGATCCTCGCCCGCACCGTCAAGGGCAGGGGCGTCGCCGCCGTGGAGGACCGGGAGGGCCTGCACGGCAAGCCGCTGCCGGACGCCGACGCGGCGGTGGAGGAGCTGGGTGGCGTACGCGACGTACGCGTGGAGGTGCGCAGGCCGGCCGCCGCACGGACGATGCACGCGGTACGCAGCGGCCACCTCGAACTGCCCCGCCACACATTGGGCGACGCCGTCGCGACCCGCACCGCCTACGGACAGGCGCTCACCGCGCTCGGCACCGCCCGCGGCGACGTGGTGGCCCTGGACGGCGAGGTCGGCGACTCGACGCGGGCGGAGTACTTCGCCAAGGAACACCCGGAACGGTACTTCGAGTGCTACATCGCCGAACAGCAACTCGTGGCCGTCGCCGTCGGGTTGGCGGCGCGCGGCTGGGTGCCGTACGCGTCGACGTTCGCGGCGTTCCTCACCCGCGCCCACGATTTCGTCCGGATGGCGGCCGTCAGCGGCGCCGGCATCAATCTCGTCGGCTCGCACGCGGGCGTCGCGATCGGCCGGGACGGCCCGTCCCAGATGGGCCTGGAGGACCTGGCCCTCTTCCGCGCCGTGCACGGCTCCACGGTCCTGTACCCGTGCGACGCCCACCAGACGGGGCAGCTCGTCGCCGAGATGGCCGGACTCGACGGAATCCGCTACCTGCGTACGTCCCGTGGGGACACGCCCGTCATCTACGGGCCCGACGAGAAGTTCCCGGTCGGCGGCTCCAAGGTGCTGCGCTCCAGCGACGCGGACCGGCTGACCGTGGTGGCGGCGGGGGTCACCGTCCACGAGGCGCTGGCCGCGGCGGACGCGCTCGACCGCGAGGGCATCCCCGTACGCGTCGTCGACCTCTACTCCGTCAAGCCCGTCGACCGCCGTGCCCTGCGCGAGGCGGCGGAGCGCACCGGCTGCCTGCTGACCGTCGAGGACCACCGGGAACAGGGCGGCCTCGGCGACGCGGTCCTCGACGCGTTCACCGACGGCAGGCCGGTGCCGCGCCTGGTCCGGCTCGCGGTGCGGACGATGCCGGGCTCGGCGTCACCGGCGGAACAGCTGCACGCCGCGGGCATCGACGCGGAGTCGATCGTGGCGGCGGCGAGGCTGCTGGTGGAGCGGGCCGTGGTGCGGTGAGGCGGTGGTGCGGTGAGGCGGCGGTCCGGTGCGGGCGGTCAGCGGTGCCGGGCCGCCCTGAACCAGGCGTTGGCGGCCGGGCGGAACATCAGCGCCGTAGCCGTGAGCGCGGCGGCCAGGTGCAGCACGCGTCCGGCACCGAACAGAACATCCACGGCCCCCGCCTCCGCGACGGCCTCGCCGAGCGCCCGCAGGCCGGTCGGCCACGGGGTCGGCCCGGCCGCCAGTGACAGCGTGCCGAGCGCCCCGAGCACAGCGGTCAGCGCCCAGCGCGTCCAGCGGGCGCCGCGGCGCATCCGCACCGCGACCAGCACGGCCGCCGCGAACACCGCCATGCGGAGCGGGAGGCCGCCGGGGTCCCCGGCCGCCCCTGACGACTCCCGCACGACGCCGAGCACCGTCTCGAAGACGCCCGCGGCGGCCGCGGTGAGCCACAGCGCGAAGGCCGCTGAGACGGCGGCGGGCGCCGGGGGCCCTTCGGTGCCGGGCAACAGGCGGCCGAGGATGCCGGGTTCGGGGGAGCGGGGCCGGGGGCGGGGGACGCGGGGCAGGACGGTGCCGTCCGGCGGAGCGGCGCCGCGCGCCACGTCGGCGCCGTGCTTCAGGTCGGAGCTGTGTTCCATGTGGCGGGCCTCACGGGAGCGGGACGGCTGGTCAGTACCTCGGTATCTCGGCACCTCGGTATCTCGGCATCACCGATCCTTCCTGCCGGGACGCCGCCCGGCACGCCCGCCGGCCCCCGGCTTCCAGGTGGTGCCAGCCACCCTCCCGACCAGGGTGAACACCACCGTGTCGGTGCGGCCGGGGGCGACTACCGGGCCTGACGCTGGGTACCCGCCGGGTCACGTCGCACCTGGCGCGAACCGAGCCGAAGGGACCCCCATGAACGACGTACGGACGGTGCGGGCCGGCCGCCGCACCGTAGAGCTGCACCGGCCGCAGAAGGTCCTCTTCCCCAGCCCCGACGGCAAGGACGAGGGCAAGGGGAAGCGCGGCGGAAGCGACGCGGGGGACCACGGCGGCACCGGCCACACGAAGGCGGACCTCTTCGACTACTACCGGGCCGTCGCCCCCTTCATGCTGCCCCACCTGCGCGACCGGCCGCTGATGCTGGAGCGCCACCCGGACGGCGTCGACGGCCCCCAGTTCATGCAGAAGGACACCCCGGACCACTATCCGGACTGGATCACCCGCGCCGAGGTGGCCAAGGAGGGCGGCACCGTCACCCACACCGTGTGCGACGACACGGCGACCCTCCTCTTCCTGGCCGACCAGGCCTGCGTCACCCTGCATCGCTGGCTCTCGCGCACGTCCCGGATCGACCGTCCGGACCGGATCGTCTTCGATCTGGATCCCTCCGGGGACGACTTCGGCGCGGTGCGCGACGCCGCCCGCCTCCTCGGCGAACTGCTCGACCACATGAGCCTGCCGTCCGCCCTGATGACGACGGGCTCGCGCGGGCTGCACGTCGTCGTGCCGGTCAACGGCCACCACGACTTCGACGACGCGCGCGCCTTCGCCAAGGACGTCGCCGACACCCTCGCCGAGGCCCACCCCGAGCGGCTCACCACGGCGGCCCGCAAGAAGGACCGGGGCGACCGGCTCTATCTCGACGTGCAGCGCAACGGGTACGCGCAGACGGCCGTGGCGCCGTTCTCGGTGCGGGCCGAGCCCGGGGCGCCGGTGGCCGTGCCCATCGCCTGGGAGCAGCTCGACGACCCCGCGGTGCACGCCCGCAGCTGGACCATCGACAACGCGGTGGAGCAGGCCCGCACCGACCCGTGGGCCGGTGTCCTGCGCTCGGGCCGCGCGCTCGGCCCCGCGCGCCGCAAGCTGCGCGCGCTGCGCGGCTGACCGCCCCGGCGCCCGGCCGGGCACGGAGCGATCACGTTTGGCCAAGGCTCATCGGGTAACCCGGTGAAGGAGGTGAACATGGCCAATACGACACGTAAGACGCCGGAGAACACAGACAGCAAGACATCAGGCGAAAAGCCGCCGGAGTCCAAGGCCCCGGAGACCAAGTCCAAGGCGGCGGACGACGAGAAGGAGTCGCTCCCCGGCCCCATGGCGGTTCTCCGCCAGGCCAGGGAACAGCTCGCCGAGCTGACCGGCATGACACCCGAATCGGTGTCGTCCTTCGAACGCACCGAAGACGGCTGGCTGTTGGAGGTCGAGGTCCTCGAACTCTCCCGTGTCCCCGACACGATGAGTCTCCTCGCCAGCTACGAGGTGCAGCTGGACCCGCAGGGCGAGCTGACGGGCTACCGACGGCTCCGCCGTTACGAGCGCGGACGTTCGGAACCCCGCGGCACCGGCGGCCGCTGACCGTGAGAACCAACCGGACGGAACGACGACCGGAGAAGAGCAAGCCAAGCCGAGAACAGACAGAACGCACCAGACCCGAGGAGGCACAGTCGGCATGACCGTAGTCCCGGCACAACAGTCCGGCGGCGGAGGCGGCACCAGTGGCCTGTACGACGTCGTGGAACTCATCCTCGACCGAGGACTCGTCATCGACGCCTTCGTACGCGTCTCGCTCGTCGGTATCGAGATCCTGAAGATCGACGTCCGTGTCGTCGTGGCGAGCGTCGACACCTACCTGCGGTTCGCCGAGGCGTGCAACCGTCTCGACCTGGAGACCGGAAAGAAGAAGGACCCCGGCCTGCCCGACCTGGTGGGCGAGATCACCGAGTCCGGCGCCAAGGGCAAGTCCAAGGGCGCGCTCTCCGGAGCCGCCGAGACCATATCGGACGCCTTCAAGCAGTCCCGTGAGGAAGGCCAGCGCCAGACCGAGGAGCGGCCGAGGGCGCGCCGTTCCACCACTTCCCGCCGGAAGGAGGAGCAGGAGTGACTACGTACGTCTACGGCATCGCGAGCAGCTCCCACCCGGCGCTGCCGGAAGGCATGGAGGGCATCGGCAAGCCGGCCTGCCCCGTGCGCATCCTGAAGAGCGGCGAGCTCGCCGCCATCGTGAGCGACTCCCCGGAGGACCTCAAGCCCAAGCGGCGCGATCTCCTCGCGCACCAGAACGTCCTGTCGGAGGCCGGTGCCGCGGGCTCCGTGCTGCCGATGCGCTTCGGCAGCCTGGCCCCGGACGACGAGACGGTCACCTCCGTGCTCGGCGAGCGGGCCGACCACTACTTGGAGCGGCTGCGCACCCTCGACGGCAAGGTCGAGTACAACGTGAAGGCCTCCCACCACGAACAGGCCGTACTGCACCAGGTCCTCGCAGAGAACCCGGAGCTGCGCGCGATGGTCGAGGCCAACCAGCGTCAGGGCGGCGGCACCCACGAACAGAAGCTGCAGCTCGGCGAGATGGTGACCTCGAACGTGCGGGCCCGCGAGCAGAGCGACGCCGTCGAGGTGCGGCGCGCCCTTGAGTCGGCCGCCGAGGCGGTCGCCGACGGCCCCGAGAGCAGCGGCTGGCTGGCGAACGTCTCGTTCCTGGTGAACCGCAAGTCCGCCGAGGGTTTCCTCGCGGCCGTCGAGGAGCTCCGCTCCACCCAGCCGCACCTGGACCTCCGCGTGCACGGTCCGCTGCCCCCGTACAGCTTCGTCGACCCGGGGCCCGCCAAGCCCGCGGAGTGAGAGTGACGGCATGGGCCTGATCGGTGAACTGCTCCTGCTGCCCCTGGCCCCCGCCCGCGGCTCCCTCTGGGTGCTCAGGCAGGTGGTCGACGAGGCGGAGCGGCAGTACTACGACCCCTCGGCGATCCGTCGGGAACTCTCCCGCCTCGAGGAACTCCTGGAGGCGGGAGAGATCGACGAGGCCGAGTTCGAACGGTGCGAGGACGAGCTCCTCGACCGACTGCAGCACAGCACAGGACAGGACTTCTGAGAATGAACCGAATGGCAGTGGGCCTCGCCGTGGGCGCGGGATACGTCCTCGGTCGCACGAAGAAGGCGAAGTTCGCGTTCGCCGTCGGCACGATGGTGGCCGGCAAGCGGCTCAATCTGAGCCCCAAGGCGCTGGGCGCGTTCGTGAACCAGCAGCTGCAGAACAACCCGCAGTTCAAGGAGATCGGCGACCAGCTGCGCCAGGACGTGCGGGGCGTGGGCAAGGCGGCCACCGGCTCGCTCCTCAACCGGCAGCTCGAAGGTCTCGCCGACCGTCTGCACGACCGCACCCTCGGCGTCCAGGACCGCATCTCCGGCGTGGTGCCGGGCCAGGCGGACGACGCCGACGAGGGCAGGGACCAGGACGAGGACGCCGAGGACCGGGACACAGACCGGAGCGAGGCCCGGGACGAGGACGAGGAGTCCGAGCGGTCCGGCCGGCGCAAGAAGGCGCCGTCGAAGCGGACCGCCCGGAAGCCGGACGCGAAGTCGGACGAGAAGCCGGACGGCAAGTCCGCCCCGAAGTCGGCGAAGTCGGCCGCGAAGAAGACCCCGGCCAAGAAGAGCCCGCAGGACAACACCCGCAAGACCGCCCAGAAGAAGTCGACCGCGGCGGCGCGCGGCACCGCACGCAGGGCCGCGTCGTCGGCGTCGTCGGCCCGCAGCGGCGGCGGCCGGGCGAAGGGAGGCAGCGACCATGGCTGAGTCACCCCTGAGCAACATCACGCGCAGCCCGGCCGCCGACCGCCTGAAGGACGAGGCGCAGGCCTACCTCATGGCGCAGGTCGAGCGCATGCTCGTCGGCGTGGGCCACCGGCTCGGTGACGCCACCGTCAAGCTGAACGACATAGCGGAGGGCAAGAGCCCCGGCTTCGGCAAGCTGGCGGGCCAGGCGGGCAAGAAGGTCGCCGAGGGCAAGGGCCCGGTGCGCAGCGCGCTGGAACTCGGCGGCAGCCACCTCAAGGACTCCGTGAAGGGGGCCGTCCAGAACCTCGGCGGCAAGCGCAAGAAGGGTGGCGCGGGCCAGAAGCCGACGGTCATCCTGGAGTACGTCGACATCGGCGTGCCGCTCCGTGAGGCGTACGACCAGTGGACCCAGTACCAGGAGTTCTCCACGTTCGCCAAGGGCGTCAAGGGCGCCACCGTGGCGAACGACACGGACTCCGACTGGAAGCTCAAGGTCTTCTGGTCCAACCGCAGCTGGAAGGCGCACACCACCGAGCAGGTGCCGGACCAGCGCATCACCTGGACGTCCGAGGGCGGCAAGGGAACGACGAAGGGCGTCGTCACCTTCCACGCGCTCGCCGAGAACCTCACCCGGGTGCTGCTGATCATCGAGTACTACCCGAAGGGCCTCTTCGAGAAGACCGGCAACATCTGGCGCGCCCAGGGCCGCAGGGCCCGCCTGGACCTCAAGCACTTCGCCCGGCACATCTCGCTGCGCGGCGAGGCGAGCGACGGCTGGCGCGGCGAGATCCGCGACGGCGAGGTCGTCCGCAGCCACGAGGACGCCGTGGCCGAGGAGGAGGACGAATCTCAGGACGAGCACGAGGCTCAGGACGAGCCGGAGTCCGAGTACGACGAGGAAGAGGCAGAGCACGAGGACGAACCGGCGGAGGAGTACGAGGACGAGCCCGAAGAGGCGGAGGACGAGGAGCTCCAGGGCGAGCACGAGCTCGACGAGGAGGACGAGCCGGAGGACGAGCCCGAGGACGAGTACGACGAAGAGGCCGAGGACGAGGCCGACGCCGACGACGAGAAGCAGCGCGAGTACGCCGAGTCGGCCGGCGGCGGACGGGCCACTCGATGACGACCCCCTCTGGCGGCGGACTGCCCGGCCCCTACGGCGGCGGAGGCGGCGGGGCCAACCTCGCCGACATCCTCGAACGCGTCCTGGACAAGGGCATCGTCATCGCCGGCGACATCAAGATCAACCTGCTCGACATCGAACTGCTCACCATCAAGCTCCGCCTCATCGTCGCCTCCGTCGACAAGGCGAAGGAAATGGGCATCGACTGGTGGGAGGGCGACCCCGCCCTCTCCCAGGGGGCGCGCCGCACCGAACTCTCGCGGGAGAACGCCGAGTTGCGGCAGCGCCTGGCGGAACTGGAGGAGCGGATGTCACTGGAGCCGGCCGAGAAGGAGACACATGAACGCCGTGAACGATGAACCGCACGGCGGCGGCCCGCGCCACGACGACCCGCGCCACGACAGCCTGCGCTACGTCTACGCGGTCTGCCGCCCCTTCGGCGCACCGCTCGCCGCCGACCTCACCGGGGTCGGCGGCGTTCCGCCCCGCCGCCTCGAACACCAGGGCCTGGTCGCCCTGGTCGGGCCCGTGCCGGAACGGGACTTCTCGGAGCAGGCCCTGCGCGCCCACCTCGAAGACCTGGACTGGCTCTCCGACACGGCCCGCGCCCACCAGCGGGTGATCGACGCGCTCACCTCCGTCACCTGTCCGCTGCCGCTGCGCCTCGCGACCGTCTTCCGCGACGACAGCGGCGTGCGCGCCATGCTGGAGGACGGGGCGGAGCGGTTCCACCGGGTCCTCGAACGGATCGACGGACGCGTCGAGTGGGGCGTCAAGGTCTATCTGCAGCCGCAGAGCGAGGAGCCCGCCGCCGCGTCGCGGGCGTCCGCCGCCACGACGCCCCGGCAGAGCGGGCCGGGCAGCGGGCGCGACTACCTGCGCCGGCGGCGCAGTCAGCGCACGGCGCAGGAGGAGGGCTGGCAGCGGGCCGAGACCTTCGCCCGGGGCCTGCACGAGACGCTCTCGGGGCACGCCGACGACTCCCGGCTGCACGCGCCGCAGAACTCGGAGCTGTCCCGGACGCCGGGCCGCAATGTGCTCAACGCGGCCTACCTGGTGAACCGCGCCGACTCCGAGGAGTTCGTCGAGCTCGTGGACCGCACGAAGGACCAGGAGGAGGGGACGAGCGGTCTGCGGGTGGAGCTGACGGGGCCGTGGGCGGCGTACTCCTTCACCGGTGACGAGTCCAACGGCCACGAACGCACCGGCGACGACGAGGACCGTTCCGCATGACCGTCGTCGAGCGCCGCGAAATCGCCCTCGTCGACCTGCTCGACCGGCTGCTCGCGGGCGGTGTCGTCATCAAGGGCGACATCACCCTGCGCATCGCGGACGTCGATCTCGTACGCATCGACCTGAACGCGTTGATCAGCTCGGTGAACGAACAAGTGCCGTCGCCGTGGCCGGACAGGGAGTGAACCATGGAACCGGAGCGCCGCGACGAACGCCGCAAGCGCATGGACCTCGACCCCGACACCGTGGAGCGGGACCTGGTGAAACTGGTCCTGACCGTCGTCGAACTCCTCCGTCAGCTGATGGAGCGACAGGCGGTGCGGCGCTTCGACACCGGTGAGCTGACCGAGGACCAGGAGGAGCGGATCGGCCTCACGCTGATGCTCCTGGAGGACCGGATGGCCGAACTCCGCGACCGGTACGGGCTGCGGCCCGAGGACCTGAACCTGGACCTCGGGCCGCTGGGCCCCCTGCTGCCCAGGGAGTGATGAGCTCCGGGCGGAGCTCACTTCCGGCAGAGAACCTCCCCGTGCAGCACCGCGAACCACGCGTCCTGCCGGCCGCCCCACTCCCGCCAGGCCGCCGACACGGCGCTCAGCCCCGCCGCGTCCGCGTGGCCGCCCGCCACCGCCCGCTCGGCGTACGTGGAGGCGAGCGTGCGGTCCGCCCACAGCCCGCTCCACCAGGCCCGCTCGGCCTCGGAGCTGTAGCACCAGGTGGCCGCGGAGGCGGTGATGTCCGGCTCCGCGAAGCCGGCGGCCAGGGCCCAGGACTTGAGGCGGCGCCCCGCGTCGGGCTCGCCGCCGTTGGCGCGGGCCACCCGCAGGTACAGGTCCAGCCAGTCGTCCATGGCGGGCAGCTCCGGGTACCAGGTCATCGCGGAGTAGTCCGCGTCGCGGACCGCGACGGTGCCGCCCGGCTTGCAGACGCGCCGCATCTCGCGCAGCGCCCGCACCGGATCGCCCACGTGCTGGAGCACCTGATGGGCGTGGACGACGCAGAACGTGTCGTCGGGGTAGTCGAGGTCGTGCACGTCGGCGACGGCGAACTCGACGTTGCGCAGGTCGCGTTCGGCCGCCGTTGCGCGCGCCTTGTCGAGGATGTCCGGGGCGCGGTCCACGCCGGTGACGTGGCCGTCGGGGACCAGCTCGGCGAGGTCGGCGGTGATGGTTCCGGGGCCGCAGCCGATGTCCAGGACCGTCATGTGGGGCTTGAGCGAACCGACCAGGTACGCGGCCGAGTTGGCGGCGGTACGCCAGGTGTGCGAGCGCAGCACGGACTCGTGGTGCCCGTGCGTGTAGACGGCGGTCTCCTCCGGCATGGCGGACTCCTTGGATGCGTGTAGGAGCAGGTGCATGTACGAGGCACCGTACGCCGCCGTGCCGAATGGTGAGACCTGCGTATCAGTATGTGGTCAGGTGTCCCTCTGCGGGGATCAGCGGATGGCCGGCAGTGGGCGGTAGACCGTCAGCGCCTCGGGCAGCTTGTCGACCGTCAAGGAGCCCCGCACCCGGGTGACTTCACCGTCGTACGCCACGACCGTGCCCGCCTCGAGTCCGTCCACCCGAAGGCGGGGCAGCCGCGCGGCCGCCTGCGCGGGGGAGCGCACGTCGGGGCCCGTCAGCGCCGCGGCGAGGAGCCGGGCACCCGGCCTGCGGCCGCCGTGCACGACGCGCACATCGAGCAGTCCGTCCGCCAGGTCGAGCCTGCGGCCCGGGGTGAAGCCCGACCGGTGGTAGGTGCAGTTGCCCGCGAAGAGCATCCACAACGCCCGCTCCCTGCCCCCGACGTGAGCGGTCAACGGCCGCTCGTCGGAGCGCAGCATCTTCAGCGCCGCGAGCACCGAGGCCGGTTTGCCGCCGATGCGGTGCGTCCAGTGCTCGCGCTGCCGCACCAGCTCCGGATACACGCCGAGGCTGAGCGTGTTGAGGAAGTACCCCTCCACACGCTCCCCGGCCTCCTCGTCCTCCGACCGGAACCGGCCGACGTCGACGGCGACCGCGTCGCCCGCCTCCAGCGCGCAGGCCAGATCACGGGCGTCCTCGACCCCGAGGTCGTACGCGAAGTGGTTGAGCGTGCCGCCGGGCAGCACCGCGAGCGGCAGGCCGTGGTGCAGGGCGACGCGCGCCGCCGCGTTGACGGTGCCGTCACCGCCGCAGACACCGAGGACCTGCGCGCGGGCCGCGGCCTTCTCCAACTCGGCGCCGACGTCGGCGGGCTGGGCGACGACGACCTCCGCCTCCGGCAGCGCGTCGCGCAGCACCTTCACCCGCTGCGGGGTGCCCGCGCCCGCGTTGGCCACCAGGACCAGGCCCGCGCCGCCCGGCAGCGCCGGTGCCGTCACGCGGGGGCGTCCTGGCGGCGCCAGCTGCGCCCGGGTCGGCACCAGACCGCGCACCGCGAACGCGGCCCCCGCGCCCAGCGCCCCGCCCACCAGGACATCGCTCGGAAAGTGCGCCCCGGTGTACACGCGCGAGACCGCGACGGCCACCGCGAGCGGCGCGACGGCCGCACCCCAGGCCCGCGACTCCAGCGCCACACCCGTGGCGAACGCCACCGCGGACGCCGAGTGGCCGGACGGGAACGACGTGGTGATCGGCTGCCGCTTGAGCCGCCGGATCAGCGGCACCGGGTCGAGCAGCGGCCGCGGCCTGCGCACCGAGCGCTTGCCCAGCGTGTTGATCGTCGCGGAGGCCAGGGCCAGCGAGGCCACGCCGCGCACGGCGGCGCGCCGGGCCCGCGGGGTGCGCGTCGCCGCTATCCCCGCAGCCGTCGCGAACCACAGCACGCCGTGGTTGGCGCTCCGGCTGAGCCGGGGCAGCACCCGGTCGGCGCCGGGCCAGTGCCGTGCGGCGACCGCCTCGAACAGACGGCTGTCGAGGGCGACCATGCGGGCCTTGAACGGATGGTGCCCGGTGGCCGGGCGGGACAGGTCGATGCCGGAGACGTCCGGGGAGTCAGCGCACATGCCGTTCCGCGTACCCTTCGCGCCGCCGTTCAGGCGCCGGGCCGGGCCGTCCACGCGGCGCCGGGCGGGCGCCCGGAGGGAAACGGTTTGCCCGGGCACCCTTCGGCCACGGACAATCCCGCTCATGGGACATCTGGAAGCCGCGCACCTCGAGTACTACTTGCCGGACGGGCGGGCGCTGCTCGGTGATGTCTCCTTCCGGGTCGGCGAGGGCGCCGTCGTCGCCCTGGTCGGGGCGAACGGCGCGGGCAAGACCACCCTGCTCCGGCTGATCTCCGGCGAGCTCCAGCCGCACGGCGGCAGCGTCACCGTGAGCGGCGGGCTCGGCGTGATGCCGCAGTTCGTGGGTTCCGTGCGCGACGAGACCACCGTCCGTGACCTGCTCGTCTCCGTCTCCCAGCCCAGGATCCGGCAGGCCGCGAAGGCCGTCGACGCCGCCGAGCACGCGATCATGACGGTCGACGACGAGGCCGCCCAGATGGCGTACGCGCAGGCGCTCTCCGACTGGGCGGAGGTGCAGGGGTACGAGGCGGAGACGCTGTGGGACATCTGCACCACGGCCGCCCTCGGCGTCCCCTACGACAAGGCGCAGTTCCGCGAGGTCCGCACGCTCTCCGGCGGCGAGCAGAAGCGCCTCGTCCTTGAGGCCCTGCTGCGCGGCACCGACGAGGTGCTGCTCCTCGACGAGCCGGACAACTACCTCGACGTACCGGGCAAGCGCTGGCTGGAGGAGCGGCTCAAGGAGACCCGCAAGACCGTCCTGTTCGTCTCCCACGACCGGGAGCTGCTCGCCCGCGCCGCCGAGAAGATCGTCAGCGTCGAGCAGAGCCCCGGGGGCGCCGACGCGTGGGTGCACGGCGGCGGCTTCGAGACGTTCCACGAGGCCCGCAAGGAACGTTTCGCGCGCTTCGAGGAGATGCGCCGCCGCTGGGACGAGAAGCACGAGCAGCTGAAGAAGCTGGTGCGCACCCTGCGCCAGGCCGCCGAGGTCAGCCACGAGATGGCGTCGCGCTACCACGCGGCGCAGACCAGGCTCCGCAAGTTCGAGGAGGCGGGCCCGCCGCCCGAGCCGCCGCGCGAGCAGGACATCACCATGCGGCTGCACGGCGGCCGCACCGGCGTCCGGGCCGTGACCTGCGAGAACCTCGAGCTCACCGGTCTGATGAAACCCTTCGACCTGGAGGTCTTCTACGGCGAGCGCGTCGCGGTCCTCGGCTCGAACGGCTCGGGCAAGTCGCACTTCCTGCGCCTCCTCGCGGGCGACACCGACAACCCGGTCGCGCACACCGGAGCCTGGAAGCTCGGCGCGCGCGTCGTGCCGGGACACTTCGCGCAGACCCACGCCCACCCCGAGCTGATGGGCCGCACGCTCCTGGACATCCTGTGGCGCGAGCACGCGCAGGACCGCGGCGCCGCGATGTCCCGGCTGCGGCGGTACGAGCTGACGGGCCAGGCGGAGCAGAAGTTCGAGCGGCTCTCCGGCGGCCAGCAGGCCCGCTTCCAGATCCTGCTGCTCGAACTGGAGGGCTGCACGGCGCTGCTCCTCGACGAGCCCACGGACAACCTCGACCTGGAGTCCGCCGAGGCGCTGCAAGAAGGCCTGGAAGCCTTCCAGGGCACGGTCCTCGCCGTCACCCACGACCGCTGGTTCGCCCGCTCCTTCGACCGCTACCTCGTCTTCGGCAGCGACGGCAGAGTCCGTGAGACGCCGGAGCCGGTGTGGGACGAGCGGCGGGTCGACCGGGTGCGGTAGACCCGCCGCGCCGGGCCGCCTGACCTCAGCCGAAGGCCGGCGACGCCTGCTGCGTGCGGCCGGTGCCCGGTGCCGCCCGGCACGTCACGTCCTTGGCCGGCAGCCTGCCGGTGACCAGGTAGACGGTGGCGGTGTCCTGCGCGCACCGGTTGACGGGCCCTGCCGCCATCCCGTACGCGACGCCGTGCCCCTCGCCCTCGTCGACGGTGACGAGCCGGGAGCCCTTGAGCGCGCGGTGCATGCCGAGCGCGGTCGACAGCGGGGTCTGCGAGTCCCACTCGTTCTGCAGGATCAAGGTGCCGACCTTGTTGTCCACCTCGGTCACGGGCTCCACCGGCCGGTCCCAGAAGGCGCACGGAGTGATGTTGGACGCGAAGTCCCCGAAGAGCGGGTAGCGGGCCGCGTCACGGACCGAGTCGCGGCGGTACGTCTCCGGGTCGCGCGGTGACGGGGCGTCGCCGCACATGACGGTCCAGAGCGCCGACACCAGGTTGTCCGGGGTCTCCGGCTCGGACGGGAACCCGGGGACCGGCTTGCCCGCGGCGGCGTCCCTGAGGAGGGCGACGAGTTCGGCGGCGCTGCGGACGGTGAAGAACTCTCTCCGCAGGAAGGCGCGGATGTCGGTGCCGGTGAGCTTCTCGGTGCCCACGACGATCGGGTCGCGGTCGGCCCGCTCGACCAGGCGCCAGAAGGTCGAGGCGACCTCGGCCGGGGTCTTCCCCAGGCGGTACGTCGCCGAGTGCCCGGCGGTCCACCGCGTCCAGCGCGCGAACGCGGGCTCGGCCTCCGGCGCCCAGACCTGCACCATCTTCCGCCACATGAGCTTCGGGTCGACGGCGCTGTCGAGGACGAACCGGTCCACGCGGCGCGGGAACAGCTGCGTGTAGACGGCCCCGAGGGCGGTCCCGTACGAGACGCCGAAGTACGAGATCTTCTTCTCGCCGAGGACGGCCCGCAGGACGTCCATGTCGCGTGCCGTGTTGCGGGTCGTCATGTGCCGCAGCTTGTCGCCCGCCCGGCCGCGGCACTTGTCCGCCACGGTCTTCGCCCACCTGACGTTCTCGCCGAACGGCAGGTAGGGACGCGGCCACTGCCGCTCCGCCTCGGTGAGCCCGCAGTTCACGGGCGTGCTGCGGCCGATGCCCCGGGGGTCGAACCCGATGAGGTCGTAGCGGTCCGTCACGGACCGGGGCATGTCCTTGGACAGGGCGAGCGGCAGGTCGAGCCCGGGGCCGCCGGGACCGCCGGGGTTGGAGAGCAGGACTCCGCGGCGCTTGTCGGCGTCGCCCGCTCTGATCCGGGATATCGCGAGGTCGATGGTGGTGCCGTCGGGGTCGCGGTAGTCGAGGGGCACCTTGATGGTGGCGCA
This sequence comes from Streptomyces sp. NPDC029674, assembly GCF_044903205.1. Classification (NCBI taxonomy): domain Bacteria; kingdom Bacillati; phylum Actinomycetota; class Actinomycetes; order Kitasatosporales; family Streptomycetaceae; genus Streptomyces; species Streptomyces sp. NPDC029674. The sequence continues at coordinate 122,273 of NZ_JBJDPY010000008.1, forward strand.
CCGGAATCGGGCGGGCGTGTCGGAGCCGCACCGCTGCCAGTCCGGGGTCTGGTGCGTGAAACGGGCCGGCGGGCGGCTCCCGGCGTCCGGCCGGGGTGCGGCCGAGGCGGGGAGCGCGGTGAGGCCGGGGAGCAGCACGGCCGTCGCGCCGAGCGCGAGGAGCGGTAAGAGGCGGCGGCGCGGAACGGAGTGGGGCACGGGCGGTCCTTCCGGTCGGTGAAGCTCTGCCGACCGGATGGACGCCGGAACAGAGCCCACTGCCTCCCCCGCGGGAACCGCTGTTTCAGGACATTTCCCGGGCCCCTGCCCACGGCCCCGGCCGCACCGGTCACGCCGTGCGGTGCGCGCGCGGACCGTGTGCGGTGCATCCTGGGTAGTACGGGCCCAGCGGGTACCCGGGAGACAGGGAGCGATACGACCACAGCGATCGGAGCGATCCATGAACGGAGTCGACCCGGGCCGGCTGGACGACCAGCAGCTCATCAAGGAGCTGGAGACGATCCACCGCACCCGTCACACCACCCTGCTGCACGGCTCGAGCGATGCCCTGCGGGCCCACAACGAACGCATGGCCCAACTGGAGGGCGAGTATCTGCGCCGTCACCCCCAGAGGTCGGTGGCGGGCGGACGGACCCGCGAAGGCGCGCGGGAGAGGGGAACCACAGGCTCATGACGGACACCCCCGGGGACGACGACCCCGTGAACAAGGCGGAGACGCTGGACCGGCACGGCGCGGCACTCGATCTCTTCACCGACCGGGTGCACGCCGTCCGCGCCGACCAGTGGGACGACCCCACCCCCTGCACCGACTGGACCGTGCACGACCTGGTGAACCACCTCACGGCCGAACAGCTGTGGGTGCCGCCGCTGGTCCGCGACGGCGCCACCATGGAGTCCGTCGGCGACCTCTTCGAAGGGGACATGCTGGGTCCCGACCGGATCGCGTCGTGGGACACGGCGGCCGCGGCGTCCCGTGAGGCCTTCCGCGAGCCGGGCGCCCTGGACCGCCTCGTCCACCTCTCCTCCGGGGACGCCTCCGCGACGTTCTACTGCGGCCAGATGACCGTCGACCTCGTCGTGCACGCCTGGGACCTGTCCCGCGCGATCGGCGCCGAGGAGAAGCTGCCCGGCGACCTCGTCGACTTCGCGGTGCGTGAAGTCGCGCCGTACGCGGACGAGTTGGGGGAGAGCGGACTCTTCGCCCCCGCCGTTCAGCCGTCGCCGGACGCCGACACGCAGACGAAGCTGTTGAACCTCATGGGCCGCAAGGTGTGACCCTCTCCCACCAGAGGGAACCTGATGTTCATGAGAGTCGGTGTGGTGGATGTGGGATCGAACACGGTGCGTCTCGTCGTGGCGGACGCCGACGGGCAGGTGCCGTTGCCGGTCCACACGGTGAAGAGACGGCTGCGGCTGGGTGAACTCCTGGACCACGAGGGTCGGATCGGCGAGGAGCCGGTCCGGAAACTGGTCGCCGCGGTGCGGGACGTCCAGGAAGAGGCACAGCGGTGGGGGGTGGCCGAGCCGTTCGCCTTCGTCACGTCGGTCGTGCGCGACGCCCCGAACAGGGCCGAGGTGCTCGAGGCGGTGGCGGCGGGGACCGGGGTACGGCTGCGCACGCTGTCCGGGGAGGCGGAGGCGGAGCTGACGTTCCTCGCCGCCCGGCGGTGGATGGGCTGGCGCGCGGGGCCGCTGGTCCTCTTCGACATCGGCGGCGGCTCCCTGGAGGTGGCCTTCGGGCGCAGCCGCCTGCCCGACTACGCGGCCTCGCTGCCGCTGGGCGCCAGACGGCTGACGCGGGAGATCTTCGCAGGACAGGACCCGCCCCGCGAGGAGGACGTCAAGGCGGTACGGCGCCAGGTGCGCCATCAACTGCGGGACGTCGCCGCCCGGATCCGCTGGGAGATGCCGCACACGGCCGTCGCCACGTCACGTACGTTCCAGCAGCTCGCCCGGTTGTGCGGAGCGGCTCCCGGCCGCTACGGGCCGTTCGTGGAGCGGCAGTTGGGCCGCGCGGAGCTGGGCGCGGCGGTACGGGAACTGGCCGCGCTGCCCGCCGACCGGCGCGCGCAGCTGCCGGGCATCTCGGCGGCGCGCGCCGGGCAGTGCGTGGCGGGCGCGGTGGTCGCCCACACGGCGATGAAGCTGACCGGGATCGAGACCATCACCGTCTGCCCGTGGGCGCTGCGGGAGGGGATCCTGCTGCGCTACATCGAGGACGGTGACGCCGACTGGTGGGCCGGGGAACACGTGCACACCGGGGACGCGTACACCGGCGGCGGTCACGGTGACCCGGTGTCGCTGCAACTGGCCACCGCGACCTGCGCCACCTGAAAGCTACTTTCCCTTGGCTCCCTTGGCGAACTCCGCGAGGAACGCCTCGCAGAACGCCTTGAGGTCGTCCGGCTTGCGGCTGGTGACGAGCGTGTTGGGGCCGCCCTCGCAGACCTTGACCTGCTCGTCGACCCAGGTGCCGCCCGCGTTGCGGATGTCGGTCTTGAGGCTCGGCCAGGAGGTCAGCGTCCGGCCCCGCACCACGTCCGCCTCGACGAGCGTCCACGGGGCGTGGCAGATGGCCGCCACCGGCAGGCCCTGGTCGAAGAAGTCCTTCACGAACGAGACGGCCTTCTCGTCCATCCGCAGGAAGTCCGGGTTGGCGACGCCGCCGGGCAGCACGAGTCCGGCGAAGGAGTCGGCCCGGGCGTCGCCCACGACCTCCTGGACGGGGAACGTGTCCGCCTTGTCGAGGTGGTTGAAGCCCTGCACCTCGCCGGACTGGGTGGACACCAGGACGGGCTCGTCCCCGGCGTCCTTGACGGCCTGCCACGGGTCGGTGAGTTCGATCTGCTCGACGCCCTCGGGGGCCACGAGGAATGCGATGCGCTGCGGCATGACGGAATGATCCTTTCTTCATCCGATGCTCTTTACCTCTACCCTTTTTGCCGGTGTTCGGGATTTTTACACCGATTCGCCGTGATGGCTCGGTACGAGGTCGCCGAGGCTCACCATCCCCACCGGGTGCCCGTCCTCGACGACGGGCAGCCGCCGGACCGCGTGGTCGCGCATCAGACCGACCGCGGCCGACACGGCGTCGTCGGGGCCCACCACCACCGGGTTGGGCGTGCAGACGGCCTGCGCGCTGACCGTCAGCGGATCGGCGCCGTCCGCCACGGCGCGCAGCGCGATGTCCCGGTCGGTGAGCACACCGAGAACCTGACCGTCCACGGCGACCAGGACGTCCCCCGTGTCCTGGGCGCGCATCAGCTGCGCCGCCTCCACGAGAGAAGCGTCGGGGCGGACGGCCACGACGCCCGGCGTCATGACGTCCCTCACGTAATCAGCCATGGCTGGGCCCTTCCTGCATATGTCCTGCAGATGTCCTTCGTACGTACGTCGTGCGCCCCCGCCGCAGTACCCCTCAGCCCAGCGGCTATGCCCCTTCCGGGGGTTTGCGGTGCCGGGCCGGGGAGACCCGGCACCCGAACCCCCCACGCCTAACTGGGAGGGCAGGGGTCATGGCGGTACTCGCTGTATTCATCCCGCTGGTGATGCTGGGCGTGGTCCTGGCACTCGGCCGGTACGAGGAAATGCTGCTGCCGCCCGCTGAGAACCCGGACGACGTCGTAGGGCGCCGCACCGCGTGAAGCGGCAGCACGGTGCCGCCCGGACCCGTCGAAACGGCCGGGCGGCACTGTTGCGTACGGCCTCTCCGGCGCAGGCCCTCTACCGCCGCCCCGGCAGGAATTCCTGCGCCTTCGCCTTCAGACCCTGCCTGACCATCGAACCCCGGTCCGCGTCGCCCTTCAGGACCGACGTCACCGTGGCCTCCAGCTGCTCCCACGTCGCGTGCGGCGGGACGGGCGGCACCGCGGGGTCGGTGCGGAACTCGATGACCGCGGGGCCGTTCGCCGAGAGCCCGGCGCGCCAGGCGTCCTCGACGTCCTCGGGGCGCTCCACCCGGATGCCGGTCAGGCCGATGGAGCGGGCGAACTCGGCGTACGGCACATCCGGCAGGGACTGCGAAGGCAGGAAGGACGGGGCGCCCTCCATCGCCCGCATCTCCCACGTCACCTGATTCAGGTCCTGGTTGTTCCACACGCCGACGACCAGCCGCGGATCGTCCCAGCGGTGCCGGTACTTGGCGGCGGTGACCAGCTCGGCCATGCCGTTCATCTGCATCGCGCCGTCGCCCACCAGGGCCACCACCGGCCGGTCGGGGTGCGCGAACTTCGCCCCGATCGCGTACGGCACCCCGCACCCCATCGTGGCGAGCGTGCCCGACAGCGAGGCCCGCATGTCGCCGCGGATCGTGAGGTGGCGCGCGTACCAGTTCGCCACGGAACCGGAGTCCGCGGTGATGATCGCGTTGTCGGGCAGCAGCGGGTCGAGGGCGCGCGCCACGTACTCCGGATTGACGGGATCGGCGGAGAGCGCCGCCCTGCGCTCCAGCACACCCTTCCAGCGCGTGACGTTCGCACGGATCTCGTCGTGCCACTCGCGGCACACCGCGCGGCGGTCCTTGTCGATGAGTGGGATCAGCTCGCGCAGCGTCGCCCGCGCGTCGCCGACGAGGTTCACCTCGTACGGATAGCGCATCCCGACCATGTGCGGATCGATGTCGATCTGCACGCCCCGCGCCGAGCCGAACTCCGGCAGGAACTGGGAGTACGGGAAGCTGGACCCGATCGTCAGGAGCGTGTCGCAGTCCCGCATCAGCTCGTAGCTGGGGCGCGTGCCGAGCAGGCCGATCGCGCCGGTGACGTACGGGAGTTCGTCGCTCAGCGCGTCCTTGCCGAGCAGCGCCTTCGCCACGCCCGCGCCGAGCAGCTCCGCGATCTCCTCGACCTCGGCGCGCGCCCCCGCCGCGCCCTGGCCGATCAGGATCGCCGCCTTGTCACCGGCGTTGAGGACCTCCGCCGCGCGCGCCAGGGCGGTCGGCGAGGGCATCGCCGTCCAGCTGCTGCGGTCCAGACTGGAGGGCACCATCTTGAACGCGTGCGGGGGAGGGGAGTACTCCAGCTCCTGCACGTCACCGGGGACGATCACGGCCGTCGGGCAGCGCCGCGCGTACGCGGTGCGGATCGCCCGGTCGAGGACGTTGGGCAGCTGCTCGGGCACCGTCACCGTCTCGACGAAGTCACCCGCCACGTCCTTGAACAGCGTGTGCAGGTCGACCTCCTGCTGGTACGAGCCGCCCATCGCGCTGCGGTCCGTCTGTCCGACAATGGCGAGGACCGGCACGTGGTCGAGCTTCGCGTCGTAGAGCCCGTTGAGGAGGTGGACCGCCCCGGGGCCCGACGTCGCCACGCACACGCCGAGCCGCCTGCCGAACTTGGCGTACCCGACGGCCTGGAACGCGGACATCTCCTCGTGCCGCGACTGCACGAAGCGCGGCTGGTCCTCGGCCCTGCCCCACGCGGCGAGCAGGCCGTTGATGCCGTCACCCGGATAGCCGAAGACCTGCTCGACGCCCCAGGCACGCAGCCTCTCCAGAATGTGGTCGGCGACCGTGACGCTCATGGGGATTCCTCCGGACGGGTCGGGAATCGGCGGTCACGTCCGGGTGTCCGGCCGAACCGGCGGGAAACCTCGGGGTGTTTGCTGCCGGAGGCCGGGGGCAGGCGGAAGAGAGTGCTTCGGACCGGAGGCACGTCCGTGGGAGCGACCGCGTCGATCGCCCCCGGGTGTGCCCCGTGCTGATCCGACCCGCACTCACTCCCACGGTGACCGTCCACCCAAGGCACCCACGAGGGAGTTGCGACGCACCATGCGATCCCACGCCAGCACCAGTACCACAACCATGCGATCCCACACCGGAACCGCGACATCCGCGAAGACGAAGCGGCACCCGCACGACGACGCCCCCGACACGGCGGAGGGCTTCGCCCGCCTCGTCGAGATGGAACCCGGTCCCGAACGGGACGCCCTGCGCCAGGAGCTCGTCCGGGCCTGGCTGCCCATGGCCCAGCGGCTCGCCGGCCGGTTCCGCAACCGCGGCGAGGCCCTCGACGACCTGCGGCAGGTCGCCGCACTCGGCCTGGTGAAAGCCGTCGACCGCTACGACCCGCGGCGCGGCACCGCCTTCGAGAGCTACGCCGTCCCCACCGTCACCGGTGAGATCAAGCGGCACTTCCGCGACCACATGTGGACCCTGCACGTGCCGCGCCGCGTCCAGGACCTGCGCAACCGCGTACGGTTCGCCCGCCAGGACCTCTCCCAGATCTCCGGGCGCGTCCCCACCGTCGCCGAGATCGCCGAGCACGCGCAGATGAGCGAAGAGGACGTCAAGGCCGGCCTGGAGGCGCTCGACAGCTTCACCGCGCTCTCCCTCGACGCCGAACTCCCCGGCAGCGAGGACGGCTACTCGCTGAGCGACGCCCTCGGCGGACCCGACCCCGCCCTCGACACCGTCGTCGACCGCGAGGCCGTCAAACCGCGCATCGCGCAACTGCCCGAGCGCGAACGGGAGATCCTCTACATGCGGTTCTTCGGAGACATGACGCAGAGCCGCATCGCGGACGAGATGGGCATCTCGCAGATGCACGTCTCGCGGCTGATCAGCCGCTGCTGCGACCGGCTGCGCGACCAGGTCATGCGGGACGCCGCCTGACGCCTCACCGGTCGGCGCACCGGTCGTCGGCGCCGCGCCGCATGGCGAGCGCCGTGTGCCGGGCCATCACGTCGACCACCCGCGCCTCGGCCATCGAGAACGCGAGCCGCGCACCGCTCCGGAAGAGCGTGAGCACGCCCTCCACCGGGCCGTGCGGGCGGGCGGTCAGCGGCACGCACAGCAGGGACGTGACCTCGGCGCGGATCAGCACGTGCGCGCCGGACGCGTCCCGCCCGAAGGCGTCCGGGTCCTCCGGGCGCACCTGAAGCGACGCCGCCCCGCCGCGTGCCGCCTCCACGACGAGGGGGCACGCGGCGGGGTCCTGCGTCAGCACGTCGGCGACCGGGGCGTCCGGCGGCCCCAGGACCGTGGTGCGCCGCAGCCGCGCGGCGCCCTCGTCGGCGATCACCCAGTCCGCGAACCGCCCGTGCAGGACCGCGGCCGCCCGCTCAAGGACACCCGCGCGGTCCCCGGCGGGCGCCGTGAGCAGCGTCGACGTCATGGCGTCCAGCAGGTCGAGCTGCGCCGCGTGCCGCGTCGCCTCGCCGAGGTCGGGGGCGGGGCCCGGCACGCTCGGCCCCCTCTGCACGCGGTCGGCCGCGGGCTGCAGCACGACGAGGACCGCGGTGCGCGGCTCGGCGCCCGGGCGCAGCGCCGTCAGGGTCGCGCGGACCGGTGTGCCGGGGCTCTGCTGGAGGTGCACGTTGAGGCTGCGGTCGCCCTCGCCACGGGCGACCGCCGCGGTCTGCGAGCGGAAGGCGACCCGGTCCGCGTGCACCAGGAAGCCGGTCAGCGGCCGGCCCGTCGCGTATCCCGCGCGGACCCCGGTCAGACCCGTCGCCGCGAAGTTCATCCGCCGGACCACGGTCTCCCGGTCGACCAGCGCCACCGGCAGCGGCAGCCGCTGGAACAGCGCCCGCAGCAGCCGCTGCTCGTCCCGGTCCGACGCGGCGTCGTCCCACCGGCCGTTCACGGCGAACCGCCGGTACGTGGGCCACAACCGGTCCGCCACATGGTCGAGTTCGAAGATCGCCGCGTCGAGCACGGTGCTGAGGTCACCCGCCGGCACGGAACGCGCGGACTTCAATTCCGCTATGCGGCGCACAAAATCCGCGAGCTCTTCACCGAACTCCTCCATTTGAGACATGCGTCGAACCTATCCGCTGCGGCAGTTTCCCGGGGGCCTTGGCGGGAAGCCGAAGGACAGAGGAGGAACACGTCATGGCGCCCATGCCCGACCCGGACCTGCTTCGACCTGAGTCGTCCCTACCCGGCCGCAGGCTCTCCGAACTCGCCGAACAGGCCGTCCGGTGCACCCCCGCCTGCTGCGGGGCGAGCACGACGGTCTCCGACGGCGGCGACGAGCACCCCACCGCGGTCACCCACCCCGACCTCGCCGGGCTCGTCTCGGTGCAGCTGCACTCGGGCGAGGGGCCCATCCCCGCCGCCGAGGAGCAGGGCGCGCCGGTCGGCGCGGACGATCTGCTGCGGGACGAGCGATGGCCCGAGTACCGCGCGCTGGCCCTCGACTCCGGCGTACGCTCCAGCGTCACGCTGCCCTTCCGGCGCGCGGGCCTCACGGTCACCCTGAGCCTGTTCAGCTTCCGCCCCGGAGCGCTCGACGACCCCGGGCACGGGCCCGCCCAGGCGCTCGGTGACCTCGCCACCACGAGTTTCGTGCGCGACCGGCACTACCGTGCCGCGCTGACCGAACTGGACCAGCTGGGCACGGCCATGCGGACGCGGCCCGTCGTGGACCAGGCGTCCGGGATCGTCATGCACGTCCTCGGCTGCGACGCGGACGACGCGTTCGGGGTGCTGCGGCGGATCTCCCAGACCACCAACAGGAAGCTCGCGGACGTCGCGGCCGCGCTGGTCGAGACGAAGGGCCGCGGCCTGGAACGAGAGCTGGTCTCGCTGGCCCGCTGAGAGCGGTGACAGGGGCCCGGACCGGTCGGCAGCGACCGGTCCGGGCCTTCCGCGTGTCTTTCCGCGTGTCTTCTGGCGGTCGCTCACCCGGGCGGAGGCCGGGACGGGCGCGCGGGAGGGCGCCGCGTTGTGATGGACACGTACGGCTCGGAGGCCCCGCACGGCTCGCAGGACTCGTACGGCTCGGAGATCTCGTACGGCGATGACCCGGCACCTCCTGGGTACACGGCCCCGCGACAGGGCATGACCAGGACAGAGGTACGCGAGTGCACGGAGGTACGAATGCGGTGCACGGACACGGAAGGCCGCGGACCCGTCCGGTACGGGCCGCACCCCCCGGAGCCCGGCCTTCCCGTGCTGCCCGAGCTGGCGGCGGCCGCCGCGGCGGCAGCGGGCCGCTCCCCGTGCGAGCCCGCGGGCGGGGGCCCCGCCCTCCTCGACGCGGCGTGCGGCTACTGGACCCGGCGCGGCCTGCCCGTCGAGCGCGACCGGACCGTCGCCGCGCCCGGCGCCCCGCCCCTCCTGCTCGCCCTCACCGCGGCCCTCGGCGGCGACGTCCTGCTGCCCCGCCCCTGCCCCGCCTGGTGGGCGCCCCAGGCGCGGCTGCTCGGCCGCGGCGTCTACCACGTGCCGACACCCGCCGAGTGCGGCGGCGTCCCCGACCCGTACGCCCTCCTGGAGACCGTCCGCCGGGTCCGCGCCGAGGGCGGCACGCCCCGCCTCCTCGTGCTCTCCGTCGCCGACGACCCGACCGCCACCGTGCCGCCCCCGGAAGTGCTCCACGAGACCCTGGAGGCGGCCGCCGGCGAAGGCCTGCACATCGTCAGCGACGAGACCTGGCGCGACACCCTGCACCGACCCCACGACACCGTCCTGGTCGGGCCCGCCGAAATGGACCACGAACGGGTGACCGTCCTCAGCGACCTCGCCGGCGCGTTCCTCCCCCCGGCGCTGCCCGCGGCCGTCGCCCGCTTCCCCGCCACCCCGGCCGGCGCCGACCTGCGCGCCCGCACCCTCGACGTCCTCACCGCCCTCGGCGCGACCCTCGCCGCCCCGGCAGCGGCCGCCGCCTCGTACGCACTGGGCGAACCGGACGAGATCACCGAGCGGCTCACCGCCACCGTACGGCTGCACGCACGCGTGGCCGCCGCCGCACAGCACGCCGTGGTCGCCGCCGGCGCCCTCGCCAGACCCCCGCAGGCGGGCCGCCACCTCTACGTCGACCTCGGCCCCCTGCGCCCCGCGCTCGCCGCGCGGGGCGTCGGTGACGCGCAGGAGCTCGAGGACTTCCTCACCGAACGGCTCGACATGCCCGCGCCGGGCGGCCACCGCTTCGGCGACGACATCGACGCCCTGCGCGTACGGCTGTCCACAGGGCCGCTCCTCGGCTCCGACCAGACGCAACGCCTGGCAGCGCTCACCGCACCCGACCCCCTGGAACTGCCGCACGTGCAAAGGGCGTTGAGCACCTTCGAAGCGGCCTTCGAGGACCTCCGCACAGCAGCCCGGCGAATGGAGCCGCCTCGATGACCCAGCAGGCACAGCAGGACCACGGCGGTTCCCGCCTCCACCCGGACTCCGCCCGAACCCCCGACGCGGCCTTGGCCCCTGCCGCCGGCCGGACGCCCGACACCGGCTTCTCGCCGACCTCCGCCCGGGTGTCCGGCACCGGCCTGGTGTCCGGCACCGGCTTCCCGCCGGCCTGCGGCCGAGCGCCCGGCGCCGCCCGAGCCCCCGACGCGGCCCTGGCCCCTGCCGCCGACCGGACGCCCGACACCGGCTTCTCGCCGACCTCCGCCCCGGTGTCCGGCATCGGCCGAGCGTCCGGCACTGGCCAGGCGTCTGGTGCCGGCCAGGCGTCCGACGCGGCGCGGGCGCCCGACACGCGCACGCGCATGGCGCTCGACACGCAACCGGCGCCCGACGCGGGCCGGACGTCCGGCATCCTCGCCCCGCCGCGCCCGCCCGGCGGACCCCGCGTATGGCCGAAGTCGTTCGCCGACCGGCTCACCGCCCCGCTGCCAGGACTGCGCGGACTCGCCCGGTTCGCCCGTGAGAGCGCCCTGCGCCCGCGACCCGAAGGGCTCGCCGACATCCCGCGGCTGCCTTTCGAACCCGGCCCGCTGCCGGACGTCGACGCCCGCACCGTCGCCGTCACCTGGGCCGGACACGCCAGCTGGGTCGTCCGCATCGGCGGCCTGACCGTCCTCACCGACCCCGTCTGGTCCCGCAAGATCCTCGGCACCCCGGCCCGCGTCACACCCGTCGGCGTCTCCTGGAGCGCCCTGCCACGCATCGACGCGGTCGTCATCAGCCACAACCACTACGACCACCTGGACGCGCCCACCCTGAAGAGGCTCCCCAGGGACACGCCCGTCTTCGTGCCCGCGGGCCTCGGCCGCTGGTTCACGCGCCGACGCTTCACGAACGTCACCGAGCTGGACTGGTGGGAGGGCGCCGGCCTCGGGGGAGTGCGCTTCGACTTCGTGCCCGCCCACCACTGGTCCAAGCGGAGCCTCCACGACACCTGCCGCACACTGTGGGGCGGCTGGGTGCTCACGGACGGCCGGGGGCAGCGGGTCTACTTCGCGGGCGACACCGGGTACGGCCACTGGTTCGAGCGGATCGGCGCCCGCCACCCCGGCATCGACCTCGCCCTCCTGCCGATCGGCGCGTACGAACCGCGGTGGTGGCTGCGCGACGTGCACTGCGACCCGGAGGAGGCGGTGCGCGCGGCGGCCGACCTCGGGGCGCGCCGCATGGCCCCCATGCACTGGGGCACGTTCCTGCTCTCCGCCGAGCCGGTCCTCGAACCGCTCACCCGGGTGCGCGCGGCGTGGGAGAGGACGGGGCGGCCTCGCGAGGACCTGTGGGACCTGCCGGTGGGCGCGTCGCGGGTGCTGGATCGGAGCTCCGCAGCTGTCGGCTGAGCGCGTCCCCCAGGGCCTGGTCCAGCGGGCCGCCGTGCTCGATGCCCAGCTGACCGGCCAGCTCGACGGCGTGCAGCCGGACGGCGGCCTCCAGCAACTGGGCGTAGGCCTCGACCGCGCCGCGGAGCCGGGACCTCGCGGTCAGCGCGAGCACGCCCGCGACCGGCGCCGCGGGCCACCACCACACCGCCAGCGGCGCGTACAACACCCCCCAGCCGCCCAGCGTGGCCGCACGTGTGAGCGCCTGCTCGGCGGCGGTGATCTCCGCGCGGGTGGTCTCGGGCAGCATGAGCCACAGGTGCGGCCAGAGCACCGGCAGGTCCAGGTGGTGGTCGCGCTCCAGGCGGACGGCGACGGCGTGGACACGATCGCCGCTCCATGTCGGCCGGTCCGGTTCCTCCGCGCCGACGCGCCGCACGGCCTGGTACGCGGCATGACGCGGCGCGGGGTCGGCCCGCTCGCCCCGCAGCGCCAGGAACCGGGCGTCGGCGTCCAGTTGCCGCCGGTAGCGCAGCGCGGCGTCCTCCCAGCGGGCCCGGCGGCGTACGACACGTCCGTACGCCCACTGCCGGAACGGACGCGGCCAGCCCCGCCACCCGGCGGCCAGGACGGCGCGCCGGAGCACCGAACCCAGCCCTTGGGCGGCAAGGCCCGCCGCCCCTGCCGCGGCGAGAACCGCGCCGAGCAGCACGACCTGCCCGCCCGCCTCGGAGGCGACGGGGGACCGGGCCCACCGGCCGATCCGGTCGACGAGGAGCCCGTGGTCCAGGGCATGGGCGTGGCCGAGGGAAGCGGCGACGGTGGCCGTGGCGAGCAGGAGCGCCCCCGGCAGCACCAGCAGCGTGAGCCAGCGCTCGGCGAGCTTCTGCCCCAGCGCGCCGAGGAATCCGTTCACCGCGCTACAGCCGTTCCCCGCGCAGGGGCCGGCCGCTGACGCGGCAGCGCGGCGCGTCGGAGCCGTCGGGCCAGGCGATCCGGGAGCACTGGCGCGTCGGGCAGAGCAGCACCCGCTCGTCGGGCAGGGCGGGGTCGGCCCCGAGCGGGGTCAGGCCCCGGGCGGCGCCGCCGTGCACCCCCACGGCGTCGCCCGCCGCGAGCAGCGCCTCGTGCAGGGCGTCCAGCGCGGGGGCGGGGTCCTCTCCGGCGCGCAGGTCGGCGAGGAGGCGCTCCAACGGGGCGGCGCCCCCGGTCGCGTACGTCTCCAGGTCCGCGCGGATGCGCTCCAGGCGCCCGCAGACGTGGGCGATCGCCTCCCGCACCCTCGTGTCGACACCGCTGTGCTGCTCCGCCACTCCGAGCCCCCTGTCCGTACTGACGCGGCCATGCTGTCCGAAGCCGCCCGTCCGCGGCAACAGTCGATCTAGCCTTGCCGGTTGACGAGCCGTCATCGACAGGGGGGGCTGATGGGACAGCGCGAAAGGCTGCTGGCAGCGGTCAGGAGCGGCGTGGAGCGGGCGGGCAAGAAACGGAATCTGTCCCACGCCCTGGATCCGGCCGCGCTGACGGCCGCGCGCGAGCTGGCGGCGTTCGCCGCCGAGGGTGACCTGGAAGCCGCGCACGCCTTGGCCTGGCTGCATTACGTGCGCTCCCAGGCGCTCCCGCGGGCGCAGGGCGAACGGGAGTGGAAAGAGGCGGTCCGCCTCTTCGGGCAGTGCTTCGTCGTGGCGGAGGAAACCGTACCGGAGTCCCTGCGCCTGGCCGTCGCCGAGCGGGCGCTCCCCGACCTGATGGACCTGCTCACCCGCTCGTTCGCCACCACCGATCCGGCACTCCTGGACACCACCGTGGACCTGGCACGACGTATCGAGCGCAGGCTGCCCGACGGCCATCCGCGCCACTCGCACACCCTTTCCCTCCTCTGTGCCGCCCTGGACACACGGTTCGTGCGTGGCGGGGAGCTGACGGACGCGGACGAGGCGGTGCGGGCGGGCCGTGCCGCCGTCCTGGCCACCCCTGACGGCCGGCCGCAGCGCGCGGGCTACCTCTCCAACCTCTGCGCCGCTCTGCTGAACCGCGCCAAGCGCACCGGTGACGTACGGGACATGGACGAAGCGGTGTCCACCGGCCGCGCCGCCGCCCGGGGCGGCGACGAGGACGACTCCGAGCGGGCCCTGCAGCTGACCAACCTCGGTGCGGCCCTACGGGCGCGGTTCCAGCGAAACGGCGAGCCGGGCGACATCGACGAGGCGGTGGAGGCGAGCCGCGCCGCCGTCCGGGCCGCACGCGCGGAGGACCCCCGCCGGGGCCTGTTCCTGTCCAACCTCGCCGTCGCCCTGCAGTCCCGGTTCCAGCGCACCGGGATGCTCACGGATGTGCACGAGGCCGTGGAGGCGAGCCGCGCCGCCGTCCGGACCGGCCCGCGGAGCGCGGGCTTCCTGTCCAACCTCTGCCTCGTCCTGCTGGACCGCTTCAACCGCACCGGGACGCTCGCGGACGTGGACGAAGCGGTGGAGGCGGGCCGCGCCGCCGTCCGGGCGGCCCCCGACGGACACCCCGACCAGGCCGTGAGCCTGACCGGTCTCAGCTCCGCCCTGCGGTTCCGCTTCCAGGGCACCGGGACGCTCGCGGACGTGGACGAGGCCGTGGAGGCGGGCCGCGCCGCCGTCCGGGCCACCCCCGGCGAACACCCCGAACGCGCGGTACGCCTGGCGGGCCTCGGCGCCTGCCTGCGGATGAGGTTCGAGCGCACCGGGGACGCCGTGGACGTGGACGAGGCCGTGGAGGCGGGGCGCGCCGTCCTGCGGATCGTCCCCGACGCTCACCCTCGACGCGCGGCGTACCTGGCCGAGTTCGCGGTCGCCTCGCAGCTGCGGTTCGAGCGCGGCGGAGACCCGCGCGACCTGGACGCGGCGGTGGAGGCGAGCCGCGCCGCCGGCAGGCTCACCCCTGACGGCCACCCCCGGACCATGCACCTGGTCAGCCTCTGCATCGCCCTGCGGACGAGGTTCGAGCGCGGCGGGGACCCGCGCGACCTGGACGAGGCGGTGGAGGCGGGCCGCGCGGCCCGCCGGGTGATGCCCGCGGACCACCCCCACCGTGCCGGCGCCCTGATGAACCTCGCGAGCGCCCTGCGGCTGCGGTCCGAGCGCACCGGAGCGGCAGCCGACGCGGCGGAGGAGCGGTCCGTCTGGGAAGGTGCGGCCGAGTCGGCCGCCGCTCCACCGTGGATACGTATCCGTGCGGCGCGGGGAGCGGCGCGCCTGGCCGCGTCCTCGGACCCCGGCCGGGCGGCCGCGCTCCTGGAGCGGGCCGTACTGACGCTGCCGCAGGTGGCACCGCGCCGCCTGCGGCGAGGCGACCAGCAGCACGCCCTCGGCACCGACGCCATCGATCTGGCCGCCGACGCGGCGGCCCTGGCCCTGACCGCCCCCGGCGGCACCGCGTCGGAACGGGCCGCGCGGGCGCTGCGCCTGGTGGAGGCGGGCCGTGCCGTGCTCCTGTCCCAGGCGCTGGACACCCGGGACGACCTGTCCGAGGTGCACGTCCACCACCCCGAACTGGCCTCGCGCTTCGCCGAACTGCGTGGCCTGCTGGACCAGGAGCAGACCGGGGACGAGGGGGCGGCCGCGGGCGCGGGCCACGAACGGCACCGTGTGGCGGCCGAGTTGGAAGAGCTGATGGACCGCATCCGGACCCTCGAAGGCTTCACCGGCTTCGGCCTGCCCCCGACCCTCGACACCCTCCTGAGCGAAGCCGCCCACGGCCCCGTGGTGACGTACAACGTCAGCCGCTACCGCAGCGACGCGCTGCTCCTCACCGGCGAGGGCATCACCTCCTGCCCCCTGCCCCGGCTCACGGAGAAGGCCCTCTACACCCAACTGGAGACCTTCCACCAGGCATTGGACGAGGTGAGAGCGCCCGACGGCGACCGGATCGCCGCGCAGCGGTCCCTGCGCGGCGTACTGGAATGGCTCTGGGAGGCGGCCGCGGAGCCGGTCCTGTCGGCCCTGGCGGCGACGCCTGACATGGCCGCGAGGGCTCAGGCCGGGGAACTGCCGCGGGTGTGGTGGGCGCCGGGCGGTCTGCTGGGACTGCTGCCCCTGCACGCGGCGGGCTTCCACACCGACCAGGGCGGCGCGGCACCGCGCCGCACGGTCCTTGACCGGGTGATCTCCTCCTACACGCCCACCGTCCGGGCCCTGCGCCACGCCCGCGGGAGCCGCCGCCTGCCCTCGCCCACCGGCGAGCCCCGGTCCCTGATCGTCGCCATGCCGAACACACCCGGTCTCGGCCCCTTGGAGTACGCCGCCGAGGAGGCCCGCCGGATCCACCCTCTGCTGCCCCGCCCGGTCCACCTCACGGCACCCGGCCGCACCGCCGACGGCGCCCCGCCCCCGCCGGGCCGCGAGGCTCCGACCACGGACACCGTCCTGGCCCGCCTTCCGCAGTACGCCGTGGCCCACTTCGCCTGCCACGCCGAGAGCGACCACACCGACCCCGCGCAGAGCCGCCTGCTCCTGAACGACCACGCCACCACCCCGCTGACCGTCGCCGCACTGGCCCGGTTGAACCTCACCCACGCACAGCTGGCCTACCTCTCGGCCTGCAGCACCGCGGATCCCGGCAGCTTCGATCTGCTGGACGAGGCCATCCATCTCACCAGCGCGTTCCAGCTCGCCGGTTTTCCGCATGTGATCGGGACACTGTGGCCGGTCAGCGACCGCCTGGCCGCCGACATCGCCGAGTCCTTCTACACCCACCTGACCACCGGCCCGCCCGGCGGCACGCTCACCCCCGCACGGTCCGCCACCGCCCTGCACCACACCATCCGGGAGGTACGCGACCGCTACCCGGCGACGCCGTCCCTCTGGGCGGGCCACCTGCACGCGGGCGCGTAGGCGACGGCCCCGGCTCCGACGTCCCGGCGGCTACGCCGGGGCCCGCCGGACCTTGCGCCACACGGCCGGCGCCACACTGATCAGCACCGTCAGCGCGACCGCCACCGCCACGCCCTCCCACGGCTCCTTGAACAGGGACCCGCCGAGGATCCCGATCAGCTGGTACGTCACCGCCCACGCGAGGCACGCCGGCACGTCCCCGCGCGCGAACTGACGCAGCGGCATCTTCGCCATCAGGCACGCCAGCATCACCGGGATCCGCCCGGCGGGGACCAGCCGGGACAGCACCAGGACCATGACCCCGTGGTCCGCCAGCTTGGCCTGCGCCTGCGCGAGCCGCTCCTCCGGCGCCCGGTCGCGGATCGCCGCCAGCCAGCGCGACCCGTTCTTCGAGCGCATGCCGCGCCGCCCCAGCCAGTACAGGGCCATGTCCCCGAGGAAGGCGGCGAGCGCCGCGACACCGAAGACGACGAGCAGCGCGAACGGCGCCGTCTGGTGGAAGGCGACCACCGCCGCCGAACTGACCAGCGCGCCCGTCGGCACCACGGGGACCAGCGCGCCGATCACCACGAGGAGGAACAGCGACGGATAGCCGACCGCCTGCTGCGTGCTCTCCGGCGTCACCTGGACCGCCGCGGCCAGCATCACCTGGACACCTCCGGCCGCACGCTCTGCCCATGCGCGAGCCGGTGCACGGACACGTCGGGGGCGAGCCGGGCCGCGTGCCGGACGAACTCGTGGCCCGGCGCGTGGAATTCGTGCGGGCGGACCGCGTCCATGCCTATGGGCCAGTACGTCCCGTAATGTACCGGAACCGCGCTCCGCGGCGAGATCCGGGCCAGCGCCTGCGCCGCACGGCCCGCGTCCAGGTGCCCGTGGCCGAGGTAGGGGCCCCAGCCGCCGACGGGCAGCAGCGCCACGTCGACGGGACCCACCTCGTCGGCCATCCCGTCGAACAGGCCCGTGTCCCCGGCGAAGTACGTGCGCGCCTCGCCGTCCACCACATAGCCGAGAGCCGGGGACCGGTGCGGGCCGACGGGCAGCCGCCGCCCGTCGTGCAGTGCGGGCACCACCCGTACGACGAGATCGCCGACCGGGACCTCGTCGCCCGGCACCACCTCCGTGAAGCGCAGATTCGGCAGTCTGCGGGCGAGGCCAGGCACCGACCGCGCCGTCCCGCGCGGGACCAGCGCCCGGGTGCCCGGCGCGAGCCGGGCGAGCGACGGTACATGCAGATGGTCGGCGTGCAGATGCGAAAGGAGCACGACGTCGGCGACGGCGGCGTGCGGCGGCGGCAGTGCGCCCCTGCGGCGCCGCAGATGCGCCAGGCGGCGGGCGAAGAGGGGATCGGTCAGTACGCGGACGCCCGAGTCCTCGACCGTGCAAGTGGCGTGACCCCACCATGTGACCTCGACGGGCACCCGGTTCCTCCTTCGTGCGACTGTCTCCGAGCCTACGGCCAGGAGTAGGGTCAGCGGCTGAGACCGATGGCCGGGACCGAGGGACAGGGGGGACGCCGTGGGAGATGCCGTGGGCACCGCCGTCGTGCGCGTCGCGGCGATCGCCAGCCTGACGCCCCTCGAGGAGCTCGAGGCCGACCCCTTCCTGGTCGACTCGCGCAGCCAGCACGCGATGTGCGCGCGGTGGGCCGCCGCGCAGGGATACGTGATCACCCGGGAACTCGTCGTACGAGGGCTGCGCGCCGACCACGCCATGCTGTGGGGCGACATCGAGGCCGGGCTCGTGGACCTCTTCGTCGTGCCGAGCCGCAGGGTCCTGGAGCGGGCGCTGAGGTCCGCGGACGAGTTCACCGCGGAGTGCGGGCGGCGGGGCGTACGGATCGAGACGGCGGGCCTCGCCGAGCCGGCGTACGACTCCCAGATGAAGGCGAGCGTGCACCGAAGGCTGTCGATGCCGACGGCGGGCTACGACGGCCGCTGACGGGCCCGCCGCTCCGCACCGAGCCTCCCCCCGGGTGTATGACACGCTGGTGTCCGAAAACGGGGGTTCATGGAAGGGCTGGGCGTGGGGCAAGGGCGATGGCGGCGGGTCGGCAGCGCTCTGTGGCGGGTGGTCGCCGTATGGGCCGTCAGTACGCTGACGATGCTCGTGCTCGCCGGCCTCCTGCCGGACTTCAAGCTGCAGTCCGCCGACGGCGACAGCGCCACCCGCATCGCGGTCACCGCCGCCCTCGGCGCCGGCGCCTTCGGTCTCCTCTCCGTCCTGGTGTGGCCCCTGCTCGTCCGCGCCCTGCTGCTCGTGCCCGCGCTCGTACTCGGGCTGCTCGCGTTCTTCCTCAACGGGTCGCTGCTGCTGCTCGCCCTGAGCCTCATCCCCGAGGGCCGCGGCGAGGCGGGTGCGGAGACCGCAGTCGTCGTCGCGGCGGTGATGTCCGCCGTCGCCTCGGCCACCGGCGGCGCCCTCGCCGTACGGGACGACGACGCCTACCGGCGCAGGCTGTACCGGCTCGCCGACCGGCGCCGCAGGCGCGGCCCTGACGGCAGCCCCGGGCCCCTCGGCCCCGGCACCGTCTTCATCCAGCTCGACGGCGTCGGCCACGACGTCCTCACGGCCGCCGTCGCCAAGGGACTCATGCCCACCGTCGCCCGCTGGCTCGGCGCAGAAGGCACCGCCACCCACCGGCTCACCCCCTGGCGCACGGACTGGTCCAGCCAGACCGGCGCCAGCCAGCTCGGCATCCTGCACGGCTCGAACCATGACGTTCCCGCGTTCCGGTGGTACGAGAAGGACACCGGCGAGGTCATGGTCAGCAACCGGCCCGCCTCCGCCGTCGAACTCCAGCGGCGGGCCGTCGCGCGCACCGGGCACGGCGGACTCCTCACCGTCGACGGCGCCAGCCGCGGCAACCTGTTCAGCGGGGGCGCCGAACAGCTCGCCCTCGTGCTGTCCGTGGCGGCCAGGAGGGGCAAGGAGAACCGGTCGCGGGCGGGGTACTTCGCCTACTTCTCCGACCCCGCCAACGCCGTCCGCACCGCCCTCTCCTTCGTCGCCGAGGTCTTCCGGGAGATCGGCGAGTCCACCCGGGCCAGGTTCAGGAGGACCCGCCCACGCGTGAGCCGCGGGGGCCTCTACCCCTTCATCCGCGCCTTCGCGACCGTCGTCGAGCGCGACGTCGTGGTCGCCGCCGTCATCGGGGACATGCTCGCCGGACGCAGCGCGGTCTACGCCGACCTCGTCGCGTACGACGAAGTGGCGCACCACTCCGGACCGTCGGGCAGGGACGTCGAGAAGGTCCTGCGGCGCCTGGACCGGTCGCTCGCGCTGCTCGACCAGGTGGCCGACCACGCGCCGCGCGCCTACCGGATCGTGGTGCTCTCCGACCACGGGCAGAGCCCCGGCGAGACGTTCCGCGCCCGCTACGGCCTCACCCTCGGCGACCTGGTCCGGGCCGGCTGCGGGCTGCCCGTGCCGCGCAGGGCGCAGCGTACGCACAGCGGCGCGGAGGCCCGTTCCGCCGTGCGGGCCGCGCTGCGCCGGCCGGTGGAGGAGGGCGCCGAAGAGCGGCGCCCGGCCCGCCGCGCCGAGCCGATCGTGCTGGCCTCCGGCAACCTCGGGCTCGTCTCGTTCCCCGACGTACGGCACCGCATGACCCGCGAGGAGATCGACCGCCGCCACCCGGCGCTGCTCCCCACCCTCGCCAACCACCCGGGCATCGGCTTCCTGCTCGTACGCAGCGAGGAGCGGGGCCCGGTCGTGCTCGGGGCGCGCGGTGCCGAGGTGTATCTCGCCGAGGAGCCCGCCGAGCCCGGGCCGCTCGCCGATTTCGGCCCCGGCGCCGCGGAGGCCGTCCGGCGCACCGACGGCTTTCCGCACACCGCCGACATCATGGTCAACTCCTGGTACGACCCGGAAGACGGCGAGGTGCTCGCCTTCGAGGAGCAGATCGGTTCGCACGGCGGGCTCGGCGGGGCGCAGTCCCGGCCGTTCCTCCTGTCGCCGCTGGTGCTCTCCGAACCGGTGCCGGACGGCGGGGACCTGGTCGGCGCCGAGCAGGTCCACCACGTCCTGCGGCGCTGGCTGGGCGAGGCCGTGGGGCCGCAGATCCCCGTGACCGTCGACGTGAACGATTCCTTGTTCGACACCCCGGACGACACAGCTTTTGCGGCCCCCGACCACGCCGCGCCGGACAAAACACACTGATTTGGAGCAGCGTCTCCCGTGCCCGACCATGTCTCTCGCCCGGCGATCCCGGGCGCCGGGCACGACGAGAGGCGCACCACCCCATGCACGACACCGGAACCGCCGCACCCCCGGATCCGGCCCCCGACCAGGGAGAACCGGCGCCGGCGCAGGAGCCGAGCAAGCACGCCAGGCGCTTCGGCCTGCCGATCGCCACCTGCCTCGTCATGGGGAACATCATCGGCGGCGGCATCTTCCTGCTCCCGGCCTCCGTCGCCCCGTTCGGCACCATCAGCCTGGTCGCCTTCGCCGTCCTGACCGCCGGGGCCATCGCCCTCGCGCTCGTCTTCGGACGGCTCGCCGAGCGCGACCCGCGCACCGGCGGCCCGTACGTCTACGCCCGCGCGGCCTTCGGTGACTTCGCGGGCTTCCTGGCCGCCTGGTCGTACTGGATCACCACCTGGGTGAGCAACGCGGCCCTCGCCGTCGCCGCCGTGGGCTACCTGGACGTCCTGATCCCCGTCAACGACCACAAGTGGACCGCCTGCCTGGCCGCGCTGGTCCTGCAACTCCTGCCCGCCCTCGCGAACTTCGCGGGCACACGGTACGTCGGGGCCGTCCAACTGGTCGCCACCGTACTGAAGTTCCTGCCGCTGCTGCTCGTCGCCGTCGGCGGCCTCTTCTTCTTCGACAGCTCCAACCTCGGGGCGTTCCGGGCGAGCGACGACAGCCCGCTGGGCGCCGTCTCGGCGGCCGCCGCGATCCTGCTCTTCTCCTACCTGGGCGTCGAGTCGGCCGCCGTCAGCGCCGGCGAGGTCCGCGACCCGCGGCGCAACGTCGGACGCGCCACCATCCTCGGCACCCTCGGCGCCGCCCTCGTCTACCTGCTCGGCACCCTCGCCGTCTTCGGGACGGTCGCGCACGACAAGCTCGTCGCCTCCACCGCGCCGTTCTCGGACGCCGTCGACGTGATGTTCGGCGGCTCCTGGGGCGGCACCGCGGTCGCCTGCGCCGCGCTGGTCTCGATGGTCGGCGCCCTCAACGGCTGGACGCTGCTCAGCGCGCAGACGCCGTACGCGGCCGCCCAGGACGGGCTCTTCCCGAGCGCGTTCGGGAAGAAGAAGCGCGGCGTGCCGACCGTCGGCGTCCTCGTCACCGTCGTCCTCGCCTCCCTGCTGACCGTCTACAACTACACGGCGGGCTCCGGCGGCGTCTTCGAGTCCCTGGTCCTGATCACCACGTTCACGGCGACCGTGCCCTATCTCCTCGCCACCGCCGCGCAGATCTACTTCCTGGTCTCCGGACAGCGCGAGCGGGTGCACCGCGGCCGTCTGGTGCGGGACGGGATCCTCGCGGGCACCGCGTTCGCGTTCGCCATGTGGCTGGTCGCGGGCTCCGGCTACGCGGCCGTCTACCAGGGCGTCCTGTTCCTCTTCGTGGGTGTGCTCGTCTACGCGTGGATGGCGGCCCGCAAGCAGCGGGCCGCCACCGTGAGCTGCTGAGCGGGTTACCTCGCCAGTGGTGCGACGACCCAGCGGCGTGTCTTGAACATGCCGCCCGGCGAGCCGATCTCGATCAGCTTGCGGGCCGCGGGATAGGCCTCGTTGCCCTCCATCTCGTAACCGACCTCGAAGGTGCCGGGGACGTCGCTGACCTGCGGCGCCTGCGCCGCCGTGGCGGCCTGTGCCGGAGCGTCGGCGGTGACCGTGGCGAGCTCGGCGAGCAGCTTCTTCTGCGCCGCGGCGAGCGCCTTGCGCGGGTCGCGCTCCAGCGGCGCCGCCGTGGCCCTG
Source organism: Streptomyces sp. NPDC029674 (assembly GCF_044903205.1). Lineage (NCBI taxonomy): Bacteria > Bacillati > Actinomycetota > Actinomycetes > Kitasatosporales > Streptomycetaceae > Streptomyces > Streptomyces sp. NPDC029674. Next base: position 144,510 of record NZ_JBJDPY010000008.1, read on the forward strand.
CCGCCCTTGGGCTGCGGCGGCGAGACCTCGGTGCTCGGCTCGCGCATGATGCCGGTGGTCCTGCGGGTGGCGATCTGCGCCTGGACGGCCGTGCCGTCGTTGTCGAGACCGACGCGGATCAGGCCGAGCCCCGGTGTGATGACGGGCACGCCGTCGAAGACCTGCCGGAACGTCACGTGCGTCTGCAGCGACACCGGGCGTCCGACCTCGGAGCCGTCCTTGGTCCCGGAGTTCTGCATCAGGTCGTGCACGCTGTCGACGACCAGCTCGGCGCCCTCGGCGTACCGCTCGGCGACCGCGCGGGCCGCCTCGACCGCGCGCTCGGTGGCCAGCTGCTGGGTGTTGCGGTGGTTGGGCTCGGCGAGCCTGACCCAGCGGACGCCCTGCGGGCCTGTGGAGACGATGCGGTCCCCGGAGGTCGCGCTGAGCACGCCGATCTCCTCGACCTGCACCTCTTGCAGCGCCGCCGACGGGAAGTCGGCCAGCTGCCCGAGTTTGCCGAGCTCGGCGCTCGGGTCGCGGGGCGCCAGCTGGACGATCTGCTGCTGCCCGGGAAGCTGGGTGAGCGGCTCCCTGACGCCTTCGCGCGCGTAGTACCAGCGCCACGCGTACCAGTTGTCCGGCACGTGCTCGCGGAAGAAGTTCCGCTCGGTGTTGAGGCGGTTGGTGGCCTCGGCCTGGGTGGCGCCGACGGCGCACACGGAGGGCGCCTGGCCGTGGTGGATGTCCCAGCTGGCGTTGAGCCAGGCGTCGCAGTACGTCTGTCCGGACCGCCACTTCTCCCAGAACTTCTTGCCGTAGTCCGGACTGTCGATGCTGACCGTCTCGAACCCGAAGATCATCCGGAAGCCGATGTTGGGCCCGGCCCAGGTACGGATCGGCGAGTGCCCGCCGGTGACCTTCAGCGAGTCGCACGTCGACCAGAAGACATAGTTCGCCTTCTCGTTGCCGAGCGCCATCCTGTTCGAGACGGCGTCGCTGCGCCCGTCCCAGGCGGCGCCGAGTGGCGCGAAGAAGACGCCGTTGCCGTCCATGCCGCCGTGACCGGAGTGGTACACGGCGACGACGGCGTCCATGCCGTACCGGTCCTGCCAGTTGTCGTACGTCTCCTCGTACGCCCACACCTGCGCGCCGCCGTCGGCGAACCAGAAGTTGCGGTCGTAGAACTGCTGGAGGTACGCCAGCCAGCCGGTGGCGTCACCGTGCGTGTGGTAGAGCGGCGACTGGTTGACGAACTTCTGGATGCTGAAGGCCCCCCACCAGCCGAAGGTCGAGTCCCGGTCACCCGCGGCTCCGGGCTTCTCCGGTTCGAGCGGTGACGGACCGCGGTCCGAGTAGTTGATGCGCATGGCCATACCCCCTGAGAGGATCTCCTCGCCGTCGTCCGCGAGGGGGCCTCAAAGTGTCACCGCGGGCCCGCCTTGCCCAGTTGCCATTCCGGCCATAGGACCCCCGCCACGCGCCTGTTCCCGCACCTCAGGGGCCCCTGTGGGGTTGGCGCCCCGCACGGCTGTGTTCGCATCGGGCGACGCGCACCTGCACCCCCTGCTCGAACACCTCCCGGGTGCCCGCCGAGCGCCGGGCGGCCCGTTTTCATCCGGGGCCACGCCGCGGGCTCAGCGAGTCCCTACCAGATAGGCATATGCCACCACGTTCCCGGAATACCCGGCGCTCTTCGAGTAGGTTCCGCCGCAGGTGATGATGCGCAGCTCCGGGCGGCCCCTGTCCCCGTAGACCTCGCGCACGGGAAAGGCCCGCTTCGAGTAGGCCGCGACTCCGTACACGCGGAACACGGCGGTTTTTCCGTCACGTCGCCGCACTTCGATGGAGTGCCCTGCACGGAGCACGCCGAGGCCATAGAAGATCGCACGCCCGTGACTGTTGTCGACGTGACCGACAAGGACGGACGTGCCGGAAGAGCCGGGTGACGCCGAAGCCCTGTACCAGGCCGCCAGGTTGGGGTTCTCGGGGGGCGGTTCCTGAATCTGGCCGTCGCCCCGCAGCCCGACGTCCACAACGGGGGCGGAAACACGGAGTGAGGGGATCCGGAGGCCTACGGGCTTCGAGGGAAGGAGTGGAGGAGCGGCAGGCGGCTCGCGTTCCTTCTTGCCGGCCAGGGCCGGCGTCTGGGACCGCGGCGGCTGCGGGGGGCCTGCCTCCCCGAACAGGCCGTCTGCCGCCAGGACGAGCCCTCCGGCGATGAAGACGGCGGCGCAGCAGGCGAGCAGTCGACGGCCGCGCAGGGTGAGCTGCGCCGTCCGGGCCCCTCGTACGCGCTGAGGGCCCGTCGGCGGCCGACGGTCGACTTGAGACCGCGCGGGCGCGGGCGGATGTGGCGGGCGTGCATTTCCCGGGTGGCGCATGGGACCTGATGACCACCTGACAAGAGGTCTACGCAACGCGGCCGATGATGTCACTTACCGGCGCGTTCGGTGCGTAACGGGCGGCGTGTCATCGTGCCGGAAGTGTTTTTCGTGCGTCGTCGACAGCAGGTGGTCCGCTCGCCTCCAGGTCCGGCAACCGGACCATCGCGGGCGCGTGTGGGTGAATCAGATCGGACACGTATGTCGACAAGTCGTCTGAGTGGGAGGTTACCGACGCCGCCCCTTCGCCTGAATGTGCGATGCACCGACACGTGCGCCGCGCCAAGGGGCGGCTACCTCAACGAACTGAACGGAGACTCAAGTGCGCGCATCACACGTCTTCCATGCCGTGGCGCTCATCACGACGACGGCAGCTTTCTCGCTTCCGGCCTCCGCCCTCGCCCTCCCCGACGAGGTCACCATCGAACCTCCCAGCGTTCAGCAGTACGCCCAGACGAAGGTCAGCGCTCACGCATGCGGCAATCACGCCGTCCGCGCCACCGGTTCCACCACGGCCGTTCCCGGCACCTTCACCTTGACCAAAGGCCCCGGTGACGCTCATCCCACCGGACGCTTCACCGTCCCGGGAACCGCTCCGCTGGGGACGAACACCGTCACGGTCATGTGCGATACGGGCGCCGATTTCAGCGTCGACTTCACCGTGGTCAGGGGCACACCTCCCCAACCGGGCCAGACACCACCCGAACAGGCCATCGACGTGACGGGGCGTCACAGAACGCCCGCCGGGCCCGTGAACACCGGAGTCGGTGGCTCGGCTCAGGACGGCACCGCCACGGGACTCCTCGGCCTCGGGGCGCTCACGGTCGGCGCAGGAGCCATCTACGCGCTGCGCCGTCAGGCGCAGAGGAGGAGCTGCTGATCAGCTCCATATCGCCGGCAAGGCTATGGGCTGCCCACGCGGGTCGGGCAGCCCATGCCCGCGTCATCGCCGGATGACGGAGCGGATCCAGGAGAGCTGCTGGGAGACCTCTCCGGCCTGGGCGCTCTTCTCGCGGTCGGAGCCGTTGAAGACGCCGATGAGGGTTTCGGTGCCGCGCGGGCCGACGGTCATCACCGGGCCCCCGGAGTCGCCCCCGGCGGGTATCCCGGACACCTTCTTCATGCAGAAGTCGGGGCCGCCGGGCGCGGTGTGACCGGCGCACAGGGGGTCGTTCGCCCGTACGACCTTCAGCTTCGACTGCTTGAGTACGGGAGACTGGCAGGCGCTCTCGTCCGTGGTGCAGGTGGCGCCCCACCCGTACTGCCGCACGATCTGGCCGCGGTGGACGCCGACCGTGGACAGGCGCGCCGTGGGCACGTTCATCGGCGGGACCTTGACGAGCATCATGTCGGCGTGCGAGCTGCCCACGCGCTTGCCGCGGATGGGGCGGACCGTGGTGCCCCTGCGCATGTCGAGCTTGCCCACGCGGAAGGAGATCCGCCGGTCGGCGACCGGCTGCGCCTGCTCGTAGAAGCAGTGGGAGGCGGTGAGGATCCACTGGCGGGCGACCGCTGTCCCGGTGCACGCCGGTTCGCCGTCCACGAGCATGCGTACCGCCCACGGGCCGTAGGTGCTCTTCGACCCGCCGATGACGGCGGAGGCCGGGGCGGGCGACATCACCGAACCCGCGACCAGCGCAAGCGCGGCCACCAGCAGTACACGAACGCGACGCACCATGCGGAACAACTCCTATCAGGGGGGGGACAGCCGTACAGGTAGTGAGAGACCCCTCCGGGCAAAAGCGTTCCGTGCGAACTGCCGCGGCTTGCCGACGGCGTGGCGGTATCGCGTCGTCGGCTTCGAGGCCTGGCATAACGTACGCAGTTCAATGTCATTGCTGAGAAGCGGAGTTGCCCATGCACGGCGCAGGTGAGCGGATCGACACCTCCACGGCACATTCGGCGCGGGTGTACGACTACATCCTGGGCGGCAAGGACCACTACCTCGTCGACGTCGAGGCGGGCGACGCCATGTGCAGGCACTGGCCCGCGCTGCCCGTGCACATGCTGGAGAACCGGCGGTTCATGCACCGTGCCGGGCGGTTCCTCGCGCAGGATCACGGTGTCCGGCAGTTCCTCGACATCGGCACCGGCCTGCCCACCGCCCCGAACCTGCACGAGGTCGTGCAGGGCGTGGCGCCGGAGTCCCGGGTGGTCTACGTCGACAACGACCCGATCGTCCTGGCCCACGCCCGCGCCCTCCTGCAGAGCTCGCCGGAGGGAGCGACCGCCTACGTCGACGCCGACATGCACGACCCGGACGCCATCCTGGACAGCCCCGAGTTCCGCGCCCTGGTGGACCTCGACGAGCCGGTCGGCCTGATGATCATCGGCATCCTGCACTTCATCCTGCCGCCGGACGACCGGCACCTGGTGCGCCGCCTGCTGGAACCCCTGCCGTCCGGCAGCTACTTGGCTATGACGATCGGCACCGCCGACTTCGCGCCGGAGGAGGTCGGCCGGGTGGCCGAGGAGTACGAGCAGCAGGGCATGCCCATGGTGCTGCGCGACCTTGCGACCGCCACCGCCTTGTTCGACGGTCTGGAACTCCTGGACCCGGGCGTCACCCAGGTGCACAAGTGGCGCCCCGGCCCGCTGCAGGACGGCATCGACGACGGGGCGATCGCGATGTACGGGGCGGTGGCGCGGAAGCCGTGATCCGGCCGCCCGGGCCGACGCACACCGCACGAGGGGACCACGCGCCCCCTTTTCACCCGGAGTGTGATCGGATGGCGGCAACGGAAGATCCGATCACGGATCCGCACTGAAGGGAACTGCATCGTGGCTACCACCCGTTCCGCGCACACCGTCTGGGAAGGCACTCTGACGGAGGGCGCGGGCACCGTCACCTTCGACTCCTCCGGCATCGGGGAGCAGGCGGTGTCCTGGCCGTCGCGCGCCGAGGAGGCGAACGGCAAGACCAGCCCGGAGGAGCTGATCGCCGCCGCGCACTCCAGCTGCTTCTCCATGGCGCTTTCGCACGGCCTCACCGGTGCGGGCACCCCGCCCACCCGGCTGACCACGTCCGCCGACGTGACCTTCCAGCCCGGCACCGGCATCACCGGCATCCACCTCACCGTCGAGGGCGCCGTGCCCGGTCTCGACGAGGCCGCCTTCGTCTCGGCCGCCGAGGACGCCAAGGCCAACTGCCCGGTGAGTCAGGCGCTCACGGGCACGACCATCACGCTTTCGGCCAAGCTGGCCTGACACGGCGCCTGTTGACGATGCCGCCGCCCCTGTCGGGGTGGCGGCATTGTCACGTGCGGCATTGACTTCGGCCCGCTCAAGTTTTGTGATGGGAGACGGAGTAGACCGGGAAACGGGGGACGTGAGCTCGCGGCGGAAGGGACTGGACCATGGCACGTGCGGTCGGGATCGACCTCGGGACGACGAACTCAGTGGTGGCCGTACTGGAGGGCGGTGAGCCCACCGTCGTCGCCAACGCGGAGGGCGCGCGCACCACGCCCTCCGTCGTCGCCTTCGCGAAGAACGGCGACGTCCTGGTGGGCGAGGTCGCCAAGCGGCAGGCGGTCACCAACGTGGAGCGCACCGCGCGCTCCGTGAAGCGGCATATGGGCGACGGGAGTTGGCGCTTTCCGGAGGATGGCTCCGTGGACGGCACCCGCTACACCGCGCAGGAGCTGTCCGCGCGCGTCCTGCAGAAGCTGAAGCGCGACGCCGAGTCGTATCTCGGCGAGGACGTCACCGACGCGGTGGTCACCGTGCCCGCGTACTTCGACGACACCCAGCGCCAGGCCACCAAGGAGGCCGGTGAGATCGCGGGGCTCAACGTCCTGCGGATCATCAACGAACCGACCGCGGCGGCCCTCGCGTACGGCCTCGACAAGGGCGACGACCAGACCGTCCTCGTCTTCGACCTCGGCGGCGGCACCTTCGACGTCTCCCTCCTGGAGATGGGCGAGGGCGTCATCGAGGTGAAGGCCACCAACGGCGACACGCAGCTCGGCGGCGACGACTGGGACCAGCGGATCGTCGAATACCTGGTGCGGCAGTTCAAGAACGGGCACGGCGTGGACCTTGGCAAGGACAAGATGGCGCTCCAGCGCCTGCGCGAGGGCGCCGAGAAGGCCAAGATCGAGCTGTCCTCGTCGAGCGAGACGGACATCAACCTGCCCTACATCACCGCCTCGGCGGACGGGCCGCTGCACCTCGCAGAGAAGCTGACGCGCGCCCAGTTCCAGGAGCTCACCGCCGACCTGCTGGACCGCTGCAAGGAGCCGTTCCACCAGGCCGTGAAGGACGCGGGCGTCAAGCTCTCCGCCGTGGACCACGTGATCCTGGTGGGCGGCTCCACCCGGATGCCCGCGGTGACGGAGCTGGTCAGGGAGCTCACCGGCAAGGACCCGCACAAGGGTGTCAACCCGGACGAGGTGGTGGCGCTCGGCGCGGCCCTGCAGGCCGGTGTGATCCGCGGCGACGTCAAGGACGTGCTCCTGCTGGACGTGACACCGCTGTCCCTCGGCATCGAGACCAAGGGCGGCATCATGACGAAGCTCATCGAGCGCAACACCACCATTCCCACCCGCCGTTCGGAGACCTTCTCCACCGCCGAGGACAACCAGCCCTCGGTCGGCATCCAGGTCTTCCAGGGCGAGCGGGAGATCGCCGCGTACAACAAGAAGCTCGGCGTCTTCGACCTGACCGGACTGCCGCCCGCACCGCGCGGCGTCCCCAAGATCGAGGTCACCTTCGACATCGACGCCAACGGGATCATGCACGTCTCGGCGAAGGACGAGGCCACCGGGCGCGAGCAGCGCATGACGGTGACCGGCGGTTCCGCGCTGCCGAAGGACGACATCAACCGCATGGTGCGGGAGGCCGAGGAGCACGCGGAGGAGGACCGTAAACGCCGTGAGGCGGCGGAGGTCCGCAACCAGGCGGAGCAGCTCGTCTACCAGACGGAGCGGTTCCTGCGCGAGAACGGGGAGCGGGTGCCCGCGGACACGAAGAGCGAAGTCGAGGCCGCCGCTGCCGAGTTGCAGGAGATTCTCAAGAACCGGGCCGACGACACGGCGGCCCTGCGCGCCGGCGCGGAGAAGCTGGCCACGGTCAGCCAGAAGATGGGCCAGGCGATGTACGCGGCTCCTGGCGAGGGCGCCCAGGAACCGAAGGGCCCGGAGGCCACCGGCGAGGAGAGCGTGGTCGTCGACGCCGAGATCGTGGACGAGGACGACCAGAAGGACGACCAGAAGAACGACCAGAAGAAGGACGGCACCCCTTAGGCGGCACGGGAGCGGGCGGGGTCAGGAGCCCGTCCGCTCCCAGCCCCGCCGCTCCGGCCGCGCGCCCAGCCGCTCCGGGTCCCGGCTGCGGTACACCACGTACGGCCGGAACAGGTACTGGAGCGGGGCGCTGAACATATGGACGAGCCGGGTGAACGGCACCAGCGCGAACAGCACCATGCCGACCACCGCGTGGATCTCGTACAGCACCGGCACGCCCGTCATCCGGTCGATGTCCGGCTGGAGCGTGAAGAGGCTGCGGGCCCAAGGGGCGATGGAGTCGCGGTAGTCGTAGCCGTCGCCGGACGAATGCGCCAGCTTGGCGACCATGCCGAGCACGATCGCCGCGAACAGCACCAGGTACATCAGTTTGTCGTTGGCGGTCGTGGCGCGGAACACCGGCGTGTTGGTCCGCCGCCGGTAGAGCAGCAGCAGGATGCCGACGACGAGGAGCACTCCGGCGGCCGTGCCGCCGTACAGCGAGAACAGGTGGTACGTGTGCTCGCTCACGCCCGCCTTGTCGGTCCACGACTCCGGCAGGAACAGCCCGACCAGATGGCCCGCGAGCACGAAGAGGATGCCGTAGTGGAACATCGGTGAGGCGATGTTCAGGAGCTTCGACTCGTAGACCTGGGAGGAGCGGGTCGTCCAGCCGAACTTGTCGTAGCGGTAGCGCCAGAGCGTGCCCGCGACGAGCAGGACGAAGGCCAGGTAGGGGAGCACGCCCCACAGCAGCGTCTTCATGAATCCGGCTCCCCGATGAGTGCGAAGGGCTGGAGTCCGACGTCCTCGCGCGGCGGCCCGGAGCGGGCGAGTGCGAGGGCCTCCGCGCGGTCCTTGGGGGAGGGTCCCGGCAGCGTCGCGCACACCGCCTCGACGACGGCGGCGTACGGGGTGCCGTGGTCGGCGAGCGCGATCCGCAGCAGCTCAAGGCCGCTGCGGTGCTCCTCCAGGAGCACCGGGCCTGCGTGCGCCGAGAACTCCAGGACCGCGGGCAGGAAGTCCGGCAGTTCCTCGCCGGTGAACTCCATGCCGTGCTCGCGGTAGACCTCCTTGAAGCGGACCAGGGCCATGCCGCGCCGCCGGGTGTCGCCCTCCCGCCACCAGCTCAGATACAGGCTGTGGCGGTTCTTGAAGTCGAAGACCTGGACGTAGTGCGCGGCCAGCTCGTGGGGGCCGGCGGCCGAGGCGTACTCCAGGAAGCCGTGGAGCTCCGCGGGAGCGGCCGCCCGCAGCAGCGGCAGCCGCGTACGGAACTCGTCGTCCGGATAGGCCAGGCAGAGCGCCGCCGCCTGGTACAGCACCGCGTGCCGGGTCACGTCTCGTCCTCCTTCGGCGCATGGGCCTTCTCGACCGCGCTGGGCTGCTCGTCGGCGGTCTGCCGGGCCCGCAGCGTGTGGAAGTTCTCGATGGTGACGAGCGGCAGCTGCCTGCGGCCGGAGTCCTGGCCGAACGGCCCGTCCCCGCCCATTCCGGGGCCGCCCTCGAAGTCGAGGCTGCAGGAGCCGGAGCCCTCGGGCAGCGCGGAGTCCTCCAGGCGCCGGGCGTCCGCGACGGCCGCGGTGGGGATGACGTACCGGTCCTCGTACTTGGCGATGGCGAGCAGCCGGTACATCTCCTCGATCTCCGGTCCCGACATGCCCACCGACCCGGCGGTCGAAGTGCCGGGCTCGTCACCGAGGTTGATGGCCCGCATGTGGGAACGCATCGCCGCCAGCTTCTCCAGCGAGGCCCGCACGGGCCCCACGTCTCCGGCGGTGAAGAGCTCCGCGAGGTATTCGAGGGGGATGCGCAGCGTGTCGATGGCGCCGAAGAGGTTGCCCAGGTCCTCGCCGTCGTGGCCGGTCTCCGTCAGCGCGTCCACCACCGGGGAGAGCGGCGGGATGTACCAGACCATCGGCATGGTGCGGTACTCCGGGTGCAGCGGGAGCGCCACCTTGTACTTGCTGATCAGCGCGTGCACGGGGGAGCGGCGCGCCGCCTCGATCCAGTCGTACGAGATCCCGTCCCGCTCCGCCGCGCGGCGCACCTCGGGGTCCTCGGGGTCGAGGAAGACGTCCAGCTGGGCGTCGTAGAGCTTCTTCTCGTCGGGCTCACTGGCCGCCGCCGTCACCCTGTCGGCGTCGTACAGGATCACGCCGAGATAGCGCAGCCGGCCCACGCACGTCTCCGAGCAGACGGTCGGCATGCCGACCTCGACGCGCGGATAGCAGAGCGTGCACTTCTCGGCCTTGCCGGTGCGGTGGTTGAAGTACACCTTCTTGTACGGGCAGCCGGTCACGCACTTGCGCCAGCCCCGGCAGTGGTCCTGGTCGACGAGGACGATGCCGTCCTCCGACCGCTTGTACATCGCGCCGGACGGGCAGGACGCCACGCACGACGGGTTCAGGCAGTGCTCGCAGATGCGGGGCAGATAGAACATGAAGGTCTGCTCGAAGCTGAACTTCACCTTGTCCGCGACCTGTTGACGCGTCTTGGCGACCATCGGGTCGAGGTCGCCGTGCTCGGTGGCGCCGCCGAGGTTGTCGTCCCAGTTCGAGGACCACTCGATCTTCATGGGTTTGCCGCTGATCAGGGAGCGCGGTTCGGCCACCGGGTAGTCGTCGCCGAGCGGGGCGTCGGTGAGGTTCCGGTACTCGTACGTCCAGGGCTCGTAGTAGTCCTTGATCTCGGGCAGCTTGGGGTTGGAGAAGATCTCCAGGAGCGACTTGATCCGGCCGCCGTTCTTCAGCTTCAGGGCGCCGCGCCGGTTCAGCTCCCAGCCGCCGCGCCACTTCTCCTGGTCCTCGTAGCGGCGCGGATAGCCCTGGCCGGGGCGGGTCTCGACGTTGTTGAACCAGACGTACTCCATGCCGTCGCGGTTGGTCCACGCCTGCTTGCAGGTGACGGAGCAGGTGTGACAGCCGATGCACTTGTCGAGGTTCATCACCATCGCGATCTGGGCCATACAGCGCCCAATGGTGCCTTCGGCACGGGGCATCTCAGTACTCCACCTTCTGCGAGCGGCGGCGGATGACCGTCACCTCGTCGCGCTGGTTGCCCGTAGGGCCCAGGTAATTGAACGCCCAGGACAACTGCGCGTAGCCGCCGATGAGATGGGACGGCTTGAGGATGAGGCGGGTCAGCGAGTTGTGGATGCCGCCGCGCCTGCCGGTCGTCTCCGCCTTGGGGACGTTCACCGTGCGTTCCTGCGCGTGGTGCATGTAGACCGTGCCCGCCGGCATGCGGTGGGAGACGATGGCGCGCGCCACCACCACGCCGTTCCGGTTCACCGCCTCGATCCAGTCGTTGTCTTTCACACCGATGGCGTCCGCGTCCTGCGGCGCCATCCACACGCACTGGCCGCCGCGCGAGAGCGACAGCATGAACAGGTTGTCCTGGTACTCGGAGTGGATCGACCACTTGTTGTGCGGAGTCAGGTAACGCACCGTCACCTCGCGCTCGCCGTCCGGGCCGAGGCGTGGCTCTCCGAAGAGGCGGTTCATGTCCAGCGGCGGCCGGTAGACGGGCATCGCCTCGCCCAGCTCGTGCATCCAGTCGTGGTCGATGAAGAAGTGCTGGCGCCCGGTGAGCGTGTGCCACGGCTTCAGGTGCTCGGTGTTGAGCGTGAACGCCGTGTACCTGCGCCCGCCCGCCTCGCTGCCGCTCCACTCCGGCGAGGTGATCACCGGCACGGGTGCGGCCTGGGTGTCGGCGTACGTGACGCGCTTGCCCTCGTGCTCGGCGGCGAGGTGCGCCATCTCCTGCCGGTCTGGTCGCCGAAGACCTGCGGCGAGGCGACCGGCAGGTCCGCGTACCAGTCGTAGAAGGAGAGCATCGGCGCGCCGATGAGGCTCATGAAGCGGGCGCCGGCCGCGTGCGACACCATCGACATCGCGGGGATGGGCGAGAAGCCCGCGACGCGGTCGGGGCCGTACGTCTTGATGGTGTGCACGTGCGCCGCCGCGATGATTTCGACCGCCTCGTCCCAGGCCGCCCGCACCAACCCGCCCTTGCCGCGCGCCTGTTGGTACGTCCGGCGGCGCTCCGGGTCGCCCTGGATGTCCGCCCACGCGAGCACCGGGTCACCCAGGCGCGCCTTCGCCTCCCGGTACATCTCCAGGAGGACGCCGCGCAGGTACGGGTAGCGCACGCGCGTGGGGGAGTACGTGTACCAGGAGAACGCGGCGCCCCGCGGGCAGCCGCGCGGCTCGTACTCGGGGCGGTCGGGGCCCACGCTCGGATAGTCGGTGGCCTGCGTCTCCCAGGTGATGATGCCGTCCTTGACGTACACCTTCCAGCGGCAGGAGCCGGTGCAGTTCACGCCGTGCGTGGAGTTCACGACCTTGTCGTGGCTCCACCGGTCCCGGTAGAAGGCGTCCGCGTCCCGGCCGCCGGTCAGCCGCACGCTGTGCAGGTCGCGGGCGGCTTCGCCGCGCCGGAAGAACCGTCCCGCCCGCAGCAGGGCGGCAGCGGGCTCGGTCGTCTCTGTCACCGTGAAGCTCCCTGGGTGTGCCTGCCACCGAACGTAGGGGCGGGACCGGAGCCGCACCCGTCGGCGGCGGCCGTACGGGTTGCCGGGCGGCCCGCGCGGCATTACCTGCGACGTAATCGACCGGTCGGCGCGGGCGCGACAGAGTGATGTCACCGGGTCCGGTCCGGCGCACTCCGGACCGGACCCGGCACCCGAAACCGTTCCCCGAAACCGTCCCTCACTGGAAGGCATTCCGTCATGGCCATGACCACAACCACGTACCCGCTCGCCGCGCTCGCCCGCACCACCGACCCGACGACGATGCTGCGCCGCTTCCTCGGCCTGGACGCGGTCGTGACCGCCGGCAACGGCATCGCGTACGCCGCCGCCTCGGGCCCCCTGGGACGCTTCCTCGGCGTCGACTCCGGGCTGCTGCTGGGCCTCGGCGTCTTCCTCGCCCTGTTCGGCGCGGGCGTCGGCTTCCTCGCCTCGCGCAAGCGCCCGCCGACGCCCGCCGTGCGGGCGGTCGTCGAGGCGAACGCCGTCTGGGCGGTGGCGAGCGTCGTCGCCCTCGTCGCCTGGCTCTCGCCCAGCACGGCAGGAGCGGTCTGGATCCCGCTCCAGGCCGCGACCGTCGGCGGCTTCGCCGCGCTGCAGTACGCGACGCTGCGGACGCTCAAAGGCTGACGGCCTGAGAGGCGAGCGTCTAGGACATGTGGTTCTGCAGGTACTTGGACGTCGCCGGGTCGGCCGGGAGCAGCGTCTCGATGGCCAGCTCGGCGACCGTCACGTCCATCGGGGTGTTGAACGTCGAGATCGACGAGATGAAGGACAGCACGTGCCCGTCGTGCTCGATCCGCAGCGGCAGCGCGAAGTACGGCACCTCCGTCCCCGCCTCGAAGGCGTCCACCCCGGGATCCGCCACCGGATACGCGGCCACCTCCTCGTACACGGCCCGCAGCGCGTCCGAGCGCTGCAGCGCGATCTGCCGCTCCATCTGGTGCAGCAGGTGCCCCCGCCACTCCCGCAGGTTGCGGATCCGCGGCGCCAGGCCCTCCGGGTGGAGCGTCAGCCGCATCGCGTTCAGGGGCGGCGCCAGCAGATGCCCGGGGATGCCGTCGAGCATCATCGTGATGCCCCGGTTCGCCGCGACGACGTCGTACGCCGCGTCGACGACCAGGGCCGGATAGGGCTCGTAGCCGGCAAGCAGCTGTTCGAGGCCCTCGCGCAGCGTGCCCATGGCCGGGTCGTCCAGCGGCGTCTCACGGAAACGGGGTGCGTAACCGGCCGCGAGCAGCAGGGAGTTGCGGTCCCGCACCGGCACGTCGAGGTGGTCGGCGATGCGCAGCAGGAACTCCTCGCTCGGGCGCGACCTGCCCGTCTCGACGAAGCTGATGTGCCGCGCGGAGGAGTCGGCGCGCAGGGCCAGCTCCAGCTGGCTCACCCGGCGCCGCTCGCGCCAGCCCCGCAGCAGCGGACCCACTCCGGTGGCGGTCCCGCTCGTGTTGCCGGCGGTCCCCTTGGCCTTGCCTCTGGTGCTCCCCTTGCCGGGCGCGGCGGTTGTCATACGTAGAAGGTAATCGAAACAATTTGTGGCAGGGTGAGCCGAAGACCGACTTCCCGGAAGGAGCGTGGCCCATGACCCCCGAACCGCTCTCGCAGAAGGAGATCGAGGACCGCCTGGCCGAGCTGCCCGGCTGGTCCGTGGACGGTGACAGGCTCACCCGCTCCTACCGGCTCGGCTCGCACTTCGCGGCGGCCGGCCTCGTCGTCCACATCGCGCGGACGCAGGAAGAGCTCGGCCACCACTCCGACCTGACCCTCGGCTACAACACCGTCACGCTCGCCGTGAACACGCACAGCGCGGGCGGCGCGATCACCGACCTCGACTTCCGACTGGCCCGCCGGGTCCAGGACTTGGCGCCCGCGCACGGGGCGGGCTGACGGGCCGTGCTGGACTACGGCAAGGAGGCCGACCGGTACGACGCCTCGCGCGGCGGCGAGCCCCGCGCCGCTGCCGCCGCCGAGGCGGTCCTCGGCCTGCTGCCCGCCGACACCCGCACGCTTCTCGACGTCGCCTGCGGAACCGGCCTGGTCACCCGGCGCCTCGCCGGGCGGCCCGGGCTGCGGGTGACCGGGGTCGACGCCGCGTACCGCATGGCCCGGATGGCCGCGGGCCGGGTGCCGGGCGCCATCGTGCTCGGCGACAGCCGCCAACTCCCTTTCCCCGACGGCGCGTTCGATGCCGTCAGCACCGTATGGCTGCTGCACCTCCTCTCCGGGCCGGAGGAGACGTCGTCGGTCGTCGCCGAGTGCGCGCGGGTGCTGCGGCCGGGCGGGGTCTACGTCACCACCGTGGACAAGGCCGCCTCGCACGACGTGCGCAGCGACATCGACGCCGTGCTCGCGCCGCGCCCGGTGCGGCTCGCGGTCGACCGGGTCCAGGCCGTCGACGCGTACGCCGCCGAGCACGGTCTGGCACCGGCAGGACAGGCGCGGTTCCGCGGCCACGGCCAGGGCCGCACGCCCCGCTCCACGGTCGACGACCTGCGGCGCGGCTGGTTCACCCGGATCCCGCCCGACGGACCGCTGGCCGCGGAGCTCGCCGCCCGGCTCGCGGAGCTCCCGGACCAGGAGGTCCCGCGGCCCGACCCCCGGTTCACCCTGCGGGCGTACCGTAGGCGACGCTGAGTTTTTGCGATAGCGGCAACATCGCTCGCCGGAAACCGGGAAGCGGGAGCAGGCTGGTCCTGTCCACGCACGAGGGCCCACGAGGGCCCGAACCGGAAGGCGGCACAACACGATGGGGCATCACCACGGGCACGGCGGAGGCCACGGACACGGTCCCGGCCACGGGCACGGGCACGACCACGACGGCGACATGGACTGGGCCGCCATGGGCGTCATGCTGGAACGCTACGCCCGCGTCGCCGCGCCGATGTACGGCGAGGTGGCGTCCTGGCTCACCCGCTGGGTGCCGGAGCCGGGCGTCGTCGTCGACGTCGGCAGCGGCCCGGGCGCGGTCTCCTTCCTGCTGGCCGAGGCGTTCCCCAAGGCGCGGATCGTCGCGGCCGACCCCGAGGAGGCCCTCCTCGAGCGGGCCCGCGACCGCGCCGCGGCCGAAGGCCTCACCGACCGCTTCGAGACGGTGCGCGCGGCGCTCCCCGACGCCATCGACGACGTGCCTCAGGCGGCGGACCTCCTGTGGCTGTGCAGGTCCCTGCACCACGTCGGTGACCAGGGCGCCGCCCTCTCCGCACTCGCCGGCCACCTCGCCCCCGCCGGCGCCGTCGCCCTCCTGGAGGGCGGCCTCAGCGCCCGCTACCTGCCCCGCGACATCGGCTTCGGCCGCCCCGGACTCCTCTCCCGCCTTGAGGCGGCCGACGAGGAGTGGTTCGCCGGGATGCGCGAGGGGCTCGACGGTTCGAAGGCGGCGACGGAGGACTGGCCGGCCCTCCTCACCGCCGCCGGCCTGCGGTACGAGGCCACCCGCAGCTTCCTCCTCGACCTGCCCGCCCCCCTCTCGGAGGACGCCCGCGCCCACGTGGTGCAGGAGTTCACCCGCCGCCGCGAGATGCAGGCGGAACGCCTCACCCCCGACGACGCCGCCACCTTCGACCGCCTCCTCGACCCGTCCGACCCGCAGAGCCTGCACCGGCGCCCCGACCTGTTCCTGCTGACGACGCAGACGGTGCATGTGGCGGTCAAGGACGCGTAAGGGTGACGAGAGGCCAACTGGGCTGCCTCGCAAGGCCGGTTGGCGTACCTTCGGGGAAGCGCCGGGCGCCGGGGGCCGGTGGAGCGAGCGAGGGGGACACCCGTGAACGAACTGGTGCGGTGGGAGTCCGACGAGGGGCCCGTCGTCGTCGAGGTGGACACGCGGGATCCCGGGTTCAGGTCCGTGTCGCGGCGCGGCGAGAGCGGTGAGATCCACGAGGTCGAGGGGCGCTTCGAGTCGGCGCTGAACAATGTGCGGGGCGCCGCGATGTCCGCCCTGCGGACCTTCCGGGACCGGGCACTCGACCCCGAGACGATCGAGCTGGAGTTCGGCGTCAAGCTCAGCGCCGCGGCGGGCGCCGTCATCGCCAAGACGGCGGCGGAGGGGCATCTGACCGTCAAGCTGACCTGGTCGCGTCCCGTCCCGCCGGAGGGCGGTCCGGGACGGGACGCGTAGGGCGAACAGCGGGCGTGCGGTCTCAGACCACGTCGAACGTCGCCGGGTCCGGGCCGAGCCGCCGGTCCTCGTTCAGGGCGGAGATCGCCGCCATGTCCTCGGGGTCGAGCTCGAAGCCGTACACGTCGATGTTCTCCTTGATGCGCGACGGCGTCACGGACTTGGGGATCACGACGTTGCCCAGCTGGACGTGCCAGCGCAGCACGATCTGCGCGGGCGTGCGCCCGTGCTTGCGCGCGATGGCGACGATCGCCGGGACCTCCAGGAGTCCCTTGCCCTGGCCGAGCGGCGACCAGGCCTCGGTGGCGATGCCCTGCTCCGCGTGGTACTCGCGGGAGGCGCGCTGCTGGAGGTGCGGGTGCAGCTCGATCTGGTTGACGGCGGGGATGATCGACGTCTCGCCGATGAGCCGCTCCAGGTGTTCGGGCAGGAAGTTCGAGACGCCGATGGACTTGGCGCGGCCGTCGGCGTGGATCTTCTCGAAGGCCTTGTACGTGTCGACGTACGCGTCCTTGGAGGGCAGCGGCCAGTGGATCAGGTACAGGTCCACGTAGTCGAGACCCAGCTTCTCCAGCGAGGAGTCGAAGGCGCGCAGCGTCGCGTCGTGGCCCTGGTCGGCGTTCCAGAGCTTCGTCGTGACGAACAGTTCCTCACGGGCCACGCCGGAAGCGGCGATCGCCTTGCCCGTGCCTTCTTCGTTGCCGTAGACGGCCGCGGTGTCGATGCTGCGGTACCCGGCCTCCAGCGCCGTCGCGACAGCCGTCTCGGCCTCGTCGTCCGGAACCTGCCAGACGCCGAAACCGAGCTGGGGCATCTCGACGCCGTTGTTGAGGGTGATCGGGGGAACCTTGCTCACGAGCTTTCGATCCTTAAGTCGTCGGTTGTTGCTCCCATGGTCAACGATCAACGGCTCTGCCGCATTCCTGCACGGCCGGATCCGCTGAACACGGGACACCTATATGAACGCTACAAGCACATGGGCTGTTCCGCGTCCCTGTGGTTTGTTCCTGACACTCCACCTCTTCGGGAAAGGCAGCGTCATGCACCACAGCACCGACCAGGAGAAGCCCGCCCGCGAGCCGGCGCGCGGGGCCGCCGCTGACGCCGCCGCCGACGGCACGGGCTGGCGGACCCCCGAGTACGCGGTCGTCGACACCGCCCTCGAAGTCACCGCCTACCGACTCGCAGAGCGGTAGGCCCGCCGCCATGCTGCTGCAGGTGCTCGGCACCGCCGCGGGCGGCGGGCTGCCCCAGTGGAACTGCGCGTGTCCCGGGTGCGCCGGGGCACGCGCCCACCCGGAACGCCGCCGCCGGCACGCCGCGCTCGCCGTCCACACAGGCTCTGAGGACCGCTGGTACCTCGTCAACGCCACCCCCGACATCGGCGACCAGATCGAGAGCGTCCCGGCGCTGCGCCCCGGCGCGGGAGGCGACGCGCGGCGCACCCCCGTCGCCGGGGTCGTCCTCACCGACGCCGAGCTCGACCACACGCTGGGCCTCGCCCGGTTGCGTGAGGCGCGCGACGGCGTGGAGGTCCTGGCGACCGCTCCCGTACGCGACGCCGTGCGCGAGGGGCTGCGCCTCGACGCCCTTCTGGAGCCCTACACGCACGTACGGTGGCGGGAGCTGCCGCGGGGGCGCGCCGTGCCGCTGAACGGCGACGGCTCCGGAATCCACGCCGGCGCGGTACCACTCTCGGCCAAGCGCCCGCGGTACGCCGTCACCGGTCCCGGCACTGGTTCCGGCACCGGTTCCGGCTTCGGTCCGGGTTCGGGTTCCGGCCTCGGTCCGGGCGCCGGTCCCGGCCTCGGTCCGGGTTCCGGCCCCGGTTCCGGCCCCGGTCCGGGGCATGGTCCCGGTTCCGGCCTCGGTTCGGGTTCTGGCCTCGGTTCGGGTTCCGGCCTCGGTCCGGGTCTCAGCCCCGGCCCCGGCTCCAGTCCCGGTCCGGGTCCCGGCCCCGGCCCCGCCCCCGACCCCGCCCCCTGGTCCGTCGCCCTGCGCCTCACCGAACCCGCCACCGGCCGCACCCTCCTCTACGCCCCCTCCCTCGCCGTCTGGAGCGACGCCTTCGACGAAGCTGCCCGTACGGCGGACTGCGTCATCGTCGACGGCACGTTCTGGGACGAGGACGAACCCGTGCGCGCCGGATTCACCGCTCGCACCGCCACCGCCATGGGGCACCTGCCTATCGCCGGACCCGCCGGCACGGCCCACCGCCTTGCGCGGCTGCCCGGTCGCGTCCTCTACACCCACCTCAACAACACCAACCCCCTCGGTGACCCGCACGCCGAACAGCACAAGTTCCTCGCGGAGCGGGGCATCGAGGTCGCCGCCGACGGGATGGTGATTGAGCTGTGAGCGCGACGACCACAAGCACCGCAACGGCCTCCGTGGAGGTCGCGCCGCCCTGGACTCCCGAGGAACTCACCGGCCGGCTGCGTGCCGTCTCCGCCGAGCGCTACCACGACCGGCACCCCTTCAACGTACGCATGCACGAAGGCGCCCTCACCCCGGAAGAGGTGCGCCGCTGGATCGCCAACCGGTTCCACTACCAGCGGCACATCCCCGTCAAGGACGCCCTGATCCTCGCCAAGTTCGACGATCCCGCGCTGCGCCGCGGCTGGCTGCGCAGGATCCGCGACCACGACGGGGAACGGGACGGCGAAGGCGGCATCGAGCGCTGGCTGCGGCTCGGCGAGGCGGCCGGGCTCGACAGGGGGCAACTCACGGACGCCTCACGCGTGTTGCCGGGCGTGCGGCTCGCCGTCGACGGATACGTCAACTTCTGCCGGCTCAGCCCCGCACTCGACGCCGTCGCCGCCTCGCTCACCGAGCTGTCCGCGCCGGACCTGATGCGCACCAGGATCGCCGCCTTCGAGAAGCACTATCCGTGGCTCGACAGGGCGGGGCTCGACTACTTCCGTACGCGCGTCGGGCAGGGCGGCCGCGACGGCCAAGAGGCGCTCGCCCTCGTCCTGGCCTGGGCGCGCACCCGCGAGGAACAGGAACGGGCCGTCGCCGCCCTCGCGTTCAAGTGCGACGTGCTGTGGTCGCTCCTCGACGCCGTCGACCGGGGCGCCGGGGGTGAACGGTGACCGCCCAGGATGTCGTACGCGAGGTCTGGCGCCCCGTGCTCATCCGCTCGGTGCTGCTCCGGCACGACCGGGTGCGCGGCGTCGACCTGCTGGTGCTGCCCGAACGAGTCGTCGTGCTGCGCGGAGCCGCCGGAAGCATCGTGGGCCTGTGCGACGGTGAACGAGACGTCGCGGGCATCGTCGCTGAATTGTCGGAGCGGCATCCGGGCGCCCCCGTCGCCGAGGAAGTACCGAAGTTCTTGGGGGAGTTGTG
Organism: Streptomyces sp. NPDC029674; assembly: GCF_044903205.1. NCBI lineage: Bacteria > Bacillati > Actinomycetota > Actinomycetes > Kitasatosporales > Streptomycetaceae > Streptomyces > Streptomyces sp. NPDC029674. The sequence continues at coordinate 164,091 of NZ_JBJDPY010000008.1, forward strand.
GGCGGAAGGGTGGTTGAGGTGACGTCCGGCGAAGGGGCGTGTGTCCCGATGCCGGCCCGCCCCGAAAGCCGCCCCGATCCGCCCTGGGCGCTCCTCGCCGAACTCACCCACGGCTGCCCACTGCGCTGCGCCTACTGCTCCAATCCGATGGAACTCGTGTCGCGCTCGGCCGAGTTGACGGCCGCGGAGTGGGCCTCCGTGCTGCGCCAGGCCGCCGGCCTCGGGGTGGTGCAGACCCATCTGTCCGGCGGCGAGCCACTGCTGCGCCGGGACCTCGCCGAGATCGTGGCCGCGGCGGACGGCGCCGGTATCCACACGCAGCTCGTGACCAGCGGCGTCGGCCTGCACCGCGAGCGCCTCGAAGGGCTCGTCGACGCCGGACTGCGCAGCGTCCAGCTGTCCGTGCAGCACGCCGACCCGTCGGCCGCTCAACACATCGCGGGAGCGCGGGTGTTCACCGCGAAGGAGCGGGCGGCGCGGCTCGTCGGGCGGGCCGGGCTGCCGCTCGGCCTCAACGCCGTGCTGCACCGCGCCAACCTCGACGCGCTCGACTCCCTCGTGGAGCTCGGCCTGGCCTGGGGCGCCGACCGCGTCGAGCTGGCCAACACCCAGTTCTACGGCTGGGCGCTGCGCAACCGCGACGCCCTGCTGCCGGACCGCGACCGGGTGGCGCGGGCCCGCGACCGGGTCGAGCGGTGGCGGGAGCGGCTGGCGGGACGCATGGAGCTGGTGTGGGTCGCCCCGGACTACGTCGACGGCACCGCGAAGCCCTGCATGGGCGGCTGGGGCGCCCTCTCGCTGACCGTCGCCCCCGACGGCACGGTGCTGCCGTGCCCGGCGGCCGCCGAACTGCTCGGCCCGGCCGCACCCAACGTGAGGGACCGCGAACTGGCCTGGATCTGGCGGGAGTCGGACGCGTTCAACCGCTACCGCGGCGAGGCCTGGATGGGTGACCCGTGCCGCGGCTGCGACCTCCGTACCGTCGACTTCGGCGGCTGCCGCTGCCAGGCATACGCCCTGACCGGCGACGCCGCCCGGACCGACCCCGCCTGCCACCGCTCGCCGGACCACGCGACGGTCCGCGCCCTGGTGGACCGGGCGAGCGCCCCCGCGAAGGCACCGCCCCGCTACGAGTACCGCACCCACACCGCCGACGGTCAGGCGACCCGGTGACCGCGTCGCAGTGTGTCAGGTGAGGCCGTCGGGGACGGAGGCGAGCAGCTCCTCGTACTGGACGAACAGGCGCGGGACGGGGGTCCCGGCAGGGGCGTCGGTGTCGGCCTCGGCGAGTGCGGTCCAGCAGGCGGCCGCGAGCCGGCGGGCGTGCGTCCCGGGCCAGGGCCGGGGCAGGAGCTCGGGGGGCAGGAGGGGGTCCGGTTCCATGGCGTGGGTGAAGGCCGCGGCGAGCCGGACGGCCATGGCCAGCCGCTCGGGCCCGGCGGGGCCCTCCGGCTGCGCGAGCCGGTCGAGGCAGGCTTGGGCGAGGCCGGCGAGGCCGTCGTGGCGAGCGGCGATGTCGTCCAGGGGCCAGAGGGCGGCGGCCAGGGCGGGCGGGTGCCCGACGCCTCCGACGCGCAGGTCGGTGCTGGTGAGGCAGGTGACCGCGTCGCCGACGCCGAGGTGGCGGACCTGGGCCTCGACCAGCTCTTCGATGGGGTTCGCGCTGACGTAGAGGCCGCTCTGGACGGGGGCGGCGCCTAGGTGGCGCAGGGTGTCGCGGAGCGTGTCGCGGGAGGCTCTGTTCGACTCGGGGACGGCGAAGGCGAAGAGGTGCCAGACGCCGTCCCAGGCGGCAAGGCCGTGGTCCTGGCGGTAGGCGTGGCGGACGTAGGCGACGTTGGGGGTGATCGAGCCGGTGAAGTCGGCGACCGCCTGCAACCGGGCCTTGCGGCCGCGGCCTTCGTGGGTGAAGCGGCCCTCGGCGACGAGCCGCTTGACGCAGAGGCGGACCTGTTGGTCGGTCATGCCCAGCAGGCCCGCGACGGCGTAGAGCTCACCGGAATCGACGGAGCCGTCCTCGCGGACCAGAGCGTGGACGAGCAGCCGGGTGGGGACGGGCACGGGGGCGGCCGCGTCGGCGTGCGGGCCCGTCGGGGCGTTCGGCGGCGGGGTGTTCATCGAGCCTCCCGGCGGTTGGTCGCGGCGTCCTGCGTGATGGGCCGGCGCATGGTCGTGACGGCGCCGAAGCCCATCAGGTCGCGCAGGTACGGGGTCTTCTCGGTGCGTACGGCGGTGAATCCGTGCCGTTCGTACAGGGCGCGGGCGCGCGGGTTGACGTCGATGACGTCGAGACGGACGCGCCGGCAGGAGTGCTCGGCGGCCACGGCCGCGATCTCGCGCAGCAGGAGGCCGCCGATGCCCTTGCCGCGGTGCTCGGGGGCGACGGCGATGCCGTCCATCACGAGTTCGCCGTCGGCGGGGCGCCGTTCCAGCAGGGCGAGCAGAGCAAGGCGGGGCAGCCCGCGCAAGGTTCCGTACGTGGAGAGGACGTCGCCCGCGCCGCCTCCCGTCAGGCCGCGCTTGTCGAGCTGGTAGCCGGCCACTCCCGCCACCTCGCCGTCGACGAGGGCGACCACGCCCCGGTCGTGGTGGAGATGGGCCGCGAGGAAGGCGCGGGCCTTGTCCGGCGGGTTCAGGGCGGCGCCGAGCTTCCGCCCGAAAGCCTCCCAGTACAGCGCGGCCACACGCGTCTCGCTGCCCTGGGGCACGCCCCTCCGTATCGAGGCGTCTGTCGACTCCGTCGTCGGCTCCATCGGCTCCATCGGCGTTCCTTCCCTCCGGCGTCCTTCCGCGAGGCGCCGCCGAGGCACCCCCCTTGCACTATCGACCTTACTACGCTCATTCTGAATACGAACGTATCGAGAGTGATAGTTTCCTTGGGGGGAAGATATGAGCCGACTCATGGCGCCGCCCGTGCGCCGCCGCCGACGGGTCCTCGTGTGGTCGCTGGTCGCCGTGCTTCTGCTCGGCGCGGGAGCCGCCGGTGTCGCGGTCTGGCAGAACACCTACGCGCTGCGGGAGGAGCGCATCACCGTGCGCCACGACGGCCGGCTGATGGACGGCGTCCTGGCGCGGCCGCAGAACGGCGAAGGCCCTTACGGACTGGTGGTCTTCGTCCACGGCGACGGACCCGTCGACGCCACGCACGACACCTTCTACCGGCCGCTGTGGGAGTCGTTCGCCAAGGCGGGCTACGCCTCGCTCTCCCTGAGCAAGCCCGGTGTCGGCGCCTCCGAGGGCGACTGGCTCGACCAGAGCATGGACGACCGCGCGGACGACACCCTCGCCGCCATCGCCTGGGCCCGCGCGCGCCCCGACATCGACGACCGGCGCATCGGTCTGTGGGGGGCCAGCCAGGCCGGGTGGGTACTGCCCAAAGTCGCGGCCCGCGACCGCGCCGTCCGGTTCGTCATCGCGGTCTCACCGGCCGTCGACTGGCAACAGCAAGGGCGCTACAACCTCCTCGCCGAACTGCGCCGGGACGGCGCCACCCGGGACGAGACACGAACGGCGCTGCGGCGGCGCGAGACGACCCTGCGCCTGCTGCGGCAGGGTGCGACCTTCGAGCAGTACCGCAGAGCGGTCGCCGACACCGACACCGGCACCGATACCGACACCGGCACCGACGGCATGACCGCCGAACGCTGGCGGTTCATCACCAAGAACTACCGCTCCAACGCGAGCGAGGACCTGCGCACCATGCGCGGCACACCCACGCTCCTGGTCCTCGCCGGGCACGACATCAACGTCGACGTCGCCGACACCGAGGCCGCCTACCGCCGCATCCTGCCGCCCGCCGAGCTGACGGTGCGGCACTACCCCGACGCCACCCACTCACTGGTCGACCACGCCGTCGAAAGCTCCGGGCCGCGCCTCACCCTCACCGCCGTCTTCGCCCCCCGGCGCCTGTACGCCGCCGGATTCCTCGCCGACCAGCGCCGGTTCGTCGAGCGGCTCACCGACCGGGAGGGGGCCGAGTGACCACCACGACCACCACACCCCCGTCCCGGGCGGCCGGCGGGCGCCTCGCCCACGTCGACGCCCTGCGCGGCTTCGCGCTCCTTGGCATCCTCATCGTCAACATCGGCTACCTCGCCTCCAGTTACCACGGCACGGGCCTGGAGGACCCCAGCTTCGCCTCGCCGCTCGACAGCGCGGTCCGCTGGTTCGTCGCGGTGTTCTTCGAGGCCAAGTTCTTCCTGCTGTTCTCGTTCCTGTTCGGCTACGGCTTCACCCTCCAGCTCTCCTCCGCCGAGCGGCACGGGGCCCGCTTCGCCGCCCGCTTCCTGCGGCGCCTGGCCGGCCTGTTCGTCCTGGGCGCCCTGCACGCGGTCCTGCTGTTTCCCGGGGACATCCTCACCACGTACGCGGTACTCGGCCTGATCCTGCTGGCCGCCCGTCGCCTGCGGCCCCGTACCGCCGTGCGCACCGCCGTCGCCCTCCTCGTCCTCACCTCCGCCGCGTACGTCGTGCTCGCGCTCTCCGCCCACGCGGCGGGCGGCTCCGGGGTGGACCCGGGCGCGGCGGCCGACGCCGAGCGGGCCGCCGAGGCGCTGCGCGGCGGCCCGGCATCGGTGGTCGCCGCCCACCTGGAGCAGCTGCCCGAGGTCCTGGCCTTGCTCGTCTTCTTCCAGGCCCCGGCCGCCCTGGCGGCCTTCCTGCTCGGGCTCGCGGCGGGCAGGCGGCAGGCGCTCGGGGACGTCGCCCGCCACCGCGGGACGCTGCGCAAGCTCCAGTGGACGGGCTTCACTGTGGGGCTGCTCGGCGGTGTCGTGTACGCCCACGCGAGTCTGGAGCACCCGGGCGGGGCGTACCAGATCCTCGCCCTGGGCATCGACGTCGTCACCGCCCCGCTGCTCGCCGCCGCCTACGCCGCGACGGTCCTCCGGCTCACCTGCGGCCGGCCCGCGGGCCGGCTGACCGCGCTGCTCGCCCCGGTGGGCCGCATGACCCTGACCGGCTACCTCACGCAGTCCGCCGTCTGCACCCTGCTGTTCACCGGCTACGGCGCGGCCCTGGTCGGCGACGTACCGCCCCTCGGCGTCCTGGCCATCGCGCTCGCGCTCTTCACGGCGCAGGTCGTCGCGAGCCGTTGGTGGCTGCGCCGGTACCACTACGGTCCGCTGGAGTGGCTGCTGCGCGCCTGGACCACGCTGACCCGGCCGCCCCTCCGCCGAGGGCGCCCCCGCCGGAACGCCGCGCTTCAGGCCGTTGCGCCACCGGAGCCGCTCCCGCCCTCGGCACCCGTCGACCCCAGATAGGCGTCCCGCACCCGCGGGTCCGCGCGCACCTCGGCCGCCGTGCCCTGCGCGAGGACGCGGCCCAGGTCGAGGACGACGACACGGGCGCAGAGCTCCATCACGAAGGCGACGTTGTGCTCCACGAGCAGGACCGCGCAGCCCTCCTCGTGCGCGAGACGGCGGACGACGGCCGACAGCCGGTCGCGTTCGTCGGCGGTCATCCCGGAAGCGGGCTCGTCCAGGAGCAGCACCCTGGGCGGGTCCGCGACCGCGCGTGCCAGCTCCACCATGCGGGCCTGCCCGACCGGCAGCGCCCCCGCGTACTGCCCGGCGAGCGCGTCGAGACCGCACGAGCGCAGTACGGCCGCCGCCCGCTCCCGCCGTGTCGCCTCGCGTGTACGCCGGGTCGGCGCGGCCAGCAGGTCGGCGGTGATCCCGCCGCCACCGCCCCGCCACTCCTGCGCGACGACGAGGTTGTCTGCGACGGTGAGCTGCCCGAAGAGCTGCTGGCGCTGGAACGTGCGGCGCATCCCGTGCCGGGCGCGCCACACGGGGGAGCGGCGCGTGACGTCCCGGCCGTCGAGCAGCACCCGTCCCCGGTCGGGCCCGCGCATGCCCGACAGCACGTCGAACAGGGTCGTCTTGCCCGCCCCGTTGGGGCCGATGAGACCGCAGACCTCGCCCGGGCGGACGGCGAGTCCCACGCCGTCCAGGGCGCGGATCCCGCCGAAGCGGACGTCGACGCCCTCGGCCTCCAGCACGTACTCGCTCATGGCCTGCCCGCCCCCTCGGCCGGCCTGCCGCCCGCGGCCATGCCCAGATACGCCTCCGTGAGCCGGTCCGCACGCACCTCGGAACGCGGCCCGCACCAGGAGACACGGCCCTGCGCGAGATACGCCACCGTGTCCGCGACCCCCAGGACCTCGGCGGCCTTCTCCTCCACGAGCAGCAACCCGGCGCCCCCGTCCCGGAGTTCGGCGAGGAGACGGAACACGTCGTCCACCACGCGGGGCGCGAGGCCGAGCGACGGCTCGTCCGCGATCAGTACTCGCGGCGGGCGCTGCAACAGCGGGGCGAGCGCGAGGAGTTGCTGCTCCCCGCCGGAGAGGGAGCCCGCGACGACCTTGCGCCGCGCCGCGAGCCCCGCGAACCGCTCGTACACGGCGTCGCGCTCGTCCCGGTCCCTGAGGTACAGGGCCAGGTTCTCGTCGATGGTGAGGGCGGGGAAGATGCCGCGGCCCTCGGGGGCGAGGACGACACCGGCGCGCGAGCGGCGGACGGCACCTTCGCGGGTGGCGTCGCGTCCGGCGACGTACACGTGCCCCTCCGTGGGCGCGAGCAGCCCGGCCGCGGCGAGGCACGTGGTGGACTTCCCCGCACCGTTGGGCCCGAGCAGCGCGACGATCTCACCCGGGCGAACGGTGAGGTCCACGCCGTGGAGGACGGGGGCGCCGTCGTACCCGGCGTGGACACGCCGGAGAACGAGAACGGCGGACGCTTCCGGCTCGGCCCCACCCCTTCCCGGCCGCGCCTTCTGCGGCTCCGCCGCGCGAGGGCTCTGCTCCGGGGCGCGCTCTTCGGGCGGGGGAGGGGCGGAGTTCGTCCGCTGCGGGTGCGGCCGGGCCGACGCCGCGGCCCCGTGCGCGTTCGGGTCGCGCGCCTTCTGCGGCTCCACCGCGCGAGGGCTTCGTTCCTCGGGCGCGGGAGGACCCGAATCCGCCCGCTGCCGGTGCGGCCCCACCGGCACCGTCGCCCCGTTCCCATCCCGGTCGTGCGCCTTCTGCGGCTCCGCCGCGCGACGGCTTCGCTCCGGGTCTTGTTCCTCGGGCGCGGGCGGACCCGAACCCACCCGCTGGCGGTGCGGCCCCGCGGGCATCGTGGCCCCGTTCCCATCCCGGTCGTACGTCTTCTGCGGTTCCGCCGCGCGAGGGCTTCGCTCCGGGTCTTGTTCCTCGGGCGCGGGCGGACCCGAACCCATCCGCTGCCGGTGCGGCCCCGCGGGCATCGTG
>NZ_JBJDPY010000008.1:171436-420543 GCF_044903205.1 Streptomyces sp. NPDC029674
GTGGCCCCGTTCCCATCCCGATCGTGCGCCTTCTGCGGTTCCGCCGCGCGAGGGCTTCGCTCCGGGTCTTGTTCCTCGGGCGCGGGCGGACCCGAATCCGCCCGCTGCCGGTGTGGCCCCGCCGGCATCGTGGCCCCGTTCCCATCCCGATCGTGCGCCTTCTGCGGTTCCGCCGCGCGAGGGCTTCGCTCCGGGTCTTGTTCCTCGGGCGCGGGCGGACCCGAACCCACCCGCTGCTGATGCGGCCCCGACGGCACCGTCGCCCCGTCCCCGTCCCGGTCGTGCGCCTCCTGCCGCTCCGCCTCCCGACGGCTCCACCAAGGGGCCCGCCCCCCGCCCGCCGGAGTAGCCGAACCCGCCCGTCGCCGATGCCTCCGTACCGACACCGCCGCGCAATATCCGTCCGGATCGTTGGCCAGTGCCAGGCCCGCGAGGCCGAAGAGGATTACCGGCAGGTGTACGGACTCCGTCACGTAGTCCGACACCAGGTGCGGCACGATCGCGAAGACCAGGCCCGCCACCACGGCGAACTGCGGCCTCCGGACGCCCGCCGCGACCACCACCGCCAGCCAGATCAGGCCCGTCATCGCGGTGAAGTCGGTGGCGGTGATGCGGGTGTTGAAGGACGCGTACATCACTCCGCCGAACCCGGCGAGGCCTGCCGAGAGGGTGAACAGGAGCAGCTTCGTGCGGACCACGGAGATGCCGGACGCCATCGCCGCCGCGGGGGCGGACCGCACGGCCAGCATGGCCCGGCCCGACGGCGAGTTCCGCAGCGCGCCGAGCGCGGCGACGGCAGCCGTGACGAGGACGACCATCGCGACGCCCATCGCCCGGTCGTCCGAGAGATCGACGGGACCGAGGACCGGGCGGGGGATCTCCCAGCCCGTGTCGCCGTTGCGCAACCAGCCCATCTGGAACAGGACTTGGTCGGCGAGGAAGGCGAGCGCGAGGGTCGCGAGGGCCAGCGAGCGCCCGCCGAGCCGCAGCGCGGGCAGCGCCACGAGCGCGCCGAGGCCCGCCGCCGCGCACGTCCCGGCCAGCGCCGCCGCGAAGAACGGCCAGCCGTGGCTCATCAGGAGCCCGGCGACCAGCGCGGCCCCGGTGACGAAGGTGGCCTGTGCGAGGGACACCATCGCGCCGAGCCCCGTCACCACGGTGAAGGAGATGAAGACCAGGGAGATCGCGAGCCCCTGGGCGAGGATGCCGCTCCAGAACGGGGTCGTGATCGTGTAGAACGCGGTGGCGAGGAGTGCGGCCGCCACCGCCCACGGGCCCCATCTGCGGGCCCACGACAGGCCGGCGAGATAGTCGACGGGCGGCGCGTCCACCGCCGCCGTGCCCGCCGTCCGCTGCCGCCGCGTGAGCAGGAGCAGCCCGGCGAAGAGGATCAGGAAGGGCACGGCCGTACGGAAACCGGTGATGTTCTCGGCGAAGTCGGCGTACCCCGCGACGAGATTCTGCAGCACCCCGAGCCCGAGGCCGCCCGCGAACGCCAGCGGGATCGACATGAAGCGGCCGAGGACGGCGGCCGTCGCCGACACGAAGAGGAACAGGGTGAAGTCGTGGGCGGAGAGCCCGAGCAGGGGCGTCGCGAGCACTCCTGCGAGGCCCGCGAGGCCGGACGACAGCATCCACGCCACCGACGAGAGCCGGTCCGCGCTCATGCCGCGCAGCTCCACGAGCGAGCGGTTGTCGACGGCGGCCCGCAGCCGGAGGCCGAGCGGGGTGTGGCGCATGAGGATCCACAGGCCGACGGCGACCACCGCCGTGGCCAGCCAGGTGATCAGCTGGTCGGAGTCGATGCCGACACCGTCCATGAGCTGCCAGCTCTTGGCGGGGCTCGGCCCGACGCCCGGCAGCCCGAACTGATTCTCGGCCGGTTTGACGGAGGCCCCCGCGTCCGTCAGGAGCTCGACGGTCCACAGACCGAGCGCGGGCAGCGCGACGAGCAGGCCGATCGTCGCGACGATCTGCGCGGTCTCGCCGACCCGCGCCAGCTTGCGGAACATCAGCCGGTCGAGGCCCCAGCCGAGCGCCGGGGCGACCACGACGACCAGCAGCAGCGCCGTCGGTACGGCGGGCAGACCGAAGCCGGAGTGCAGTTCGTAGAAGGCGAGGGCACACAGGTAGGCGGTGGCGCCGTGCGCGAAGTTGAAGAGGCCCGACGCCGAGTAGGAGAGGACGAGGCCCGTGGCGAGGAGGGCGTACAGGGCCCCGGAGACAAGGCCGCTCAGCACGAATCCCAGCAGGTCCGACATGGCGGCCCGCCGCTACTTGAAGGGGATCGGTTCGTAGCACTTGAAGGGCGACGACACGGCGTACTTCCCGCCCTTGAGCTGCACGAGGGCGCCACAGCCGAACGCCTCCTTCTGCCCCCTGGGCAGCCGCCGGTCGCCGACCATGGTGCCGGTGTCCGAGTAGCCGTCCGCGGCCTTCTGGAAGGAGGCGACGGTGAGGTCCTTGCCCGCCTTCCCTGCGATGGCGAGGAAGAGGTCGGCGGACATGTAGCCGGTCATCATGTGCATGTTGAGCGGCACGTCCTTGCCCGCCGCCTTCCTGATGTCCGCCTTGAACCGCCTCATGTCCGCGCTCTCCTGCTCGAACGGCTGGAAGGAGAGGAGGATGTGCACGCCGTCCAGGGCCTTGCGCGTCGCGCTCTTGGCGAGCAGGCCCGGGTCGTAGTCGGTGGGGTCGGTGATGACGCCCTTGAAGCCCGCGCGCTTCACGGCCGTGAACAGGCCGATGTTGTACGGGGTCTGCATGACGGAGACCACCGCGTCCGGTGCCTTGCCGCCGTCCGAGCGCAGGATCTCCTTCGTGTACGCCGACCAGTCGCTCGGCACGGAGGTCGCGGGCACCGTCGGCTTGGCGTACGTCACCTCGTACCCGGCGGCGGCGAAGCTCTGCTTGTAGGTGCGGATGGCGAACGTGCCCGCGTCGTTGTCGTTGGCGAGGATCGCCACCGACTTGCCCTTCGCCCCGCCCATCACCTTCTTGAGGCCCTCCGGCCAGCTCTGCGTGATCGTGCCGCCGGGCATCGGCACCATGCAGCCGCCGAAGCCGTACATGTAAGTCGGCCCGCAGAAGGGCGGGATGGTGCCCCAGCCGAAGGTGGGCACCTTCTGTTTCTGCAGGAAGTCCGCTCCGGAGAACGTGACCGAGCTCATCGGGGAGATCGCGAACACCTTGTCCCGCTGCACCAGTTTGCGGGCCGCCGCGAGGTTCTTGCCGGGGTCCTGCCCGTCGTCCTCCGCACCCAGGTAGTCGATCTTCCGGCCGTGCACGCCGCCCTCGGCGTTGGCGCGGTCGAAGCGGGCCTTCGCGCCGAGATCGGTGTCCTTCTTGCTGTATCCGCTGGCGGTCGTCATGGAGACGATGCCGCCGACCTTGATGGAGTCGGCGGTCACTCCGCGCGCGGAGCCGCCGCCCGGCTCCCCGGAACCGCCGCTGTCGGAGGCGGAGTTGCAGGACGTGGCGAGCAGCAGGGCCGCAACGGCGGCGGTGATGGTGCGGATCGATCGCGACACGGTCGAGCCCCCTGAAGTCGAAGTGGGGCTGATTGTGTGCGGGACCTGACGAACCGTCAATAACTAGCTGCGGTACAGCGCCTCGACCTCCGCCGAGTACACCGTCTCGATCGCCTTCCGCTTCAGCTTCAGCGACGGCGTCAGGAGGCCGTGCTCCTCGGTGAACTGGTGCGCCAGTATGCGGAACGTCCGGATCGATTCGGCCTGCGAGACAAGGGTGTTGGCGGCGACGACGGCCCGCCGCACCTCGGTCTCCAGATCCGGGTCGCGCACCAGCTCGCCCGGCGGCAGCGTCGGCTTGCGGCGCATCGTCAGCCAGTGCTCCACGGCCTCGGAGTCCAGCGTGACGAGCGCCGCGATGTAGGGGCGGTCGTTGCCGACGACGACGCACTGGGCGACCAGCGGATGGTCGCGCACCCGCTCCTCCAGCTGGGCCGGCGACACGCTCTTGCCGCCGGACGTCACCAGGATCTCCTTCTTGCGCCCGGTGATCGTCAGGTACCCGTCCTCGTCGAGCGCGCCCAGGTCACCGGTGGCCAGCCAGCCGTCGTGCAGGGTCGCGTCGGTGGCCTTGGGGTTGTTGAGGTAGCCCTGGAAGACGTTGCCGCCGCGCAGCCAGACCTCGCCGTCCTCCGCGATGTGCACCGTCGTGCCGGGGATGGCCTGGCCGACCGTGCCGTAGCGGGTGCGCTCGGGCGGGTTGGCCGTCGCGGCGGCCGTCGACTCCGTCAGGCCGTACCCCTCGTAGATCGTCACGCCCGCGCCCGCGAAGAACAGGCCGAGCCGGCGGTCCATCCCGGAGCCGCCGGACATCGCGTGCCGCACGCGGCCGCCCATCGCCTCGCGCACCTTGGAGTAGACGAGCTTGTCGAAGAGCTGGTGCTGCATGCGCAGCCCCGCCGAGGGCCCGGGACCCGTCCCGAAGGCCTTGGCCTCCAGCGCGTCGGCGTACCGCACCGCGCACTCGACGGCCTTGTCGAACGGGCCCGCCCTGCCGTCCTTCTCCGCCTTGCGCCGCGCCGCGTTGAAGACCTTCTCGAAGATGTACGGCACGGCCAGGATGAACGAGGGCCGGAACGCGGCAAGGTCGGGCAGCAGCGCCGCCGCGTTGAGGTTCGGCTGGTGCCCCATCTTGACCCGGCCGCGCACCGCGGCGACCTGCACCATGCGGCCGAAGACGTGCGCCAGCGGCAGGAAGAGCAGCGTCGTCGCCTCGTCGCCGCGCCTGGAGTGGAACACCGGCTCCCAGCGCGCCACCATCACGTCCGCCTCGAACATAAAGTTCGCGTGCGAGATCAGACAGCCTTTGGGGCGGCCCGTCGTGCCGGACGTGTAGATGATCGTGGCGATCGAGTCGGGCGTGACCGCGCGGCGGTGGCGGTGCACCACCTCGTCGTCGATGTCACGGCCCGCGCCGGTCAGCTCGCCGACCGCGTCGGCGTCCAGCTGCCACAGCCGGCGCAGCTGCGGCAGCCGGTCGACGACCGAGCCGATCGTCATCGCGTGGTCCTCGTGCTCGACCATCGCGGCCGACACCTGCGCGTCGTGCAGCATCCAGAAGACCTGGTCGGCCGAGGACGTCGGGTAGACCGGCACGACCTGGGCGCCGATCGTCCACAGCGCGAAGTCGAAGAGCGTCCACTCGTACCGGGTGCGGGACATGATGGCCACGCGGTCGCCGAACCGCACGCCCTGCGCGATCAGCCCCTTGGCGAGGGCGAGCACCTCGTCGCGGAACTCCGCCGCGGTGACGTCGGACCAGCGCCCGTCGCTCTTGCGGCCGAAGGCGATGCGCAGCGGGTCCTCGGCGGCATGGTCGAACACGGCGTCGGCAAGGCCGCCGACGAGCGGCGCCGACGCCATCGGAGGATTCGAGAACTCGCGCAATGATGCTCCTTGTGGCGCTCCGCACAGCGCCGTGACCGTACCCCACGCCGCGCGCCTTCGGGAGGGGGTGCAAACGCGGTCGGTACGGACCATCGGCACAGGTCAGCCGGTGGAAATGCGGCCACAAGGGGAAGGGCGGGACAACTTACTTACGTTGGAGTAAGTTTCGGTGGCGTAATCTCCACCGAATCTGTACGCGGCATGCCGAGTGTGGTCGCCGGAACCCCACCTCCGACCGCCGCGCCCCGGGGCCGGCCGCCGAGCCGATGGGGAACTCGTACAGGCCGACCGCCGTTGTGCTGCGTACTGAACGAGCCGCCGCGACGCCGAACGAGCCGCCGCGATGCCGAGGGAGCGGCCGTGACGCCGAAGGAGCCTCCGTGTCCATATCCGCCGACCCGCCCCGCTCCCCCCTGGTCTTCCCCCGGGTCTCCGCGCCCCCTCGGGCGGCCGTCCTCCTCCTGCACGGAGGCCGGGAGCACGGTACGTCGACGCCCCCTGCCTGGAACCTGCCGAGCCTGCGCATGCGGCCCTTCGCCCGCGCCATCAGAAGAGCCTTCGGGGCGCGGGGCATCGTGGTGGGAGAGGTCCGCTACCGCTGCCGGGGCTGGAACGGCGAGCGCGAGGACGCCGCCCACGACGCCCGCCGCGCGCTCGACGCACTGGCTCCGCGCATCGGGGACGCGCCGGTCGTCCTCGTCGGCCACTCCATGGGCGCCCGCGCCGCCCTGCGCGCGGCGGACCACCCCTCGGTCCGCGCCGTGGTGGGCCTGGCCCCCTGGTGCCCGCCGGGAGAGCCGGTCGGCCACCTGCGAGGCCGCGGCGTGGTGCTGCTGCACGGCGACCGGGACCGGACGACCGACCCCGCCGAGTCCCGGGAGTACGTGGCGCGGGCGGCAGCGGCGGGAGCGGACGCGACCCTGGTGACGATGCCCGGCAGCGACCACGCGATGCTGCGCGCCGCATCCGCCTGGCACGCCCTGACGACGGCAACGGTGGGCGGCCTCCTGCACCTCGGCCCACTGCCCGAAGAGGTGAGCCGCGGCTTGGAGCGGCGTCCGGCGGGGTAGCGCGCGGGGTGCTGCCCGGGGGGCCCGCGGGGTGGGTCGGCCTCCGGGGCAGGGGGCGGGGTGGGCGCGGGATCGCTTGTCGTCGTACGACCGCGGGGTGGGCCGGCCCTCGTGGTCGCGGGTGACGTCAGTGCGTGGCCCGCGCCGCGTACGCGCGGATGTCCGCGTCCGGGTCCGTGGTCGCGTCGGTGAGGGCCGCGCGGGCCTCGGGGGCAGTGGTGTGGGCGAGGAGGGCCAGGACGGCGGCCTTGCGGACGTCCGCCTCGGAGTCGGTTGCCGCCTTGGCCAGGGCGGGGACCGCCTCGTCGGACGGCGCCGCGCGCAGGGCTGTCGCGGCGCCGGCCCTGACCTGCCACGCGGGGTCGCCGAGCGCGGCCACGGCACGTCCGGCATACGGGGGCGGGCAGCCCGTGACCGACAGCGCCGTCAGGGCGGCCGCCCGCACCAGCGCGTCGGGGTCGTTGAGCAGCGGTGCGAGCGGCGACGGCGAAGGGGCGCGCACCGCCGCGAGACCACGGGCCACCGCGACCCTCACCTCGCGGGCCGGGTCGTCCGCGGCGGACGCCAGCTCGGCGGGCGCGTCCACCGAGACCAGCGCCCGGACGGCGTGGATACGGACGTCGATGTCGGTGTCGGCCAGCGCGGCGGCGTACGACGGGGCGTCCCCGAGCCGCAGCGCCCGCAGGACGTCCAGCGCGGCACGCCGTACCGCCGGGTCCGTGACCCGGAGTGCCGCCCGCAGTCCGGACGCCAATTCCGCTTCCGGGGGCAGTACTTCGACCAGTTCGCGCAGCGCACCCGCCGATGCCTCCCGCACGTGGGGGTCGGGGTCGCGCAGCGCCGCGGCCAGCGCGGGGCCCGTGCCCGCGGGCGCCGTCTCGGCGAGGGCGGCGACGGCCGCCGCCCGCACTGAGGGATCGGGATCGGAGAGGTAGGGGGAGAGGGCGTCCAGGTCGGGGGACTCCTCGGCGAGGGCGAGGAGGCGGAGGAGGGCCGGGCTCGCCGCCGGGGCTCCGGTGGAGAGGGGCAGGGGTGCTGCGTCGTCGGGTGTCGTGCGGTCGGCGGATGGTGCTGGGCGCGCGGCCGGCGCCGCGTTCCGTGGGCCCGCCGTCGCCACCGGCACCAGAGCCACCTCTCCCAGCACCCGCTCCGCCCCGCCCACCGGCTCGAACTCCGGCACGGGCACCACGTACGGCTCGACAGGCCGGGCCCGGAACTCCATGGCCCCCGAAGGGGACTTGTACAGGTCGAGATGGTGCAGCCACCCCGCGTCGTCCCGCTCCGGATGGTCGAGGCGCTCGTGGTACAGGCCCCATCGGGACTCGGTCCTGGCCAGCGAGGAGCGCGCGGCCATCTCCGCGCAGTCCCGGATGAACGACACCTCCGCGCACCGCATCAGCTCATGGGCGGTGCGCGCCCCCATCTCCGCGATCTCTCCCGTCATCCGCTCGAACGCCTCGACGGCCAGGGACAGTTTCGCGCCGGTCTTCGGAGGCGCCACGTAGTCGTTCACGAAGCGGCGCAGCTTGTACTCGACCTGCGGCTGCGGCGGCCCGTCGGGATGACGCAGCGGCCGGTACACGAGCTCGTGCGCGGCCGACAGCTGGTCGCCGGGCAACTCGCCCTCGTACGCCCGGTATTGGGAAGCGTCCTCCCCGGCCAGGTCGCCGAAGACGAACGCCCCGATCATGTAGTTGTGCGGGACGCAGGCCAGGTCCCCGGCCGCGTACAGGCGCGGCACGGTGGTGCGGGCGTGCGCGTCCACCCGCACCCCGGACGCCGAGTGCCCGCCGCACAGTCCGATCTCCGAGATGTGCATCTCGACGTCGTGCGTGCGGTAGTCGTGGCCGCGGCCCTCGTGGAACGTGGCGCGCGTGGGCCGTTCCGTCGTGTGCAGGATCGACTCGACGGTGCTGATGGTCTCCTCCGGCAGATGGCTGAGCTTCAGGTACACCGGCGCCCGGTCGGAGGCGAGTTCGGCCGCGAACTCCGCCATCATCTGCCCCGACCAGTAGTCCGACTCCACGAACCGTTCGCCGTGCCGGTTCACCTGGTAGCCGCCGAAGGGGTTGGCGACGTACGCGCACGCCGGGCCGTTGTAGTCCTTGATGAGCGGGTTGACCTGGAAGCATTCGATCCCGGTGAGCGCGGCTCCCGCGTGGTACGCCATCGCGTGACCGTCGCCCGCGTTCGTCGGGTTCTCGTACGTCCCGTACAGGTAGCCGGACGCGGGCAGTCCGAGGCGCCCGCATGCCCCGGTGGCGAGGATGACCGCGCCCGCCCGCACGGTGACGAACCCGCCGGTGCGGGTGTCGAACCCCGCCGCGCCCACCGCACGCCCCTCCACCGTGAGCACGCGCACCGGCATCACCCGGTTCTCGATGCGGATCCGCTCCCGCATCTCGCGGCGCCGCAGCTGCCGGTAGAGGACCTTCTTGACGTCCTTGCCCTCCGGCATCGGCAGCACGTACGAGCCGGAGCGGTGCACTTGCCGGACCGCGTACTCGCCGTGCTCGTCCTTCTCGAACTTCACTCCGTACGACTCCAGGCGCTGGACCATCGCGAAGCCGCGGGTGGCGGTCTGGCGGACCGTGGACTGGTCGACGATGCCGTCGTTGGCGCGGGTGATCTCCGCGACGTAGTCGTCCGGTTCGGCCCGGCCAGGGACGACCGCGTTGTTGACGCCGTCCATGCCCATGGCGAGCGCGCCGGAGTGCCGCACGTGCGCCTTCTCCAGGAGCAGTACGTCGGCGCCGCGCTCGGCGGCGGTCAGGGCGGCCATGGTGCCCGCGGTGCCGCCGCCGATGACGAGGACGTCGCAGGAGAGTTCGGTCGCCTCGGAGAGGGCGGGGATGGGCAGAGGGGTGTCCACGGACGGGCCTTTCACGGGAGTACGTCGGGAGGGGTGGGTACGAGGGGTCACAGGGACGTCAGGACGCGGCGGCGGAGCTCGGCGGTGCCGGGCGCGTCGCGTGCGTCCCGCCGCCGGGGGTGCGGCACGTCCAGGACCTCGCCGGAGGAGAGCAGGGCGATCCGGTCGCCGAGGTGGAGCGCCTCGTCCACGTCGTGGGTGACGAAGACGACGGTCGCGCCGGTGCCGCGCAGGATCTCCACGAGCAGGTCCTGCATCCCTGCGCGGGTGTGCGGGTCGAGCGCGCCGAACGGCTCGTCCATGAGGACGGCGCGGGGCCGTGCGGCCAGGGCGCGGGCCAGCTGCACGCGCTGCCGCTGTCCTCCGGAGAGCTGACGCGGCAGCTTGCGGGCGTGCCCGGCCAGACCCACCCGCTCCAGCCAGTCGTCGGCGGTCCGCCGCCGCTCGGCCCGTGCCACCCCGCGGATGGCGAGGGGGAGTTCGACGTTGGCGCGGACGCCGCGCCACGGCAGCAGGGCGTCCTCCTGGAAGACCAGCGCCCGGTCGGCGGCGGGCCCGACGACGGGCACGCCGTCCTGCGTGACGCGCCCGCCCAGCGGCGGCAGCAGCCCGGCGAGGGTGCGGAGGAGCGTGGACTTGCCGCAGCCGGACGGGCCGAGCACGGCGACGAGCTCGCCCGGCGCGATCCGCAGCCGCACGGTGCCGGGCAGCGGCCTGCCCTCGCGGTGGCCGAGCCGTACGTCGTCGAGGACGAGTTCGGCGCCCTGCCGGGCGGGGGCAACCGCAGACTCCACGGGGTTGTTCACGCGACTCATGCGACGGGCTCCTTGTCGAGGGCGGGGGCGGGGCCCGAGCCGGGGGACGGGACGGCGGCGGCCGGGGGAGCGGCGCGGCGGGCGCGGCGTGCCGCACGCGCCGGGACCCGTTCGGGCGGGCGGGGCAGCCAGGCGGTGGCGCGGCGGCCGAGGAACTCCACCGCCGTCGAGGTGAGCCAGCCGAGGGCGCCGATGGTGGCCATGCCGACGAAGACCCCCGGGTAGTCGACGACCGTGTAGTCCTGCCAGGTGCGGTAGCCGACCCCGTACTCGCCGGAGATCATCTCCGCGGAGATCACACAGATCCACCCGACACCGATGCCCACGGACAGGCCGCCGAAGATGCCGGGCAGCGCGCCGGGCAGCACCACGGAGAACAGCACCCGCAGCCGGCCGCCGCCCATGGTGAGCACGGCCTCCTCCCACACCGGGGCGAGCGCGCGCACCGCGTGCCGGGTCGACACCAGGACCGGGAAGAACGCGGCGGTGAAGGTGATGAAGACGATGCCCTGTTCGTTGGTGGGCAGGAGCAGGATCGCCACCGGGACCAGTGCGATCGCCGGGACCGGGCGGGCCACCTCCACCAGCGGCCCGAGCAGGTCGGCGGCCCACCGCGACCGCGCGACGGCCGTGCCCGCCGCCACCCCGAGGACCGCGGCGAGCAGGAAACCGATCACGATGCGGCGCAGGCTGTGGAGGAGGTCCTGCCAGTACGGGGCGGTGCCGAGCCGGTCGCCGAAGGTAGCCGCCACCTCGCCGACCGTGGGGAACTGGCCGAACCGCAGCCACAGTTCGACGTCCAGGGTGGTCAGGAGCTGCCAGAGGCCGAGCGCCGCGGCGAGCGAGGCGACCCGGACCAGTCGGCGGGTGACGCTCATGACGCCAGCTCCAGGGCGTCCGTATAGCTGACGACGCGGGCGCCCGCGTGCTCGTCCACGTACGTCCTCGCGTGGCTCGGGGTGACGAAGGCCCGCAGGTCGGAGCCGTCGGCGACCCACACCGCCCGGTCGGCGAACCAGCGGGTGCCGGTCAGCGCGTCCGGCACGTACGCGGCCCGCACGCCGGCCTTCCGCGCGGCCCCGGTGGCCTTGAGGAGGGCCTTCGGGCTGTCGAAGGTGCGGGTGGTGTCGCGGCCCTTCAGCCACAGCTCGGACCTGGCCGCGCCCGCCGAGGGACGGGCGGGGGCGTGCCCGGCCCGCCGCAGCGGCTCCGGGTCGACGAAGGCGTCCACGTCGACGTCACCCACGAGCCCGGCGTCCTTGAGGATCGGCACGTCCTTCTTCAGCGCGGCGATCAACTCCGGGCGCAGCGCCGGGTCGAAGGTGGCGATGCCGTGGGCGCCGTTGTAGAGGTAGACCGCCTCGGCGGGCAGCCCGGTCTCCTCGGCCACGGACTCGGCGGCGGCGACCGGCCGCTCGCGCAGGTGGTCGGTGGCCCGCCGCTGCGCGGTGAGGAAGTCGTCGAGGACTCCGGCGCGTTCCTCGGCGAACTCCTCTCGTACGGTGACTCCGTGGAAGGTCGGCAGGTTCAGGTCGGCCCCGTCGTAGAGCGCCTGCGCCTTGCCCTCGTACGCCAACTGGCCCGGCCAGGCGACGAACTGGGACAGCGCGTCGACGCTGCCTGCGGTCAGGGCGGAAGCCCCCACGCTGGGCTGCTGGTTGAGTTTGCGTACGCCGTTCTCCGGATCGATGCCGGCCTTCTCCAGGGCGCGGATCAGGGTGCCGTCGGCGGCCGAACCGATGCTGGTGGAGACCTTCTTGCCCCGCAGGTCGGCCAGTGACCGCAGGCCCGAACCCGGCTTGGTGACCACGGTGTTGAGGGCGCCGCGCAGGTTGTACCCGGTGACGGAGACGAGCCTCGTGGGCTGCCGCAGCTGCTTGCCGCGTGCCGCGTTGATCAGTAGCGGGAAGTCGCCCATCGACCCGATGTCGATCTTTCCCGTGGTCATCTGGGCGGTGATCGGAGCACCCGTGGCGTAGTCCTGCCACTTCACCTTGTAGGTCTTGCCGTCCTTCTTGCCGCGCGCCGCGAGCTCCTCCTCGAAGTAGCCGAGGGAGCGCAGCAGCGTGCCGGCTGTGACGGTGTTGATGGTCTTCGACTGGTAGCCGACGGTCACCGTCACGGTGTCGGAGTCCTCGGCCCCGGCCGCGCCGCCGCACGCCGTGGCCAGGGGCACCAGGAGGGCCACGGCGAGGGAGAGCCTGCCTGTCGTGCGAGTCATGGAAGTCGGGCCTTTCACCTGAGCAGATAGGGCATGTTGACGGTCACCGCACCGGTGGGGCACCGGGCCGCGCACGGGCCGCAGTACCAGCACTCGTCGACGTGCATGTAGGCCTTGCCGTTGTCCTCGCGGATCGCGAGCGAGTCGAGCGGGCACATGTCGACGCAGAGGGTGCAGCCGTCGATACAGCGGGACTCGTCGATGGTCACGGGCACGTCGGCGCGCTGCGGGACAACAGGCATGACTGCCTCCAGGAGAAAGAAAAAGGGGGGCGGAGGGGGAAGGGCGGGCAGCGGGTCCTGCGGGTTGGCAGGGAACGTACCGGCGTGGTGGCCGCGGTGGTGTTGCGGCAGCATTGCGCCACCTGACGCTGCGGGCGCACCGCTCTGACCTGCCGTGTCGCCGGACCACGCGCAAGACCCGCCACCAAGGTGCCCACTACGTGGACAGCCCCGGTGGCGGGTCCGAGACGGCGCACCGCCTGTGACGTACCGCCTGTGAAGTACCGTCAGCGTCGCGCCGTCAGCGCCTCCTCTCCCGACTGTGCGGCCGCTGCCACGGACGGCGCCCGGCCCCCCGGCGCCCGCACCATCACCAGCACCAGGACACCCGCGACCAGACCCGCCACCCCCGCCGCCAGCGAAGCCCCGTTGAGGCCCGACGCGAAGGCCGCGCGCACGGCGTGCTCCGGCACCGTGCCGTTCAGCGCCGGGGCGCCGCCGCCCGCGACGGTGTGCGCCGCCTCGCGGCCGAGTGCGTCCTGCATGCGCGCGGTGAGCACCGTCCCGAACAGGGCGACCCCGACCGCGTATCCGAGCTGGCGGAAGGTGTTGACCGCGCCGCCTGCCATCCCGGCGTTGGCGGGCGGCACCGCGGCGAGCGCCGCTCCCGCGAGGCCCGGCGCGACCAGTCCGGCGCCGACGCCCGTGAGCGTGAGCCCCGGCGCGAGCGCGCCCCACGACGACCCGGCGTCGAGCACCGCCAGGCACAGCCCTCCCGCCCCGATCAGCAGCAGCCCCACTCCGATGACCAGGCGCGGCGCCACCCCGTGCAGCAGCCGCCCGGCGACCAGCGCCACCACGAACGAGGTCCCGGCGAGCGGCAGCAGCACCAGACTGCCGCGCACCGGACTCATGCCGAGCACGGTCTGCAGCCAGATGGAGAGGTAGGGGACGACGCCGAAGGCGGCACCGTTGTAGCCGATGGCACCGATCAGTACCCCGGTGAAGGCGGGCTTGCGCAGCAGCCGCAGGTCGAGGAGCGGCTGCGCGACGCGCCGCTCGACGAGGACGAAGCAGAGCAGCGCCAGCGCCGAGACCGCGAAGGACGTTCCGGCGGCCGCCGAGGCCCAGCCGTCCGCCCCGCCGCGCAGCACCCCGTACGTCCCCGCGCCCGCGAAGCTCGCGAACGCCGCTGTGCCCGCCCAGTCGACCCGGCGCCCCGCGGGCCCCTTCGACTCCGGCACGACCCGCAGCGTCAGCCAGATCGACGCCACGCTGACCGGCAGGTTCACGAAAAAGATCCAGCGCCAGCCGGGCCCCTCCGTGAGCAGCCCGCCCACGATCGGACCGAGCGCGGCCGACGCGCCGCTCACCGCGCCCCACACGCCGAGCGCGGCCGACCGGTCGCGCCCTTGATAGGCGGCGCCGAGCAGCGGCAGCGTCGTCGCGAGCATCGCGGCGGCGCCAAGCCCCTGCACGGCGCGCGCCGCCACCAGCAGGCCCGCGTCCGAGGCGAGCCCGCAGCCCAGCGAGGCCACCGCGAACAGCGCGGTGCCGACGACGTTGAGCCGCCGCCTGCCGAACACGTCGGCCGCGGCGCCGACGCCGAGCAGCAGCGCGGCCAGCGCGAGCGCGTAGCCGTCGATCACCCACTGCAGATCGCTCAGCGAGGCGTCCAGCGCCCGCGCCATGTCGGGCAGAGCCACGATCACGATCGTCACGTCCAGCAAGAGCATGAACGTTCCCAGAGACACCGCCGTGAGCGGCCCCCATGTGCGCATTTCCTTGTCCCTCCGACTCGTCGCCCGACGCCTGCGGACGTCCTCGTACGATGAGCCGACGGCGAACGAAGCCGGTGCCAGAGGCCTGTCCGACGCACTGATCCGACATACAGGAGCTCTACAGCGATGGAATCCGACGTCTTCGACGACCTGGACCTCCAGCTGCTGCACGCCCTGGAAGTCGACGGCAGAGCCCCCTTCAGCCGCATCGCGGGCGTCCTCGGCGTCTCCGACCAGACCGTCGCCCGCCGCTTCCGCCGCCTGCGCGCCGAGGCGGGCCTGCGCGTCGTCGGTGTCCGTGACACCCGGCGGCTCGGCCACGACGAGTGGATGCTGCGCCTGCGCTGCACGCCCGACGGGGCCGAGGTCATCGCGGCCGCACTGGCCCGCCGCCCCGACACGGCATGGGTCCACCTCACCTCGGCCGGCACCGAAGTGGTGTGCCTGTCGCTGCCGCGCACCCCGGCCGACTACGACGATCTGCTCTTCGGCAAGCTCCTGCGCACCCGCAAGCTCGTCGAGATCACCGCACACCAGCTGATGCACCGCTTCTACGGCGGCCGCACCGGCTGGATCGGCAAGCACCGCCCGCTCTCCGACGAGCAGGTCGCCGCGCTCGGTCCCGCCGGGCCGCCGGCCGTGCCGGGCCCCGCCCGCATCACCCCCGACGACGAGCCGCTGGTAGCCGCTCTGAAGGCCGACGGCCGCGTCACCTACCCCGAACTGCGGCGGCTCACCGGCCGCTCAGAGTCCGCCGTCAAGCGCCGCGTCGCCGCGCTGCTCGGCTCGGGCGCGCTCTACATCGACACCGAGTACGACACCGCGCGCTTCGGCTTCACCACCGCCGCGATGCTCTGGGTCACCGTCGCCCCGGGCGCGCTCGACCGGGTGGGCCGGGCGATGGCCGGGCACCCCGAGATCGCCCACGTCTCCGCCATCACCGGGTCGGCCAACCTGATGGCGACCGTCGTGACCCGCGACACCGACGAGCTCTACGCCTATCTCAGCGGCAGCCTCGGTTCGCTCGACGGGGTGCGGCACGTCGAATCGGCGCCCTATCTGCGCCGCTTCAAGGAGCTGACGTATCCGCGACCGCTGCGCTGACGCAGGCCGCGGACGGCGTCAGTGCCCGCCCCGGTGGAGCCGGTCCCCGCCCGCCAGGATCGCCGCCGCCAGGGCGTCCGCCGCGTCCTGGGCCGGCGCGCGCCGCTCGCCGTGCAGCAGCACGAAGTCGACCGAGCCGAGCTCCGGCAGGCCCGCCCGGTCGGGGACGCGGACCAGGCCCGGCGGGATCAGGCCCCGCGAGTGGGCCATCACGCCGAGACCCGCGCGGGCCGCCGCCACAAGGCCGCTGAGGCTGCCGCTCGTGCAGGCCACCCGCCAGGCGCGGCCCCGCTGCTCCAGCGCCTCGAAGGCGAGGGCGCGGGTGATGCCGGGCGGCGGATAGACGATGAGCGGCACCGGCCGTTCGGGGTCGAGGCGGAGCCGTTCGGCGCCGATCCAGACCAGGTCGTCCTGCCACACCAGCTCGCCGCGCGGGTCCTCCGGGCGCCGCTTGGCGAGCACCAGGTCGAGCTTGCCCGCGTCGAGACGCTTGTGGAGCGTGCCGGACAGCTCGACGGTGAGCTCCAGGTCGACGTCGGGGTGGTCGTGCCGGAAGGTCTCCAGGATGTCGGTGAGCCGCGTCAGGACGAAGTCCTCGGACGCCCCGAACCGCAGCCGCCCCCCGAGGCGCTTGCCCGCGAAGAACGCCGCCGCCTGTTCGTGCGCCGCAAGGATTCGGCGGGCGAAGCCGAGCATGGCCTCGCCGTCCTCGGTCAGCTCCACGCTGTGGGTGTCGCGCGTGAACAGCTGCCGCCCGGTGGCGTCCTCCAGGCGGCGCACGTGCTGGCTGACGGTGGACTGGCGCAGGTTCAGCCTGCGGGCGGCCCGCGTGAAGCTCAGCGTCTGGGCGACCGCGAGGAAGGTGCGGAGCTGTGAGGGGTCGTACATGCTCGCCAGCCTAGCCCCGGCCATCGCGGAACGTGATGGCAGTCAGAGCGGTGTACGGGATTCCCGATCACCCCCGTCGGGAGGATCATGGAGAGGGCCCGTACCGGCTCCCCGGTACACCCCCGACACCGAGAGCATGGAGCACCGTGAAACGCCTGAAGTGGCCGTCCTGGATGCCGGTCGACCCGTACATCGTGGCGTTGCTCGCGACCGTGGGCCTCGCGGCCCTGCTGCCCGCCCGCGACACCGCGGCCGATGTCGCGTCCGGCGCCTCCACCGGGGCCGTCGCGCTGCTCTTCTTCCTCTACGGGGCCCGGCTCTCCACCCGCGAGGCGCTCGACGGACTCAAGCACTGGCGGCTCCACGTCACGGTCCTGGCCTGCACGTTCGTCGTCTTCCCGCTGTTCGGGCTCGCCGCGAAGGGACTCGTCCCGTACGTCCTGACGCCCGCGCTCTTCAGCGGCTTCCTCTTCCTCACCCTGGTGCCCTCGACGATCCAGTCGTCCATCGCCTTCACGTCGATGGCCCGCGGCAACGTCCCCGCGGCGATCTGCGCCGGCTCCTTCTCCTCGTTGGCCGGCATCGTGCTCACCCCGCTGCTCGCGGCCGCCCTGCTCGGCGACAGCGGCGGCGGCTTCTCGGCGGACTCGCTCCTCAAGATCGTGCTGCAGCTGCTCGTGCCGTTCCTCGCCGGCCAGCTCCTGCGCCGGTGGGTGGGCGGCTTCATAGCCCGCCACAAGAAGATCCTCGGATACGTCGACCGCGGCTCGATCCTGCTCGTCGTCTACACCGCGTTCAGCCAGGGCATGGTGCAGGGCATCTGGGGCCAGGTACACCCGCTGCGGCTGCTCGCGCTGCTCGGCGTGGAGGCGGTGCTGCTCGCCGTCATGCTGACGCTGACCTGGTACGGGGCGAAGCGGCTCGGGTTCGGCAGGGCCGACCGCGTCGCGATCCAGTTCGCCGGGTCGAAGAAGTCCCTGGCGGCCGGGTTGCCCATGGCCAGCGTCCTGTTCGGCGCGGACGCCTCGCTCGCCGTGCTGCCGCTGATGCTCTTCCACCAGATGCAGCTGATGGTCTGCGCGGTCATCGCCAAGCGCCGCTCGCGGGACCCCGAGGAGTTCGTCAGCGAGCCGCCGCGAGCCGCAGGGAAACGAACCGCGGCCGGTACAGCGACACGTTCCGGGTGACGTTCGCCTGCGCGTTCGCGGGCGTCGCGTCCAGCCAGTTGACGTCGTAGCTGAGCACGAGGCGGCCGTCGTCGCCGAGCGCCGGATGCGCCTGCGGGTTGTAGGCGGCGGTCTCCTGGCGGACGGCGCTGTCCTCGGGCAGGGGGGCCTCGAAGGCCTTGGCGGGGCCGTGCCAGGGGCCGGTGGGGGAGCAGGACCAGTACGAGGTGACGGTGGTCAGGCCCTCGGTGCCCGCCGCCATGGTGAACAGGACGTACGTCCCGTCCTCCCGGACCACCGTGAACGCGCTGCCCACCCCCTTCCGCTTCCCGTCCCCGAGCACGCGCCGCGGCGTGACGTCGTGCCCCCACGCCTCGCCGTCCCAGTACTCCCAGGCGGAGCCGTCGGCGAGGCTGCCGTGCGGGACGCGCGCGACATGGGCGTCCGAGGAGGGCCGCGAGGTCGCCTGCGCGTCGGTGCCGCCGAAGACGTACGTCCAGCCGTCCTCGTCGACCGTCGCCGCGCCGTACAGGACCCGCTTCCCGGGATCGGCGACCGACTGCTGGTCCGAGACCTTGGTGATGCCCTCGACGCGCAGGTCGGGCAGCGAGAGCGTGGCGACCTCCGTGGCGACGGGCACGCCGTAGATCCAGGGCCCCTGGCTCGCCATGCGGTTCCACAGCAGGACCCGCACGACCCGCTCGTCCGAGCCGGGGGAGCGGGGCTCCACGCGGGCCGCCACCGGCCAGCGCCACTGCTGGGGCGCCGGGTCAGGGAAGAGCGGCGCGGCGAGGGTGCGCTGCAGGGTGCCGGAACGGGACATCACCACGGCCGAGTTGCGGACCATGGGGGTGTTCGGGTCGCGCCAGGTGTGCGGCTGGCCCGCCTGGTTCGGGGGCGGGTGTACCCGGCCGAGGAAGGTGTCGGAGAACAGCCACAGCACGCGCCCGTCCGGCAGCCGCACCGAGTGGCTGCCGTCGCCGCCGGTCCAGTCGTCGGTGCGCGTCATGTCGTCGCCGTAGCGCGCGAACTCCCCGGTGACCCCGTCGTCGGCGGCCCAGGAGGAGACGGTGCGGGGCCCGCATGCCGCATCGCCCTCCCGGTCGTCTTCCGGGAGGGCGATGAGCAGCACGGCCGCGCAGACCAGGGCCAGCAGCAGGACGAGCCAGACGCTGCGCGGCCCCGTCGCGGGACGTTCACGGGCGGACACGCCGGGGACGTTAGTTGCTGCCGCGCACCCGGTCCATGGGGAGCCGCACGACGGTGTCCCGTGTCACAGGAGCACCACCGGTGCGCAGGGCGTCCACTTCGCCGTCGCTCAACGCCCTCCCGTACACCCCCACGTCGTCGATGGCGCCGGTGAAGTGGGCGCGGCTGTCCATGCGTTGGCCGATGTGCACGCCGAAGGGCGAGTTGCGGCTGACCGAGCCGGGCACGTCGGCGGCGGTGACCTGCGTGCCGTCGACGAAGAGTGTCAGGCGGCCGGCGCCGCGGCGCAGCGCGATGTGGTGCCACTGGCCGTCGTTGTACGCGCCCGTCGTGCGCACGAACGCCGACTTCGGGGGCGCGGCGCCGTCCCGCGTGGTGATCAGGCCGGTGACGCGGTCGCTCGCGGGCTCGCCGCGCAGCCACACCTGCGGCTGGTTGGTGCCGATGCCGCCCATCCACAGCAGCGGCTGCTCACCGGCCGTCGCGGAGTAGCGGAACCAGAGCGAGGCCGTGAAGTCCCCGGTGCCCAGCGGCAGTCGGTTCCGGTACGGGAGCCGTACGGCGTCGTCCGTGCCGTCGAAGGCGATCGCGCCGCCGAAGCGGCCGGGGGTGGTGTCCGCCCCGCCGAGCACCGCGGCGGGCCGGGCGCCCGGCGCGTGGTCGCGGGTGGTCGGATCCGCGCCACGGCGCGGCTTCAGCCAGTCCTCGGTGAAGCGGGCGAAGCGGATCTCGTCGCGCGCGTCCACCGCGCCGCCCTCGTACATGAGGCCCACATGCGTCCCGTCGGCCCGCACCATGTCGGAGTAGCCGGACCAGTCCGTGGTCACCGTGGTGCCCCGGTCGACGCTGTCCCAGGTGCGGCCGCCGTCGTACGAGGAGCGGATCTGCATCGTGCGGCGGCGGTCCGGGTCACCGGGGCAGGCGAGCAGCATCCGATTGCCGAACTGGAGCGTGGAACCCTGCACTTGGGGCGTGTACAGGTCGGGGATCGCGCGGAAGGGCGCGGCGAAGGAGTCGCCGCCGTCCCGGCTGACCGTCTGGGTGCGGTGGCCCAGGTCCGTGCCGTCCTGTTCGCGGCCGCTGACGTGGATCGCCCCGTCGGGCCGTTCGGTGACGGTCATCTCGGACGGCTTCTGCCGGAACGTGCCCGCGGCCGGTATCGGGTACGAGTCCGTCGCGCCGATCTTCCAGTGGTCACCGCCGTCGTCGCTGACGATCAGCGCGGCGTGGTTGGCGGTGACCCGGCCGCCGTCCCACGTCTCGGTGTTGGCGGTGAAGACGAGCCGCCCCGCGTGCCGGCCGCGGGTCAGCTGGAGCCCGTGCACGGGTCCGGTCGCGTACCAGGAGTTCCAGTGCTCCGGCAGGATCTGGTCGCTCAGGTCGCGCGGCGCCGACCAGCTGCGGCCGTCGTCGTCGCTGTACTGCAGGTGCGGGGTACGGTCGCACGGCACGTCGCAGTTCTTGCCGTCCGTACGCCCGGTGTTGTACGTCTCCGCCAGCAGGATCCGGCCGCTCTCGCGGTCCACGACCGGCGCCGGATTGCCGTGCGTGTCACCCGCGCCCTCGTTGACGACCTGGAGCGGGCCCCAGGTGCGCCCGCCGTCGTGCGACCGCTTGAGCACCAGGTCTATGTCGCCCGCGTCACCGCAGTCGTTGACCCGGCCCTCCGCGAAGGCGAGCAGCGTTCCCTTGGTCGTCCGCACCACGGCCGGGATGCGGAAGCAGGCGTACCCCGGGTCCCGGTCCGCCTTGAACAGCACCTGCTGCTCGAACGGCGGCGACTGTGCCGCTCCCGCGGCGGGCGCGGGCAGCAGGGCGCCCACGGCCACCGCGGTCACGGCGGCGGTGACGGCACGGAGCGATCTGAGGCGTGCATGGCGTGCGGGGAGAGTTGATGACATGGTGCGGTCCGCCTTTCATGGCGACGGCGACTCATGGCGATGGCGATGGCGATGGCGGTGCGGTGACGGTGCGGGAGTAATGCGGAGTGCCCGCGCAGCAGTCGAACTGGCGACCGGACATCCGGACATCCCACGTCCAACGTACGCGGACAGACGCTACTTGCGGGCTCCGACACCCCACAAGAAGCGTGCGTCAGGGGATCAGCACGACCTTCCCCCGGTTGGCCCGCGCCTCGATCACCTCGTGCGCCCGCGCCGCCTCCTCCAGTGCGAACTCCGCGTGCACGGCGACCCGCAGCCGGCCCGCCGCGTGCAGCTCCCACAGCTCCCGCCGCCACTTCTCGTACAGCTCCGGCCGGCCGCGCGCGATCAGCCCCAGCTGGAACCCGATGACGGACTTGGCGCCGACCAGCAGGTCGTACGCCGCCACGGTCCCGCCGCCCGAGCTGTAGGCCACCAATCGCCCGTGCGGGGCGAGTGACTTGACGGCGGGTGTCAGGAGGCCGCCGCCGACCGCGTCCAGTACGTAGTCGACGGGTTCGCCCCAGTCGTCGCGGTCGTACGTGATGACCTCGTCGGCGCCGAGTCCGCGCACGAAGTCCGCCTTGCGGGGGTCGGACACGGCCGCCACGACACGCGACGCGCCCCGCAACCCGGCCAGCTGCAGAGCGAGATGTCCGACCCCGCTCGCCGCGGCGGTGACGAGCGCGGACTCGCCGGGCGCGGCGCGGGCCGCTTCGAGCGCCCCGTACGCGACGAGACCGGAGCGGACCAGCGCGACCGCGTCGACGGCGCTTGCGCCGTCGGGGACGGGTGAGGCCATCGGGGTGTGCAGCAGGGCGTAGTCGGCGTATCCGTGCCCGAAGACGAGTCCCGTGACGCGGTCGCCCGGCGCGTGGCCCGTGACGCCCTCGCCGAGCGCGACGATCTCCCCGGCGACTTCGCCGCCGAGGGGGATCGGGTCCCGGCCCTCGCCGACCTTGCGTACGACGGGGAGGGTCACGCCGACCGCCTCGACGCGCACGAGGAGCTCGCCGGGGCCGGGGTCGGGGACGGGGGCGTCCTCCAGAAACAGGACTTCGGGACCGCCGCCGTGCTCGTACCGGACGCGACGCATCGGCAACACCTCCAAGAGAGAGAAATCGTTGGTGGGCCCAACGGTAATCACAGTTTCATTGGGAAGTCCAACGATTCGCGGTTACGCTTCTCCCATGGCCACGACCCCGCCCGCCCCCAGCACCATCCGCACGCTCCCCAGCTGGCTGCTCGGCCGCGCGGCCGCCCGCGGCCGCGGCCTGGTCGCCGACGCGCTGGCCCGTGAGGGGTTGAAGATGTGGCACCACGTGGTGTTGTCCGCCGTCGCCGACCACGGCCCGGTCGCCCAGGCCGAGCTGGGCCGCAGCGTCTCGCTCGACCCGAAGGACATGGTCGGCGTGTTGAACGACCTCCAGGCCGACGGGCTCGTCGAGCGCGCGCCCGACCCCCGGGACCGCCGCAAGAACGCGATCACGATCACCGCGCGCGGCCGACGCACCGTGCGGCGGTGCGCGGAGGCCGCCGAACGCGCCAACGCCGAACTCCTCGCGCCTCTTTCGGCCGACGAGCGGGAGCAGTTCCTCCGGATGCTGGGCCGGATCTCCGGGGTCGAGGCGCCGGAAGAGTGAGGCCGCGGCATCGGGTCCGCGCCATCGGGGCGGCCCCGGTCAGCCCTGGGTGGCCGCGGCCCGCAGGGCGACGCGGTGCTCGCCCGCGTACACGTTCATGGAGGAGCCCCGCAGGAAACCGATCAGGGTGAGCCCCGTCTCGGCGGCCAGGTCGACGGCGAGCGACGACGGCGCGGAGACCGCGGCGAGGACCGGGACGCCCGCCATCACCGCCTTCTGGGCCAGCTCGAAGGAGGCGCGGCCGGAGACGAGCAGGACGGCGCGGGACAGCGGCAGGTCGCCGCTCTGGAGGGCGCGGCCGACCAGCTTGTCGACCGCGTTGTGCCGCCCCACGTCCTCGCGCACGTCGAGGAGTTCGCCCGCCTCGTCGAAGAGCGCCGCCGCGTGCAGGCCCCCGGTCCTGTCGAAGACGCGCTGCGACGCGCGCAGCCGGTCGGGCAGGCTCGCGAGCAGATCGGTGCCGAGCCGGACCGGGGGAGCGTCGGCGATCGGGAAGCGCGCCGTGGTGCGGACCGCGTCCAGGCTCGCCTTGCCGCACAGCCCGCAGGACGAGGTGGTGTAGACGTTGCGTTCGAGCGTGATGTCGGGGAGGACGACGCCCTCGGCGGTCCGCACGTCGACGACGTTGTACGTGTTGGACCCGTCCTCCCGCGCCCCGGCGCAGTAGACGATCGACCGCAGGTCGTCCGCCGAGCCGAGCACGCCCTCGCTCACCAGGAACCCCGCCGCGAGCGCGAAGTCGTCGCCCGGTGTGCGCATGGTGATGGCGAGCGGCTTGCCGTTCAGCCGGATCTCCAGGGGCTCCTCGGCGACGAGGGTGTCGGGCCGTTCCGAGACGTGACCGTCCCGGACCCGGATCACCTTGCGTCGCTCCGTGACTCGTCCCATGTCGTGATCAGTCCCGGTTCTGTATGTGGTGTCGGCCCTGGCGGTCCCATTGTCCTGCACGCACGGAACGACGGACGGAGCGGGGGCGTACAGCCTGTACGGACTCGTACACAAGGTCACACCGTTCTTCGGAGGGTGACCACATCATGAGAAGCATCCAAACCCAGCGCTGCTTTCCTGTCGCATTACGTGCACCGTTACTCGTGAGTCGCTGACCAAACTGGAGGATCCCGCACCTTCGGCAACAAGATCCCGCATCTTCGGCAACAAGGGGGACCCGTACATGCACGGCTCACGCATCGCCGCTGTCGGCCACTATCAGCCCGCCAGGATCCTCACCAATGAGGAGCTGGCGAGCATGGTCGACACCAGCGACGAGTGGATCCGGTCCCGGGTGGGCATCCGCACCCGCCACATCGCGGGCCCGGAGGAGCCGGTCGACGAGCTGGCCGCGCACGCCGGCGGCAAGGCCCTGGCCGCCGCGGGTCTGACCCCCGACGCGATCGACCTCGTCCTGGTCGCCACCTCCACGGCCATCGACCGCTCGCCGAACATGGCGGCACGCGTCGCCGCGCGGCTCGGTGTCCCCGGCCCTGCCGCCCTGGACCTCAACGTCGTGTGCGCGGGCTTCACCCACGCCCTCGCCACCGCCGACCACACCCTGCGGGCCGGGGCCGCGACCCGTGCCCTGGTCATCGGCGCGGACAAGATGTCCGAGATCACCGACTGGACGGACCGCACCACCTGCGTACTGACCGGCGACGGCGCGGGCGCGGCCGTCGTCGAGGCGTGCGGGCCCGGCGAGGAGCCCGGCATCGGCCCCGTGCTGTGGGGCTCGGTGCCCGAGATGGGCAACGCCGTCCGCATCGAGGGCACGCCGCCGCGCTTCGCCCAGGAGGGCCAGAGCGTCTACCGCTGGGCGACGACCCAGCTGCCGCCGCTCGCCCGCGCGGCCTGCGAGCGGGCCGGGCTGACCCCGGCCGACCTCGCCGCGGTCGTCCTGCACCAGGCCAACCTCCGGATCATCGAGCCGCTCGCCGATCGCATCGGCGCCGTGAACGCCGTGATCGCACGCGATGTCGTCGACTCCGGGAACACCTCGGCGGCGAGCATCCCGATGGCGCTCTCCAAGCTGGTGGAGCGCGGCGAGGTCGGCACCGGGGACCCGGTCCTGCTCTTCGGCTTCGGCGGCAACCTCTCGTACGCGGGACAGGTCGTGCGCTGCCCGTGAGGCCGTCAAGGTGATGGAGTCGGCGGGCTGAGCACCGCCTGTGTCTGCGTCGTCCGACCCACGAGGCGCCCTTCGTCGTCGTACACCTCGACGCGGTCGGGTCCGGCCTCCGCCAAGGCGATGCCGAGGTGCGCGGCGAAGGGGACCAGATCAATCAGGTGGGCGTGCGGTTCGTTCTGGGGCAGGGTGTCCGACATGGGGTGACCTTCCACAGAGGTAGGGCACCGGCCGACGGGACAGGGAGAAGAGACATGAGTACGGACCACCGCATACGCCCCTTGATCGAGCAGGACGTGCCGGTGGCCGTGCACACCCTCGCCCGCGCCTTCGCGGACTACCCCTTCACGCGCCACGTCGTCGCCGCCGACGGCCACGAGGAGCGGGTCCGTCGCTTCCAGGAACTCTTCCTGACCCGTATCGGAATGGTGTACGGGCGCGTCTGGGTCGCGAACGCCGGCCGTGCCGTGGCCGTGTGGACCACGCCGGACCGCGACCCGGCGCCGGGCTTCGCCGCGGTCGGTCCGCTCATCGGGGAACTCGCGGGCGACCGCGCGCCCTGGTTCGAGTCGGCGGACCGCGCGCTCCTTCCGCACCGCCCCCAGTACCCCGCGTGGTTCCTCGCCACGGTCGGCGTCGACCCGGACGAGCAGGGCAAGGGCCTCGGCGGCGCGGTGCTCGCGCCCGGTCTGGAGGCCGCCGACCGCGCGGGCTCCCCATGTTTCCTGGAGACGTCCACCGAGCGGAATGTGGCGTTCTACGAGCGGCTCGGTTTCGCCGTCACGGCCGAGGTTCCGCTCCCGGACCACGGCCCCCGCACGTGGTGCATGCTCCGGAAGCCGGCCTGAGCGCACGGCCGTACGCTCCTTTGTCCTGTGACTGGAGAAAGTCATGGGTAATTCGCGCTCAACTTCTTCCCAGCCCCGGCAGGCACTGCTACGTTCCCCTCGAAAGCTTGAAGGAAGCCCGAAGGCGACCGTTCGGTGAGCCCCAAGGCAACGGCATGGGAAGCCCGATGAGGCGGGGAGGGGCGCGTGAGACGTATGACGGCTCGACCCGCCAATGCGCACCAGGCACGGCTGCTGCGCCTGTTGCGTGACGGAGGACCCAACTCCCGCGCCCAGCTGGGCGATCAGGTCGACCTCTCGCGGTCCAAACTCGCCGTGGAGGTCGACCGGCTCCTGGAGACCGGACTCGTGGTGGCCGATGGTCTCGCCGCCTCGCGCGGCGGCCGCCGCTCCCACAACATCCGCCTGGCCCCGGCCCTCCGCTTCCTCGGCGTGGACATCGGCGCGACCTCGGTCGACGTCGCGGTGACCAACGCCGAGCTGGAGGTCCTCGGCCACATCAACCAGCCCATGGACGTGCGCGAAGGCCCGGTCGCGGTCTTCGAGCAGGTCCTCGCCATGGCGGCCAAGCTGAAGGCCTCCGGGCTCGCGGAGGGGTTCGACGGCGCCGGCATCGGCGTCCCCGGTCCTGTCCGCTTCCCGGAGGGCGTGCCGGTCGCCCCGCCGATCATGCCGGGGTGGGACGGCTTCCCCGTCCGGGAGGCCCTCAGCCAGGACCTCGGCTGCCCCGTCATGGTCGACAACGACGTGAACCTCATGGCGATGGGGGAGCAGCACGCGGGCGTCGCACGCTCCGTGGGCGACTTCCTCTGCGTCAAGATCGGCACGGGCATCGGCTGCGGCATCGTCGTCGGCGGTGAGGTCTACCGCGGTACGACGGGCAGCGCCGGCGACATCGGCCACATCCAGTCCGAAC
This sequence comes from Streptomyces sp. NPDC029674, assembly GCF_044903205.1. NCBI lineage: Bacteria > Bacillati > Actinomycetota > Actinomycetes > Kitasatosporales > Streptomycetaceae > Streptomyces > Streptomyces sp. NPDC029674. Next base: position 197,646 of record NZ_JBJDPY010000008.1, read on the forward strand.
CGGACGGACGCCCCTGCGCCTGCGGCAACAAGGGCTGCCTGGAGGCCTACTTCAGCGGCGCGGCGCTCGCCCGCGACGCCGAGGAGGCGGCCAGGGAGGGGCTCTCGGCGGAGCTCGCCACGCGGCTCGACGAGGCGGGACGGCTCAGCGCCGTCGACGTCGCGGCGGCCGCCGCCGCGGGTGACGCCACCGCCCTCGACCTCATCCGCGAGGGCGGCAACCGCACCGGCCAGGTCATCGCGAGCCTCGTCAGCTTCTTCAACCCCGGCCTCGTGGTGATCGGCGGCGGCGTGACCGGCCTCGGCCACACGCTGCTCGCCGCGATCCGCACCCAGGTCTACCGCCAGTCGCTGCCCCTGGCGACCGGCAACCTCCCCATCGTCCTGGGGGAGTTGGGGCCCACCGCCGGAGTCATCGGCGGCGCCCGGCTCATCAGCGACCACCTGTTCTCACCGGCCTGATACGTACGGAACGCAGCGCCACCCAGTCCTCGTCCGGCACAGCGCCCTGCCCCGCCCTGCCCAGCTACTTTTCACCCGCTCGCCCAGTCCTCGCTCCGCCCTGCCCTGAATCCGTCCTGCCCTGCTGCGGCCGCCGCCGAGGGGAACCGTCATGGCACCAGAACCACCACTGCTCACGATGTCCGGCATCACCAAGTCGTTCCCCGGGGTCCGTGCCCTCGACGGCGTCGACCTCCAGGTCCAGGCCGGGGAGGTGCACTGCCTCCTCGGCCAGAACGGCGCCGGGAAGTCCACCCTCATCAAGGTCCTCGCGGGCGCCCACCAGCCCGACGGCGGCGAGATCACCTGGCGCGGCGAGCGCGTCACGCTCCGCTCGCCGATCGCCGCCATGCGGCTCGGCATCGCCACCATCTACCAGGAACTCGACCTGGTGGAAGGCCTCTCCGTCGCGGAGAACGTCCACCTCGGGCACGAGCCGACCGCCGCCGGATTCGTGGTGCGCGGCCGGGCGGCGAAGGAATCAACAGCCGCGCTGCTCAGGCGACTTGGGCACGGCGAGATCGACCCGGGGCGGCTCGTGGGCGACCTCTCCGCCGCCCAGCAGCAGATCGTCTCGATGGCCCGCGCGCTCTCCCACGAGGTGCGCCTCATCGTCATGGACGAGCCGTCCGCCGCCCTCGACCCCGACGAGGTCGACAACCTCTTCCGCATCGTCGGCGACCTCACGGCGGACGGTGTCGCCGTCGTCTACATCTCCCACCGCCTGGAAGAGATCCGCCGCATCGGCGACCGCGTCACCGTCCTCAAGGACGGGCGCGCCGTCGCGGGCGGACTCCCCGCGGAATCCACCCCGACGAAGGACGTCGTGGCGCTCATGACGGGCCGCAACGTCGAGTACGTCTTCCCGGACCGGCCCATCGGAAGACCCGCCGGAGAGCCCGTGCTCACCGTGCGCGGCCTCTCCCGGCGCGGCGAGTTCGAGCCACTCGACCTCGACCTGCGCCCCGGCGAGATCGTGGGCCTCGCCGGACTCGTCGGCTCGGGCCGCTCCGAGATCCTGGAGACCATCTACGGCGCCCGCAAACCCAGCACGGGCCAAGTGACCATCGCAGGGCAGGAGTTGCGGCCCGGCAGCGTCCGGGCCGCCGTCCGCGCGGGGCTCGGCCTCGCCCCGGAGGAACGCAAGGCGCAGGCCCTGCTCATGCTGGAGTCCGTCACCCGCAACGTGTCGGTCTCCTCCATGTCCCGCTTCTCGCACGGCGGCTGGCTCGACCGCGGCGCCGAACGCGAGGCCGCGCGCGCCGCGACGCGCGAGCTGTCGCTGCGCCCCGACGAACCCTCCGCACCCGTGCGCACCCTGTCCGGCGGCAACCAGCAGAAGGCCGTCCTGGCCCGCTGGCTGCTGCGCGGCTGCCGCGTCCTGCTGCTCGACGAACCGACCCGGGGCGTCGACGTCGGCGCCCGCGCCGAGCTGTACGCGGTGATCCGCCGGCTCGCCGACGAGGGCCTCGCCGTGCTCCTCGTCTCCAGTGAGGTGCCCGAAGTGCTCGGCCTCGCCGACCGCGTCCTGGTGGTCCGCGAGGGCCGCGTCGTACACACCGCGTCCGCCCGTGACCTCGATGAACACCGCGTACTCGACCTCGTCCTTGAAGGGAGCCCGGCGGCATGACCCAGCCAGCCCCGGCGGCCGAGGCCGCCACCCGCAAGAGCGCCCCCGCCGACGGCGGCAGCCCGTGGCGCGCCACGGTGGCCCGCGCCGACGTGCGCACGCTGTCGCTGCTCGGCGTCCTCGCCGTGCTGATCGCGATCGGCGGCATCACCCAGCCCGACTCGTTCCTCGACACCGACAACGTCCAGCTGATCCTCACCCAGGCCTCCGTCATCGGCGTGGTCACCGTCGGCATGACGTTCGTGATCATCTCCGGCGGCATCGACCTGTCGGTCGGCGCGATCGTCGCGCTCGCCTCGGTGTGGGCGACAACGGTCGCCACCCAGGAGTACGGGTTCGCGGGCATCCTCTTCACGGCCGTGATCGTCGGCCTGGGCTGCGGCCTGGTGAACGGCCTGCTCATCGCGTACGGCGGGATGGTGCCGTTCATCGCCACCCTCGCCATGCTGGCCGCGGGCCGCGGCCTCGCCCTGCAGATCACCGACGGCAAGACCCAAATGGTCACCGTCGACAGCGTGCTGGACCTCGGCCTCCGCGAGTCGTACATCCTCGGCATCCCGCCGCTGGTCCTCGTCTTCGCCGCCGTCACCGTCGTCGGCTGGCTGCTCCTGAACCGCACGACCTTCGGGCGGCGCTCGGTCGCGGTCGGCGGCAACGCGGAGGCGGCCCGCCTTGCCGGCATCGACGTCCGCAGGCAGCGGCTCTATCTGTATCTGCTCTCCGGCCTGTGCTGCGGCATCGCGGCCTTCCTGCTGATCGTCCTCTCCGGCTCGGGCCAGAACACCAACGGCAACCTGTACGAACTCGACGCCATCGCGGCGGCGATCATCGGCGGCACCCTGCTCAGCGGCGGCCGCGGCACGATCACCGGCTCCGTGCTCGGCGTGCTGATCTTCATCACGATCCAGAACATCTTCGCGCTCAACAACCTGGAGACCGCGACCCAGCAGATCGCCAAGGGCGCGATCATCGTCGCCGCGGTGCTCGTCCAACGACGTACGGCCACCACTTCCTGAGCTGAGGGGTTCACCCATGCCAACGAACACGAGCCGCAGAGGGCTCCTCTTCGGAGCCGCCGCCCTGTCCACCGGAGCCCTGATCACGGGGTGCACCAGCAACGAGCCCAAGGACGACGAGTCCGAGGACACGGCACAGGAGGTCGCCGACGACAAGCCGGGCAAGAAGGTCACCATCGGCTTCGCGGGCCCCCAGGCCGACCACGGCTGGCTCAACGCCATCAACGACAACGCCAAGAAGCGGGCCGAGAAGTATTCGGACGTCACGCTGGAGGCCACCGAGGGCTCGAACGACACCGCGGCCCAGATCGGCCAGGTCGAGACGCTGATCAACAAGAAGGTCGACGTCCTGGTCATCCTGCCCGCCGACGGCAAGGCGCTCACCCAGGTCGGCCTCAAGGCCATGAAGGCGGGCATCCCCGTCGTCAACCTCGACCGCGTCTTCGCCACTCCGCAGGCCTACCGCTGCTGGATCGGCGGCGACAACTACGGCATGGGCCTGAGCGCCGGGCACTACATCGGCGAGAAGCTCAAGGACAAGAAGAACGCGCGCGTCGTGGAGCTGGCGGGCCTCGACAACCTCGAACTCACCAAGCAGCGCACCAAAGGGTTCGACGACGCCCTCAAGAACTACCCCGGCATCGAGAAGGTCGCCCGCCAGGCCGCCGACTTCACCGTCGAGTCGGGACAGTCGAAGATGTCCCAGCTCCTCCAGGCCCAGAAGAACTTCGACGCCCTGTGGAACCACGACGACGATCAGGGCGTGGGCGCCCTGCGCGCCATCAAGCAGGCGGGCCGCGACGACTTCCTGATGGTGGGCGGCGCGGGCGCGCTCTCCGCGATGCAGGCCATCGAGCAGGACGACAGCGTCCTGAAGGCCACCGTCCTCTATCCGCCCACCATGGCCGCGTCCGCGATCGACCTGGCGCGCGCCCTCGGCCAGAGCAAGGGCGTCAGCGGCATGGCGGAGTTCGAGATCCCGTCCTTCGTCACCTGCTACTCGGCCGTCGTCGACAAGGAGAACGTCGGCCGGTACATGTCCACCGGCTTCAAGTGATGCGCGCTCCCGCACCCCCCACCGAGCGTCGACGAGGAGGATTACCGCATGCGTGAGACGGAAACCGAGGCCGGAGCCGATTCCGGGTCAGGGAAGCGGGCGTTGGGAGTGGGCATGGTCGGCTACGCCTTCATGGGCGCCGCCCACTCCCAGGGCTGGCGCACCGTGGGGCGCGTCTTCGACCTGCCGGTGCGGCCGGTGCTCTCGGCCGTCTGCGGCCGCGACGGCGACGCCGTGCGCGCCGCCGCCGACCGGCTCGGCTGGGCCGCCGCCGAGACCGACTGGCGCGCCCTGATCGCCCGTGACGACGTCGACCTCGTCGACATCTGCACGCCGGGCGACAGCCACGCGGAGATCGCCGTCGCCGCCCTGGAGGCGGGCAAGCACGTGCTGTGCGAGAAGCCTCTCGCGAACACCGTGGAGGAGGCCGAGGCGATGGCCGAGGCCGCCGAACGCGCCCGCGCGCGCGGCCAGGTGGCCATGGTCGGCTTCAACTACCGCCGGGTGCCCGCGCTCGCGCTCGCCCGCCGGATGGTCGTCGAAGGACGCCTCGGCGCGCTGCGCCACGTGCGCCTGACGTACCTTCAGGACTGGCTGGTCGACGCGGACTTCCCGCTCACCTGGCGGCTGCGCAAGGACCGGGCGGGCTCCGGGGCGCTCGGCGACCTCGGGGCGCACATCGTGGACCTCGCGCAGTACCTGGTGGGGGAGCCGGTGGCCGGGGTGTCGGCGCTCACCGAGACCTTCGTACGCGAACGGCCCGTCCTGGAGGGCGCGTCGAGCGGGCTCACGGCGGCGGGCGGCAGCCGGCTCGGCACGGTCACCGTCGACGACGCGGCGGTCTTCACGGGGCGGTTCCCGTCCGGCGCCCTCGCCTCCTTCGAGGCGACGCGCTTCGCGGCCGGCCGCAAGAACGCGCTGCGGCTCGAACTCAACGGCTCCGACGGCTCGTTGGCCTTCGACCTGGAGCGTCTGAACGAGCTCTCCTTCCACGACCACACCGAACCCGCCGCGTCGTCCGGCTTCCGCCGCATCCTCGTCACCGAGCCCGAACACCCGTATGTGGACGCCTGGTGGCCGCCGGGCCACGGCCTCGGCTACGAGCACACCTTCGTGCACCAGGCCCGCGACCTGCTGCACGCCATCGCCACCGGGGCGCGGCCCGAACCCTCCTTCGCCGACGGCCTGTCCGTGCAGCGGGTGCTCGCCGCGGTGGAGGAGAGCGCGGCGAAGAACTCCGTGTACACGCTGATCCCCGCCTGAGGAGGCCCCGTCATGCCCCGTAGGTTCACGCTCTTCACCGGCCAGTGGGCCGACCTGCCGCTCGAAGAGGTCTGCGCGCTCGCCCGCGACTTCGGCTACGACGGCCTCGAACTCGCCTGCTGGGGCGACCACTTCGAGGTCGACAAGGCGCTCGCCGACCCGGCCTACCTGGACGGGCGGCACGCGCTGCTCGACAAGTACGGGCTGAAGTGCTGGGCGATCTCCAACCACCTCGTCGGCCAGGCCGTCTGCGACGCGATCATCGACGAGCGGCACCGGGCGATCCTGCCCGCCCGCATCTGGGGCGACGGCGAGGCGGAGGGGGTGCGGCAGCGGGCCGCCGCCGAGATCAAGGACACGGCGCGGGCGGCCGCCGCCTTCGGCGTCGACACCGTCGTGGGCTTCACCGGCTCGTCGATCTGGCACCTCGTCGCGATGTTCCCGCCGGCCCCCGAGTCGATGATCGAGCGCGGCTACGAGGACTTCGCCGAGCGCTGGAACCCCATCCTGGACGTCTTCGACGCGCAGGGCGTGCGGTTCGCCCACGAGGTGCACCCGTCGGAGATCGCGTACGACTACTGGACCACGCACAAGGCCCTCGAAGCCGTCGGCCACCGTCCCGCGTTCGGGCTGAACTTCGACCCCTCGCACTTCGTGTGGCAGGACCTCGACCCGGTCGGCTTCCTCTACGACTTCCGTGACCGCATCTACCACGTCGACTGCAAGGAGGCCCGGCGCCGCCTGGACGGCCGCAACGGCCGCCTCGGCTCGCACCTGCCGTGGGGCGACCCGCGACGCGGCTGGGACTTCGTGTCGGCCGGCCACGGAGACGTGCCCTGGGAGGACGTCTTCCGGATGCTGCGCTCCATCGCGTACGACGGGCCCATCTCCGTGGAGTGGGAGGACGCGGGCATGGACCGCCTCCAGGGCGCGCCGGAGGCGCTGAAGCGCTTGAAAGCGTACGACTTCGAGGCGCCGACCGCGTCCTTCGACGCGGCGTTCGGCGGCTCCGACTAGTCAGGACCCGAATCGTGTTTGTCCACCGACAGGAAAAAGTTCAACTTCCGTCCTGCACAAGGGCTTTCCGCCCGGGACAAACGTAGCTACCGTCCCTGAGGTGTACAGGACATGAATGGTCCGGGGTGACGGCGCACCCCGGCGCACGGCGCACACACCCCGTACGATCGTCCCCCTTCCGGAGGAACCCCGTGCAGCAGAGGAAACGCCCGAGACTCCGCAGAACACTCGCCCTGCTCACCGGCACCGTACTCACCGGCGCCACCCTCACGCTCGCCGTACCGCAGGCCGGCGCCGCCCCGGCGGACCCGCCCGCGGCCACCGCCCCCGTCGCCGAGGACTTCCAGCAGGTCACCCTCGCCAAGGGCGAGCCCGAGACGGGCGAGCCGATGACGCTCTCCGTGCTCCCCGACCGCTCGGTCCTGCACACTTCCCGCGATGGCACGCTCCGTCTCACCGACGCGGCCGGCAACACCAAGATCGCCGGAAAGATACCGGTCTACACGCACGACGAAGAGGGCCTCCAGGGCGTCGCCATAGACCCGAAGTTCAGCGAGAACCGCGCGATCTACCTCTATTACGCGCCGCCGCTCGACACCCCCGCGGGCGACGCCCCGGAGAACGGAACGGCCGAGGACTTCAAGAAGTTCGAAGGCGTGAACCGCCTCTCCCGCTTCGTCCTGAAGGCCGACGGCACCCTGGACAACGCCAGCGAGAAGAAGGTCCTCGACGTCCCCGCGACCCGCGGCACCTGCTGCCACGTCGGCGGCGACATCGACTTCGACAAGGACGGCAACCTCTACCTGTCGACCGGCGACGACTCCAACCCCTTCGCCTCGGACGGCTTCACCCCCATCGACGAGCGGGCGAACCGCAACCCCGCCTTCGACGCCCGGCGCAGCGCCGGAAACACCAACGACCTGCGCGGCAAGATCCTGCGCATCAAGGTCGCCGCCGACGGCAGCTACACGGTCCCCGACGGCAACCTCTTCGCCAAGGGCACCGAGAAGACCCGCCCCGAGATCTACGCGATGGGCTTCCGCAACCCCTTCCGCATGAGCGTCGACAAGCCGACCGGCATCGTGTACGTCGGTGACTACGGGCCCGACGCCGGCGCGGCCGACCCCAAGCGCGGCCCCGCCGGACAGGTCGAATTCGCCCGCGTCACCAAGCCCGGCAACTTCGGCTGGCCCTTCTGCGTCGGCAAGAACGAGCCCTACGTCGACTACGACTTCGCCACCGGCACCTCCGGCGCGGCCTTCGACTGCGCGGCCCCCAAGAACGACTCGCGCCACAACACCGGCCTCACCGAGCTGCCGCCCGCGCAGGAGGCCTGGATCCCCTACGACGGCGGATCCGTCCCCGAGTTCGGCACCGGCTCCGAATCCCCGATGGGCGGACCCGTCTACCGCTACGACGCGGACAACACCTCCCCGGTCAAGTTCCCGGAGGCGTACGACGGCGACTACTTCGCCGGCGAGTTCGGCCGCCGCTGGATCAAGCGCATCGAGCACGGCTCGGACGGCACGGTCCAGTCCATCAACCCCTTCCCCTGGACGGGCACCCAGGTGATGGACATGGAGTTCGGCCCCGACGGCGCCCTCTACGTCCTCGACTACGGCACCGCCTGGTTCGGCGGCGACGAGAACTCCGGTCTCTTCCGCATCGAGAACGCCACCGACGGCCACTCCCCGGTCGCCGAGGCGAGCGCGTCGGTGACCAGCGGCCAGGCCCCCCTGCGCACGAAGTTCACCGCCAAGGCCACGGACGCCGACGGCGGCACGCTCACCTATTCGTGGGACTTCGGCGACGGTGGCAAGTCCACCCGGCAGAACCCCACGTACACGTACAAGAAGAACGGCGTCTACACGGCGACCGTGACCGTGAAGGACTCCACCGGACGCACCGGTTCGGCCAGCGCGCACATCACCGTCGGCAACACCGCACCCAAGGTCACCCTGGAACTCCCCGGTGACGGCCAGATGTTCACCTTCGGCGACAAGGTGCCCTTCAAGGTGAAGGTCACCGACCCCGAGGACGGGCCCGTCGACTGCACCAAGGTCAAGGTCACCCACATCCTCGGCCACGACAGCCACGGCCACCCGGTCACCTCGGCCAACGGCTGCTCCGGCACCATCCAGACCTCCGCGGACGGCGAGCACGACCCGAACGCCAACATCTTCGGGGTCTTCGACGCCGAATACACCGACAAGGGCGCGAACGGCCAGCCCGCGCTGACCACCCACGACCAGAACGTCGTCCAGCCCAAGCACCGCCAGGGCGAGCACTACAACGACGCCAAGGGCGTCTCCGTCGTCAACCACACCCCGGCGCACGGCGGCAAGACCGTCGGCGACATCCACAACGGCGACTGGGTCTCCTTCAAGCCCTACATCCTCGGCAACGCCACCAAGCTCACGGCGCGGGTCGCATCGGCCGGCTCCGGCGGCACCCTGGAGGTGCGCAGCGGATCGGCCGGCGGCAGGCTGCTCGGCGTCGCGAAGGTGACACCGACCGGTGGCTGGGAGAAGTACGCCGACGTCAGCACGGCGATCAGCAAGCCGCCGACGAAGACCACGACGCTCTTCCTGGTCTTCAAGGGCAAGGGCTCGGGGGCGCTCTACGACCTCGACGACTTCACCTTCACCACCAGCACCAGCTCCGGCTGAGGAAGGGGCGAGCACCATGCGCAGACGCGCACGGCTCATGACCGCGACCGCGGCCGCCGCACTGCTCATCGGGTGCGTCTCGGGCCCCGCGGCCTCCAAACCCGGCCCGGACCGCGCGGGCGAACGGGTCCTGGTCTTCTCCAAGACCGCGGGCTTCCGGCACGACTCCATCCCCACCGGCATCGCGACCGTCAAGGAACTCGGCGCCGCCAACGGCTTCGCCGTCGACGCCACCGAGGACGCGGCCTCCTTCACCGCCGCCAACCTGGCCAAGTACGGCGCCGTGATCTGGATGTCGACCACCGGGGACGTCCTGAACACCGAACAACAAGGGGTTTTCGAGCGGTACATCCGCGACGGCGGCGCCTACGTCGGCGTGCACGCCGCGGCCGACACCGAGTACGACTGGCCCTTCTACGGCGGGCTCGCGGGCGCCTACTTCCAGTCCCACCCCGCGATCCAGCCCGCGAAGGTCCACGCCGAGGACCACGCCCACCCGGCCACCTCCCACCTGGGCACCGGAGCCTGGGACCGCACCGACGAGTGGTACAACTACCGCGCCAATCCCCGGGACAAGGCCCGCGTCCTCGCCACCCTCGACGAGACGTCGTACACGGGCGGCACGATGGCGGGCGACCACCCCATCGCCTGGTGCCAGAGCGACTACCAGGGCGGCCGCTCCTTCTACACCGGCGGCGGCCACACCAAGGAGTCCTACGCCGAACCGGCCTTCCGCAAGCACCTGCTGGGCGGCATCCGCTGGGCCGTCGGCGCGGTCCAGGCCGACTGCCGGCCCGAGAAGGGCTACACCCCGCTCTTCGACGGAACGGCGGACTCGCTGACGGGCTGGAAACAGGCCGGCCCGGGTTCGCTCGCGCTGGACGAGGACGACGGAACGCTCACCACCGTCGGTGGCATGGGCATGCTCTGGTACGACCGGCGCGAACTCGGCTCGTACTCCCTCAAGCTCGACTGGCGCATGCGCGGCGACGACAACTCCGGCATCTTCGTCGGCTTCCCGCGCTCCGACGACCCCTGGTCCGCCGTGAACAACGGCTACGAGATCCAGATCGACGCCACGGACGTCCCCGCGAAGACCACGGGCTCCGTCTACGGCTTCCGGTCCGCCGACCTGAAGAGGCGCGACAAGGCGCTGAACCCGCCGGGGGAGTGGAACACCTACGAGATCCGCGTCGAGGGCGAACGCCTTCGCGTCTACCTCAACGGAGTCAAGATCAACGACTTCACCAACACCGATCCGGCGCGAAGCCTGCGCCAAGGCCACATCGGCATCCAGAACCACGGCGACGCCGACGAGGTCTCCTTCCGGAACATCCGGGTGAAGGACCTGCCGGCCCGCCGCTAGACGACGGCGGGCGGAGGACGCCGGACCTCCGCCCGCCGTCTTGCACCGCACTCCGTTCGTCGAACCCGGTGACCCATATAGGGCCCCCGGGTCGTGTCCCGAGCTCCAGAGCCATGGCAGGAGGCAGCCGTGTCCACATCCGCGACCTCTACATCTGCGCCCTCTACTTCCCCCCTCGGGACATCGCCCGCCGGACCCGTCGGGCCCGTCGGTGTATGGCTGATCGGCGCACGCGGCTCGGTCGCGACCACGGCCGTCGCGGGCTGCGCGGCGGTGGCCGCCGGACTGCACGCGCCCACCGGCATGGTGACCGAGACCCCGCCCTTCCTGGACCACGGCCTGCCAACGTTGTCCTCCCTCGTCTTCGGCGGCCACGACACCACGAGCTGCCCCCTGCCCAAACGCGCCGAGGAACTCGCCGCGGGCGGCGTCCTGCCGCACGGCCTCCCCTCGGCGGTACGCGCCGAACTCGCCGCCGCCGACGCCGAGATACGCCCCGGCGGCCCCCAGCCCGGCGACACCCGCAGCGACGAGGAACTCATCGACGCCTTCACCGCCGACCTCCGCGACTTCGTACGCCGCCGCGGACTGGCCCGCGCGGTGGTGGTGAACGTCGCCTCCACCGAACCGCGCCCCGCGGACGGCGACGAACGACTGCCCGCCAGCTCCCTCTACGCCGCAGCCGCCCTCCGTGCCGGCTGCCCCTACGTCAACTTCACCCCCTCCACGGGCCTTGACCACCCCCGCCTCACCGAGGCGGCACGCACCTCCGGCCTCCCCTATGCCGGCCGTGACGGCAAGACCGGCCAGACCCTGCTCCGCTCCGTGCTCGGCCCGATGTTCGCGCAACGGGCCCTCGCCGTGCGCGCCTGGTCCGGCACGAACCTCCTGGGCGGCGGCGACGGCGCCGCCCTGGCCGACCCGGCGGCCGCCGCCGCGAAGAACGCGGGCAAGGAACGCGTCCTGGCCGACACACTGGGCACCGCCCCCGAAGGCGAGGTCCACATAGACGACGTGCCCTCCCTCGGCGACTGGAAGACGGCCTGGGACCACATCGCCTTCGACGGCTTCCTCGGCACCCGCATGGTCCTCCAGACCACCTGGCAGGGCTGCGACTCGGCTCTCGCCGCCCCCTTGATCCTCGACCTTGCCCGCCTCACCTCCCGCGCCCACGCGCAAGGCCTTTCCGGCCCCCTCCCCGCCCTCGCCTTCTACTTCAAGGACCCGGACCCCGGCGCCCCCGCCGCCCTGGGCGACCAGTTCGCGTCCCTCCTGGACTTCGCGGAGTGGTTGGGGGAGGGGGGCCGGTGAGCGGCGGGTGTGAGGGACGTGGGGGACGGGAGGGGCGTGTGTTGTGTGAGAGTCGTGAGGGTTCTAGGAGGCGTAAGGGACTTAGGGGGCCTGAGGGGCAGGGGGGTGCGGGCCTTGCGGCGGCGGCATGCCATCGCTCGGCCTTCGGGGACGCCCTGCCGGTAGGTGAGGTCGCATGAGTACCGCACATCCCGCCGCCCGCGCCTGGGCCGAACTCCTCCGCCTGCCCGCCCTGTTCACCGTCCCCGGCGACGCCCTCGCCGGAGCAGCGGCCACCAACCTGCGCCCCAACCACCGCACCCTCCTTGCCATCGGCTCCTCCCTCTGCCTGTACGAGGCCGGCATGGCCCTCAACGACTGGGCGGACCGCACCGAGGACGCCGTCGAACGCCCCCATCGCCCCCTGCCGTCCGGCCGCATCACCCCACCCGCGGCCCTCGCCGCCGCGACCGCCCTCACCGTCACGGGCCTGGCCCTCGCCTCCCGCGTGGGCCGCCCGTCCCTCGCGACGGCGGGCGCCCTGGCCGGAACGGTGTGGGCCTACGACCTCCACCTGAAGCACACGCCCGCCGGACCGGCCGCCATGGCCGCCGCACGCGGCCTCGACCTGCTCCTCGGCGCGACCGCCACCGCGGGTGCCGGCCACGGCCCGAGCGCCAAGGCCGCCGCCCCTTCCGCCGGAATCCTCGCCGCCCACACCCTCGCCGTCACCGTGGTCTCCCGCCGCGAGGCCCAAGGCGGCTCCTCGGCCGCCCCCTTGGCCGCACTGGCGGCGACGGCTGCGCTGGCACGGCTGGTGGGCGGTGGCCCGGGCAGTGGAGGTGGGCCTGGCAGCGGGGACGGTGGGGACGGCCACCGGAGCGGTGCGCGGGGCACCTTCCGGGGCAGTCGGAGTGGTCCAGGTGACCGTGCGGGTGGCTGCGGTCCTCGGAGCGCGCGAAGTGGTCTTCGTCCCGGTCGGAGCGGGTTCCGTCTCGGGCGGGGAGGCCTCCCGGACGGTCGGGACGTCGGCGCAACCCTCCGTACCGGCCGCCAAGCCCTCCGCGGCGCGCTCGCACTCGCCTACGTCGGGACCGCCGCCAAACCCCTCTTCCACGCCGCCCTCAACCCGTCACCTCCCCTCACCCAGCGGGCCGTCGGCGGCGGTATCCGCGCCATGATCCCGTTGCAGGCCGCCCTCGCCGCCCGCGCCGGCGCCGCGGGCACCGCCCTGCTGACCGCGGCCCTCGCCCCCGCCGCCCGCAAGTTCGCACGGAAGGTGAGCGTCACATGACGGGCACGCCCCCACCGCACCCCCACCCGGCCGACGGGCTCCGCTTCGGCTACGGCACCAACGGCCTCACCGACCTCCGCCTCGACGACGCCCTCGGCCTCCTCGCCGACCTCGACTATGCGGGCGTCGGCCTGACCCTCGACCACATGCACCTCGACCCCCTCGCCCCCGACCTTGTCGCCCGCACCCGACAGGTGGCCCGCAGGCTCGACCGGCTCGGTCTGACCGCCACCGTCGAAACGGGCGCCCGCTATGTCCTGGACCCGCGCCACAAGCACGGCCCCTCCCTCCTCGACCCCGACCCGGAACGCCGGGCCGCCCGTGTCCGCCTGCTCATCCGCGCCGTCCAGGTCGCCGCCGACCTGGGCGCCCACGCCGTGCACTGCTTCAGCGGCATCACCCCGGCGGGCACCTCGGACGACACCGCGTGGCAGCGCCTCGCCGACGCCCTCGGTCCCGTACTCGACGCCGCGTCCGGCGCCGGCATCCCGCTCGCTGTCGAACCCGAACCAGGCCACCTCCTCTCCTCCCTCGCCGACTTCCACCGACTGCGCCACGCACTCGACGACCCTGAACCCGGGCTGCTCGGTCTCACCCTCGACATCGGCCACTGCCAGTGCCTCGAACCACTCCCTCCCGCGGACTGCGTGCGCGCCGCCGCCCCCTGGCTGCGGCACGTCCAGATCGAGGACATGCGCCGTGGAGTCCATGAACACCTGCCCTTCGGAGACGGAGAGATCGACTTCCCGCCCGTCCTCGAAGCGCTGGCCGCCGTCGGCTACCAAGGGCTGACCGTCGTCGAACTCCCACGCCACTCCCACGCGGGCCCCGACCTCGCCGCCCGCTCCATCGACTTCCTGCGCCGAGCCGCAGCCGCAGCCGCCGCCCCGGTGACCGCCACCGCCGGCTCTGCCCCTGCACCTGCCCCTGCCTCTGCGGCTGCCGAAGGAGGTACCTCGTGACCGAAGCCCCCGAGATCGCCGCCCTCCGAGCCCGCCTCGAAGCCGAACTCGGCGGAGCCGCCCGCGCCTGGCTCGACCAGGCCACCGCCGAGGCCGCCGCCCACGGAGAGCGACCGGAGCGGGATCGGCAGGGCCCGCTTCCCACGTGGGAGTTGCGGTTCGCCGAAGCCGGACGACGCTGCGGCCCCGAGTACGCCGAGGCGGCCCGCATCCTGCTTCTGCACGCGGCGAACGCGACCCCGGCCACCGTCGCCCGCGTCTACGCCCAGGGCACCGCCGACGAGCGCCGCGCCGTCCTGCGGGCCCTGCCCCACCTGGTGCCCGGCCCCGAAGCCCTGCCCCTGGTCGAGGACGCCCTCCGCACCAACGACACGAGGCTCGTCGCCGCGGCGGTCGGCCCCTATGCCGCCACGCACCTCGCCCCGCACGACTGGCGCCACGCCGTCCTCAAGTGCCTGTTCACCGGAGTTCCGCTGGATGCCGTCGCCGACCTTTCGAGGCGCGCCCGTGGGGACGGTGAACTCGCCCGGATGCTCGGCGACTACGCGAGCGAGCGGACCGCGGCCGGCCGTACCGTCCCCGGTGACCTGCATCGCGCCCTGCGTCTGACCGCCCCAGAGCCCCCCGAGCCCCCCGACCTTTCCCCGGCCCCCACGGGCCTCGTGGGTCCTCCGTCCGGCGACGAGCAGGAGTCCTGATGCGCATCTTCGATCCCCACATCCACATGACCTCCCGCACCACCGACGACTATCAGGCGATGTACGCCGCCGGTGTCCGCGCAGTCGTGGAACCCGCCTTCTGGCTCGGCCAGCCCCGCACCTCGCCGGCCTCCTTCTTCGACTACTTCGACTCCCTCCTCGGCTGGGAACCCTTCCGTGCCGCCCAGTACGGCATCGCCCACCACTGCACGATCGCCCTCAACCCCAAGGAGGCGAACGACCCCCGCTGCACACCCGTCCTCGACGAACTGCCCCGCTATCTCGTCAAGGACAACGTCGTCGCCGTCGGGGAGATCGGCTACGACTCCATGACGCCGGCCGAGGACACCGCGCTCGCCGCCCAGCTGCAGCTCGCCGCCGACCACGAG
The DNA here is from genome assembly GCF_044903205.1 of Streptomyces sp. NPDC029674. Lineage (NCBI taxonomy): Bacteria > Bacillati > Actinomycetota > Actinomycetes > Kitasatosporales > Streptomycetaceae > Streptomyces > Streptomyces sp. NPDC029674. Next base: position 212,797 of record NZ_JBJDPY010000008.1, read on the forward strand.
CTGCCCGCCCTCGTACACACCCCGCACCGCGACAAGCTCGCAGGGCTGCGCCGCACGATCGATGCCGTCCGCGAGTCCGCCCTGCCCCTGGACCGCGTCCTGATCGACCACCTCAACGAGACCACCGTCAAGGAGGCCAAGGACAGCGGCTGCTGGCTCGGCTTCTCCGTCTATCCCGACACCAAGATGGACGAGGACCGCATGGTGGCGATCCTGCGTGACTTCGGACCCGACCGGGTGCTGATCAACTCCGCCGCCGACTGGGGAAAGAGCGACCCCCTCAAGACCCGCAAGGTCGCCGACGCCATGCTGGCGAGCGGGTTCGGCGAGGACGACGTCGACCTCGTGCTGTGGCGCAACCCCGTGGCCTTCTACGGTCTCAGCGGCCGGCTCCGGCTCGACGTGCGGGAACCTGACGCGGCGACCCACGAGGGCAACTCCATCCTGCGCGGCGGGGCGTGAGCCATGCGCTTCCGGCACCCCGACGGCTCCACCGTCCACCTCGCCTACTGCACGAACGTCCACCCGGCCGAGACCCTCGACGGCGTGCTCGCCCAGCTCCGCGACCACTGCGAGCCCGTGCGCAAACGGCTCGGCAGGGACCGCATCGGCATCGGTCTCTGGCTCGCCAAGGACGCCGCCCACGCCCTCGTCACCGACCCCGCCGCACTGCGCGGCCTGCGCACCGAACTCGACCGGCGCGGCCTCGAAGTCGTCACACTCAACGGCTTCCCCTATGAGGGCTTCGGCGCCGAACAGGTCAAGTACCGGGTGTACAAGCCGGACTGGACTGACCCGGAGCGCCTCTCCCACACCACCGAGCTGGCCCGGCTGCTCGCCGCCCTGCTCCCCGACGACGTCACCGAAGGCACCATCTCCACCCTTCCGCTCGCCTGGCGCGCCCCCTTCGACGCCGCCCGCGCCGAGGCCGCCCGCATCGCCCTCACCGCGCTCGCCCAGCGCCTCGACGCACTCGCCGAACTGACCGGCCGATCCATCCGCGTCGGCCTCGAACCGGAACCCGGCTGCACCGTCGAGACCACCGCCGACGCCATCGCCCCGCTCACCGCGGTCGGCCACGACCGCATCGGTGTCTGTGTCGACACCTGCCACCTCGCCACCTCCTTCGAGGATCCCGGGGCCGCACTCGACGCTCTCGCCGCCGCGGACATCCCCGTCGTCAAGTCGCAGCTGTCCGCCGCGCTCCATGCCGAACACCCCCACCTTCCCGACGTACGCGAGGCACTCGCCGCCTTCGACGAACCCCGCTTCCTCCACCAGACCCGGACCCTGACCCACGCCGGCCTGCGCGGCACCGACGACCTCGGCGAAGCACTCACCGCCGACGCCCTGCCGGACACGGCACCCTGGCGCGCCCACTTCCACGTCCCCCTGCACGCCGCTCCCGCCGCGCCGCTCACCTCCACACTCCCCGTGCTCCAGGACGTCCTGACCCGGCTCGTCGGCGGACCCGTCCCCCTCACCCGCCACCTCGAGGTCGAGACCTACACCTGGCAGGCCCTCCCGCCCGACCTGCGCCCGCGCGGCCGGCCCCAGCTCGCCGAGGGCATCGCCGCCGAACTCGCCCTCGCCCGCGACCTCCTGACCGACCTCGGCCTCAAGGAACTGCCATGACCCCGACCCCCTTGCTGGTTCTTGACGTCGTCGGCCTCACTCCGCGTCTCCTCGACCACATGCCCCACCTCAAAACGCTCGGCCAGTCCGGCTCCAGAGCGCCGCTCGGCACCGTCCTGCCCGCCGTCACCTGCGCCGCCCAGTCCACCTTCCTCACCGGCACCACCCCCGCCGAACACGGCATCGTCGGCAACGGCTGGTACTTCCGTGAACTCGGCGACGTACTCCTGTGGCGGCAGCACAACGGCCTCGTCTCCGGGGACAAACTGTGGGACGCCGCCCGCCGCGCGCACCCCGGCTACACCGTCGCCAACATCTGCTGGTGGTACGCCATGGGCGCCGACACCGACTTCACCATCACCCCCCGACCCGTCTACTACGCCGACGGCCGCAAAGAGCCCGACTGCTACACCCGGCCCCCGGACCTCCACGACGAACTCACCGAGAAACTCGGCACCTTCCCCCTCTTCCACTTCTGGGGACCCGGCGCGGACATCGTGTCCAGCCGCTGGATCGTGGACGCCACCCGGCACGTCATCGACACCCGCCACCCCGACCTGGCCCTGTGCTACCTCCCTCACCTCGACTACGACCTGCAGCGGTTCGGCCCCGACGACCCGCGCTCCTTCCGGGCGGCCGCCGACCTGGACGCGACCCTCGCCCCCCTCTTGGACGACGCGAGGGCGGAGGGGCGCACCGTCGTCGCGCTCTCCGAGTACGGCATCACCCGGGTGAACCGGCCCGTCGACATCAACCGGGTACTCCGCCGCGCGGGTCTGCTGGAGGTGCACACCCAGGACGGCATGGAGTACCTCGACCCGATGGCGTCCCGCGCCTTCGCCGTCGCCGACCACCAGATCGCCCACGTCTACGTCCGCCGCCCGGAAGACCTCGACGCCACGCGCGCCGCCCTCGAGGACGTGCCCGGAATCGAGCAGCTCCTCGACGACGAGGGCAAGAAGGCACACCACCTGGACCACCCGCGCTCCGGTGAGCTCGTCGCCGTCGCGGACCCGGAAGCCTGGTTCACGTACTACTACTGGCTCGACGACGCTCGCGCGCCCGACTTCGCGCAGCTCGTCGAGATCCATCGCAAACCCGGCTACGACCCGGTCGAGCTCTTCATGGACCCCGAGGACCCGTACGTCCGCGTCAAGGCCGCGGGCGCGCTGGCCCGCAAGAAGCTCGGCATGCGCTACCGCATGGCGGTCGTGCCCCTGGACCCCTCACCTATTCGCGGCAGCCATGGCCGCCTTCCCACGAGCGAGGACGACAGTCCGCTCATTCTGTGCTCCACCCCCCGCGCCGTCAGCGGCCGCGTCGCGGCCACCGATGTGAAATCGCTCCTGCTCGACCTGGCGGGCCTGCGGTGACGGCCGCCTGCCCGCGTCGCTGAATCTCTTTGATCTCCACTGAACCAGACGGCTCGGGCCCTGCCATCAGGGCCCGACCCTCAGTGATCCCTGACCCGTTCTTCGAACCCATCCCTGACGCGTCCCTGAGCCAGCCGAGGAGAATCGCATGATCCGCAAGCCGTCCTCCACCGATCCCGAACTCGCCAGCAGACTCAGCCGGCGCGGCGTGCTCGGCGTGGCCGCCGGTGCGACCGCCGCGGCCCTCGTCGGCGCGGCCGCCCCGACTGCCTCCGCCGCCTCCGGCAAGGGCCGTGGGCGTCCCGTCCTGCCGCCCGGCCGGCTCGGCATCCAGCTCTACAGCCTCCGCGACAAGGTCTCCACTCTCGGATTCGCGCCCGTCTTCGCCGAGTTGGAGAAGTACGGCTACGACGAGATCGAATTCGCCGGCTACACCCAGGGCTCGGCGGGCGCCATCACCCTCGCCCAGCTCAAGGCGCTGGCGCGCGACCACGGCCTGCACCCCATCGGCTCGCACGTCGGCTACTACGCCGACAACAACCCCAACGCGTACACGTTCGCGCAGAACCTCACCAAGGTCCTCGACGACGCCGAGGCACTCGGCCTGAAGCACATCGGCACCGCGTCGGGGCCCTTCCGCTACGGCACCACCGTCGACGCCTGGAAGCGTGCGGCGGAGGACTTCAACACGTACGGCGAAGCGGCCCGCAAGCGCGGCATGAAGTTCTACCAGCACAACCACGCCGAGGAGTTCTCCTTCGCCACCGACAAGCCGAAGGTCCGGCTCTACGACGTGCTGCTCGCCGAGACCGACCCCGACTTCGTGTACCTGGAGATGGACATCTACTGGGCCTACAGCGCCCAGTTCCGGTTCGGCAAGCGGCTCGACGGCACCCCCGCCCCCTTCAACCCGCTCGACTACGTACTCAAGCAGCCCCACCGCTACCCGTTGTTCCACGTCAAGGACGGCATCCGCGACGAGACCACGCGCGACGGCTACCGCATGACGGACGTCGGCGACGGCGACATCGACTACAAGAAGTTCCTGTCCAAGGTGACCGCGCGCACCCACCACGGCAAGCGCTACCACCACTGGCAGACCGAGCACGACAACCCCGCGGAGTCCTACGCCTTCGCCCGCAAGTCCAGCGAGCACCTGCACTCGCTGCGGACCGGCCGCTGCGGCGACTGACCGCCCGACGGCACGGAGGGCCCTCCTACCGCCCGGTAGGAGGGCCCTCCGGAGCTGCTGGTCCGGGCGGTTCCCAGGGGACGGGGACGCCAGGGGCGGTAAGCGCCCCGTCACTCCTGGTGAGGCCCTGGGTGGGCGGATACGCAGGTGAAAGGCACTCCGAAACCTTGGTATTGTTGTCCATGTCGCCGCGGGGAACACCCCAGGGCGGCAGACACCTGGTCCGGGTGGCGGAATGGCAGACGCGCTAGCTTGAGGTGCTAGTGCCCTTTATCGGGCGTGGGGGTTCAAGTCCCCCCTCGGACACAAGTAGCACAAGTAGCAAGTGCAAGTGAGCAAGCGAGAACCCCAGGATTTCTGTCCTGGGGTTCTTCTGCGTTCAGCGGCCGGAGGTCGGTTCCGGGGTCGGCGTCATGGCGTCGCTCTCCGCCCACAGTGACCGTACGTGACCGAGGTGCCGCGCCATGCATTGTTCCGCGGCCTCGGCGTCGCCCGAGAGCATCAGGTCGAGGAGTTCGATGTGCTCCTCGGCCGAGGGGGTCAGCTGGTCGCGTTCGGCCAGGGTCGTCAGGCCGTAGAGGCGGGAGCGCTTGCGGAGGTCGCCGACCGTCTCGACCAGCCGGTCGTTGCCCGAGAGGGCGAGGAGCGAGAGGTGGAAGCGGCGGTCGGCCTCCAGGTAGGCGATCAGGTCGTGGTTGCGGGCGGCGCGGACGATCTCCTCCGCGACCGGGCGCAGCACCTCCAGATCCTCGCGGGCCGCGGTGCGGGTGATCCGGCCGATCATGGGCACCTCGATCAGGCCGCGGATCTCCGTGTACTGGTCGAGGTCGCGCTCATTGACCTCGGTGACCCGGAAACCCTTGTTGCGGACCGGCTCGACCAGGCCCTCCCTCGCCAGGTCGAGCATCGCCTCACGCACCGGCGTGGCCGAGATGCCGAAGTCCTCGGCGAGGCCGGGCGCGGAGTAGATCTCGCCGGGGCGCAGTTCGCCGGAGATCAGGGCGGCGCGCAGGGCGTGGCCGACCTGGTCGCGCAGCCGCTCCCTGGTGGTGATGAGGTTCTTCTGCTTCAGGTGCCCCATGGTGTCCCCTCCGGTGGTCCCCGCGCCCGCGCGGATCACCAAAGTACAATGTCACGTTGCCAGTTGGGGGCCGGGGAGGTGGAGTGGGGCCGCAGGGTGCGTGCGGGGCTCGTAGTGGGGAGCCCGTAGGTATCAGAGCAGGAAGCCTGCGGGGAAAGGGTCGTCCGGGTCCAGGAAGTACTGGGCGGTGCCCGTGATCCAGGCCCGCCCGGTGATCCGGGGGACGACCGCGGGCAGGCCCGCCACCTCCGTCTCCGCCACCAGCCGGCCGGTGAACTCCGTGCCGATGAAGGACTCGTTGACGAAGTCGCGGTCCAGCGGTAGTTCGCCGCGGGCGTGCAGCTGGGCCATGCGCGCGGACGTGCCCGTCCCGCACGGCGAGCGGTCGAACCAGCCGGGATGGATGGCCATCGCATGCCGCGAACGGTGGGCGTCCGAGCCCGGCGCGGCCAGATAGACGTGCTTGACCCCGGCGATCTCCGGCTGCTCGGGGTGCGTCGGGCGGTCCGGCGACGCGTTGATCGCTTCCATGACGGCGAGGCCCGCCGCCAGCAGGTCGTCCTTGCGTGCGCGGTCGAACGGGAGCCCCAGCGCGTCGAGGTGGACGAAGGCGTAGAAGTTGCCGCCGTAGGCCATGTCGTACGTCACCGTGCCGTGGCCCGGCACCTCGACCTTGCGGTCCAGGCCGACGCAGAACGCGGGGACGTTGGTGAGCGTCGCCGACGTGGCCGCGCCGTCGCTCACGCGTACGTCTACGGAGACGAGGCCCGCCGGGGTGTCGAGGCGCACCGTCGTGACCGGCTCGGTGACTTGGACCATGCCGGTCTCGACCAGAACGGTGGCCACGCCTATCGTGCCGTGGCCGCACATGGGGAGGAGCCCGGACACCTCGACGTAGAGGACTCCGTAGTCGGCGTCCGGGCGGGTCGGGGGCTGGAGGATCGCGCCGCTCATCGCGGAGTGACCGCGCGGCTCGTACATCAGGAGGGTGCGGAGGTGGTCCAGATGTTCGATGAAGTGCAGCCTGCGGTCGGCCATGGTGACGCCGGGGAGTACTCCGACGCCGCCGGTGATCACGCGCGTGGGCATGCCTTCGGTGTGCGAGTCGACGGCGTGGAAGACGTGACGGGTGCGCATGGGTTCCTTCCATCGGGTCCGGTCCGGTCCGGTCCGGTCCGGTCCGGTCCGGTCCGGTCCGGTCCGGTTCGGTTCGGTCCGGTCGGTCGGTCGGGGGAGGGGTCAGCGGTGGCCTGCTGCCATCGCCTTCTCCGTGGCCGAACGCACCAGCGCCTCCGTCGGGCCGGACAGCGGTGAGCGCGGCGGGCGGGTCGGGCCGCCCCGGCGGCCCACGATGTCCATCGACAACTTGATGGCCTGCACGAACTCCGTCTTGGAGTCCTGGCGCAGGAGCGGGTGCAGCGAACGGTAGAGGGGCAGCGCTGTCTGCAGGTCCCCGGCGCAGGCGGCGTCGTAGAGCTCCACGCAGGTGGCGGGGAAGGCATTCGGGTAGCCGGCGATCCAGCCGACCGCGCCCGCGAGGGCGAGTTCGAGCAGTACGTCGTCGGCGCCGATCAACAGGTCAAGGTCCGGGGCGACCTCAGCGATCTCGTACGCCCTGCGCACGTCCCCGGTGAACTCCTTCACCGCCACGACGGTGCCCTCGCCGTGCAGCGCTGCCAGCAGGTCCGGGGTCAGGTCGACCCTGGTGTCGAACGGGTTGTTGTACGCGACCACGGGCAGGCCCGCCGCGGCGACCTCGGCGTAGTGGGCGCGTACGGCCTGTTCGTCTGCGCGGTAAGTGTTCGGCGGCAGGAGGAGCACGGAGCCGCAGCCCGCCTCCGCGGCCCGGTCGGCCCAGCGGCGGGACTCCGCGCTTCCGTAGGCGGCGACGCCCGGCATCACGCGGGCCCCGTCGCCCGAGGCCTCGACGGCGGTACGGACGACGCGGGCGCGCTCGTCGTCGGTGAGGGTCTGGTACTCGCCGAGGGAGCCGTTGGGGACGACGCCGTCGCAGCCGTTGCCGATGAGGTGGCTGACGTGCTCGGCGTACGCGTCGTAGTCGATGGAGAGGTCCTCGCGCAGGGGGAGCGCGGTGGCGACCATGATGCCGCGCCAGGGGCGGTCGGCGGTCCAGGTGGTGGCGGTCATGACGGCTGCCCTTCTGTCGGGTGGGGTGGGGTAGAGCGGGGTGCGGGGTGGGGGTCAGTCGGAGGGGGGTGATGTTTCTGAGGGCGGTGTTTCTGGGAGGGGCTGCTCTGGGAGGGCCGCGAGGGCGCCGAGCTGCACGGGTGTCGCCAGCGGGCGGCGGTCGGGGGGTGTGGAGGTGGGTGTGGGTGTGGGGGAGGGTGGGGAGTTCGTGAGGCAGGTGGTGGACCAGGCGCATGTGCGGCCCTGGCACCAGCCCATGCCCGCCCGGGTCAGGAGTTTCACGGTGCGTGCGTCCTGGGCGCCGTAGTCCGTGACGGCCTCGCGGATGCGGCCCGCGGTGACCTCCTCGCAGCGGCATACGTCCGTGTCGTCGGAGAGCCACCGCGTCCAGCCGGGGCCCGGGGCGTGTGCCGTGGCCATGACGTCGGCGAAGGCGTTCATACGGTCTCGGCGGCGGCGCAGGGCGCGTAGGTGTGAAAGTGGAGCGGGGCGTCGTCCGGTCAGCCGGGCCGTGATGGTGAGGGCGGCCAACTCGCCCTCCCGTATGGCTTTTTGGGCGCCGCCAATTCCTGATGTCTCGCCTGCCGCCCACAGGCCACGCAGTGACGTCTCCTGCAGCGGGCTCAGGGCCAGGGCGTGCGTGCCGTCGGCCGTGCGGCGGGTCATGCAGCCCAGGGTGGTCGCCAGGTCCGTCTGTGGGATCAGCCCGTGGCCGACGGCCAGGGCGTCGCAGGCGATGCGGCGGCCCGTGCCCGGTACCGGGCGCCAGTCGCGGTCGAGGCGGGAGACCGTCACCGCCTCCACCCGGTCGGTGCCGTGCGCCTCCGTCACCGCGTGGCGGGTGCGGACGCGCACCTTGTGGCGCAGCAGGCTCGCGCCGTGGAGCGCCGCCTCCGCCAGTTTGTGCGGCTGAGTGGCGAGTACGGCCGGGTGGCGGGCGTAGCGGAGGTACCCGGAGGCCTCGATCAGCTCGGGGACCTCCGCTCCCGCCGCGGTGAGCGACGCGGCCACCGCGAGCAGGAGGGGGCCGCTGCCCGCGACGACCACGCGCCGCCCGGGCAGGGCCAGGCCCGACTTGAGCATGGCCTGTGCGCCGCCGGCGCCCACCACGCCGGGCAGGGTCCAGCCGGGGAAGGGGAGGTGGCGTTCGTACGAGCCGGTGGCGAGGAGGAGCGCGCGGGAGCGGACGGTCATGGGGCGCTGCTCCTCGCCGGGCGCGCATCCGGTGCCGTGTTCGCCGTTCCGGCCCTCTGTGCAGTTCTCGTCGCCCGTGCCCTCGTCGCCCGTGCCCTCCTCGCCCGTGCCGTCTTCGCCCGTGACGGCGTGGACGGTCCAGTGGTCCTCCGCCTCGCGCGTGACCGTCCAGACGTGATGGCCGAAGAGGCGGGTGGCGTCGCTCGCCGCGAGCCGGTCGCGCAGGTCGGTGAACGTGGGCCAGTCGTGGTGCAGGGCTTGGGGGCGGGCGGCGCGCATGGCTGGGGCGGGGTGACGGTAGAACTGGCCTCCCGGCCGGCCCGCCGAGTCCAACAGAGCTACGGACAGGCCGAGTTCCGCTGCCGTCACCGCGCCTGCGAGGCCCGCGGGTCCGGCGCCGAGCACCGCGAGGTCGTACAGCGGCAGCCCGTCCGGCTCCAACGGCCCCTTTCGTGCCGCGGTCGTCTCAGATGTCGAGCCCGGCATGACCGTTCCCTTCCTGGGTGGTGACCGTGTCGCCGGGGCGGGCGGTGACCAGGCACGCCCGCCTGTTGGGCCGGCCGTTGACGGTCGCGAGGCAGTCGTAACACTGGCCGATGCCGCAGAACGCCCCGCGCGGGCGGCCGTCGACCCGGGTGGTCCGCCAGGAGAGGATCCCTGCGGACCAGAGTGCCGCGGCGACGGACTGACCCGGCAGCGCGTCGAGTTGCTGTCCGTCGAAGGTGATCGTGAAGGCGGTTCCGGGGACCCCGACGAGGTCGGCGGGGGTCCGCTCGTCGTCATGTGGCATGAGGGCGGCTCCTCTTGGCGGCCGTGCCGTGGGTGGGTGGGCGGGTAATGGTGCGTGCGTAGTGGTGGTGCGCGGTGTGGTGTGAGATCCGCGCGGGCTCATCGCTCTGTTTCCTGCCGCGTGCCGGCTCCCCGCGCGGAGTCCTGTCTCATGGCCCCTCCCGTGCGAAGCGGGACGGGGTGAACGGTGCCACGTCCAGGGGGAGTTCGGCGCCCGACAGCATCGCCGCGATCAGCGCCCCCGTCGCCGGTGCCAGGCCGATGCCCGCGCCCTCGTGGCCGCAGGCGTGCAGCAGGCCGGGGACGCGCGGGTCCGGGCCGATCGCCGGGAGGTGGTCGGGGAGGTAGGGGCGGAACCCCGCGTACGTGCGGATCGCCCGCACCGCCGCGAGGGCGGGGAACAGGGCGACCGCCTGGGCCGCGAGCCGCCGCAGGACCTCCACCGACAGGGTCCGGTCGAAGCCCACCCGCTCGCGGCTCGCCCCGATGAGGACCGGTCCCGCCGGAGTGCCCTCCACCACGGCCGACGTCTGCAGCGCCGCCGAGCCGCTGGCGACGTCGGCGACGTACTCCGCGGAGTACACCTTGTGGCGCACCACTCGCGGCAGCGGCTCCGTGACGAGGACGAAGCCGCGGCGAGGGAGCACCGGCAACTCCACGCCCGCCAGGCGCGCGAGTTCACCGCCCCACGTGCCGCCGGCGTTGAGCACATGGGGTGCCCGCACCTCGCCCCGCTGCGTCCGTACGCCCCGCACCTCGCCCTTCGTGCCGGTCAGAACCGCGGTGACCTCCTCGCCGAGCCGCAGGGTCAGGCGTCCGGCGTCGGCTGCCGCTCGCAGTAGGTGCGCGGTGGCGAGGGCGGGTTGCACCTGGGCGTCCTGCGGGTAGTGGAAACCGCCCGCGAGGCCCGGCGCCAGGTGTGGTTCGAAGTCGGTGAGGCGGTCGGCCGGGACCTCGGTCGCCGTGACGCCCGCCCGCGTCTGCGTCGCCGCGAAGTCCCGCAGCGCGGCGAGCCCCGGCTCGGTCGAGGCGACGACCAGGCCGCCCTTCGTCTCGTACTCGATGCGCGCGGGGAGTTCGGCGGCGAGCTCTCGCCACAACTGAGCGGAGAGCAAAGCCAGTTCGAGTTCTGGGCCGGGCTCCTTGTCCGATACGAGGAGGTTGCCCTCGCCCGCGCCGGTGGTGCCGCCCGCGACGGGGCCGCGGTCGATGACGGTGACGTCGAGTCCGGAACGGGTGGCGTAGTAGGCGCACGCGGCGCCGACGACGCCCGCCCCCACGATGATGAGGTCCGGCCGTCCGGACGGGTGTCTCGTGAGCACGGCAGTAATATTTCACATGGTACTCGTGCTGCCAAGAGGCGGTGTGTACAAGGGAGTTGAGTTGATTACCGGTCCGTCCGGGCGGGGAGGGTGAGAGTTCAGTCGCGGCGGTGGTGCGTGCCGGGCGTGTATCCGTACGCGCGGCGGAACACGTCGATAAACGCGCTGGTGGACGACCATCCGCAGCGGTGCGCGACCGTGGTGACCGGCATGCCGTCGGCCAGCATGCGCAGCGCGTGGTAGAGGCGCAGTTGGGTGCGCCACTGCGGAAACGTCATGCCCAACTCGCGGCGGAAGAGCCTGCTCAGGGTGCGCTCGCCCGCCCCTGCCGCGGCTGACAGCTCGGCCAGGCCGCGCGGGTCGGCGGGGTCTGTGTGCAGGAGATCGCAGACGGCCGTGAGGCGGGGATCCGTCGGGGCGGGCAGCTGCACGGGCTGCTGCGGTGACGCGCGCAACTGGTCGAGGAGTACGGCGCGCAGCCGGCGGCGCTCCGGGGACTCGTCGTCCGGGGTGCGGGTGCAGGCGAGGATCAGCTCGCGCAGGAGCGGGCTGACGGCGAGGACGGTCGGGGCGTCGAGGCCCAGCGGGTTCGTGCCGGCGGGCAGGCCGAGCAGGTGCAGGGCGAGGTGGCCGTGGGCGCGGTGCGCGTGCACGCATCCCGCGGGGACCCAGATCGCTCGGGTGCCCGGCGCGAACCAGGTACCCGCGTCGGTGGTGACGGCCACGACGCCGGAGCCCGCGTAGACGATCTGGTGGTCGTCGTGCCGGTGTGCGTCGATGCGTTCTCCGGGGGCCAGTTCCCGTGCGGCGGTGGGTGCTTCGGGGGTGTGGCGGATGTCCGGAGAAGCGTGGCGGATGTCCGCCGAGGCGTCCCCCGAGCGATCGTCGGCCTGCGGAGAGGCGTGGCGGATGTTCGGCACAGGTTGGCACTTTATCGGAAGCGGGCCAGGGGGACGCGTGGCGAGGATGAGGCGGTGTCGACGAATCCGCCCTCGCCCTCCGCCTCGCCCTCGGCCCCGCCCTCGCCCTCCGCCTCGCCCCCGATGAACCAGCCCCCACCCCCACCGCTGCGCGCGCCACACGAAACGGCGCCCCAACCCTCCAGCGGCTCCCGCCGCCTTCGCCCCCGCTCCCGCCGCCCCCGCCCCCTCCCCCTCCTCTCCCTCGGCCACGCCTGCGTGGACGTCTATCAGGGAGCCGTCGCCGCCCTCGTGCCGTTCTTCGTCGCCGAGCGTGCGTATACCTACGCCGCCGCGTCCGGCATCGTGCTCGCCGCCTCGCTGCTCTCCTCCGTGGTGCAGCCGCTGTTCGGCGCGCTCACCGACAAGTGGGCGATGCCGTGGCTGCTGCCGGTCAGCACGCTGGTGGCCGGGGTCGGGGTCGCCCTGGCCGGGGTCGGCGGAAACTATCCGCTGACGCTGCTGGCCGTCGCCGTGTCCGGGATCGGCGTCGCCGCGTACCATCCGGAGGCCGCGCGTGTGGCGCGGCAGGCGAGCCGGGGCAGCCACACCGCCATGAGCTGGTTCTCGCTCGGCGGCAACATCGGCTTCGCGGCCGCGCCCCTGCTGGTCGCCGCCGTCGTCGCGACGGGCGGCCTGCGCGCCTCCCCGCTTCTGGTCGTTCCCGCGCTCGGGGGGACCGTGCTGTGCGTGGCCGCGCTGCGGAGCCTCAGGGCGAGGGAGGCCGCCGTCTCGGGGAAGACCACCGCCTCGGAGGAGACCACCGCCCCGGGGGAGGCCACCGTCTCGGGGGAGGCCACCGCCTCGGGGAAGGTCACCGCCTCGGAGGAGGCCACCGCCTCGGGCGGGCCCACCCCCTCGGGGGAGACCAGGGCCCCCGAAGACGACTGGCCGTCCTTCATCAAGCTGTCCGGCGCCATCGTCTGCCGCTCGATCGTCTTCACCGGGCTGAGTACCTTCATCGCGTTGTACGTCCGGGAGCGCACCGGAGGAGGCCAAGCCGCCGGAACCGTCGCCCTGTTCGTGCTCTACCTCGGTGGTGCGGCCGGCACCCTCGCGGGCGGATGGCTCGCCGCGCGGTACGGACGTATCCCGGTCGTCCGGTGGTCGTACGCCGCGACGGTCCTCGCGGTCGCGGGTGTCGTCCTCGCCTCCGGGCCACCGCTGTACGTCTTCGTCGCGCTCGCCTCAGCCGGTCTGTACGTGCCGTTCTCCCTGCACATCACCCTCGGGCAGGACTATCTGCCGCGCCGCATGGGCACCGCGAGCGGCGTCACGCTCGGGCTGACCGTGAGTATCGGCGGCCTCGCGAGCCCGCTGATCGGAGCCGTCGCGGACGCCGCGTCGCTGCGGGTCGCCCTCGCCCCGCTGATCGCTCTGCCCGCCCTCGGCTGGCTGCTTCTCCGCACCCTGCGCGAGCCGGAAGCGGAACCGGTGCGACGCCTCTGAGTCCGGGGGCTCGGGACAGTTGATGGGTCCTGAGGGGTTGTCAGTGCAATTTCACATTACTACGTTACGCATCACATGGCGCGGCGGTGGCCTCAACCGCCGTCCGCAGCAAGCCTGTTGAGCGTGGCATCAGCACGCGGCATCACCCTTTCCCCCACCTCCCACACAGGAGCCCCCGGTGTCCCAGCTACGTCTACCAACCCTGCGCAGATCCGTGCTCGCCGGCGCGATAGCGGCGACCCTCTGCGTCTCCGCCGCCCAGTACGGGCACGCGGCCGACCCGCCGTCCACCGCGGCGGCGAAGCCCCGCACCACCGCACCTACCGCGTCCACCGCACCCTCCGAGCCCAACCCCCTGGACGTGGTCGACCGCAGAGCGAAGGCTCCAAAGCCGGGCGCGTACACCATCCCCGCCCCCGGCGGCCTCAAGGACGGCCGTATCCCCGGCGCTCGTACGCCGAAGCCGAAGGGGCAGGTCAGGGCCGCGGCCGAGGTCGCGCCCTGCACCCTCGACGGCGTCACCGGGCTGTCGCCCGAGCGGTTTGCCGATTTTCTCGCGGACCCGGCCGTCACCGCCGACGGCTGTCTGCGCACCCTCGTCTGGACGTGGGACGCGCGGCTCGCCCCCGTGATGTCGGACGCGCACGTCCAGGCCGTCTCCGGCCGCGTCAGCCACCTCGCGGCCGCCCACGACGGCAAGAACGGCAGCAACCTCCTGGAGTTGCTCACCTATCTGCACGCCGTCGCCTACCAGGACTTCTCGCACGACGAGATCGACGTCACCGACGCGCCGACCGTGGACGCCATGCGTCGCGCCGTCGCCGCGTTCGGCTCGGCGCCCCGCACCTTCGACGTGACCCGCACCAATGCCGAATCGCTGCGCGAGGCGCTCTACGCGGCCAGCGCGCCGGGCTTGCGCCAGCACCAACTGCCCCTGATCCAACGCGTGCTGACCACCATGGACGCCGCCCACCCCGACACGGCGAAGGACACCGCCTGGGCCGGGTCCGCGCTCGCCGCGCTCTCGCTGAGCTACCTCGGCGTGTACCCCGGCAACAAGGACGCCGCCTTTCACGCCGCGGTGAAGGCCGACCCCTCCTATCGTGCCGCTTTCAAGGCCTTCGGCGGGTACACGCACCTCAAGGGCACGAGCAACGCCTGGGTGGTGCGGGACGCGCTGAGCGAGTACGGCAGGTTCGGCCAGATCGACGGGCTCACCGGCGAGATCGTCCCCGGACTCGGCGGCCTGGTCGCCGTCACGGCCCGCAACTTCGGCGAGGGCAGCGCCCCTTGGGCGAAGGTCGCCCTCTGGCTGAACGAGTACGACGCGTGCGCGCCGTACAAGGTGTGCAAGGCGGACATCGAGCGCCGCCTCTTCCCGCAGACGTACGCGTACGACAACGGCGGCATGAAGGTCCGCACGGCGCTGGACCGGAAGACCGTCGACCAGCTCTACTACGCGAGCAAGCAGGTGAAGGCGCAGTTCCACCGGGTCGTCGGAAGCGAGAAGCCGCTCGCCGGCGACCCCAACACCACGCTGACGACGGTCCTTTACGCCTCGCGCGCCGACTACGAGAACTATCATCCGCTGCTCACCGGGATGGACACGAACAACGGCGGCGTCTACATCGAGCGCGGCGCGACCTTCTACACCTATCAGCGGCGAGTCCCGCAGGACTCCTCGCTGACGCTGGAGGAGCTCTTCCGGCACGAGTACACGCACTACCTCAACGGCCGCTGGGCGGTGCCCGGATTCTTCGGAGAGGGCCCGTGGTACCAGGGCGACCGGACGACCGCGATGGACGAGGGAACCGCGGAGTTCTTCGACGGCGCCACCCGTGACGACGGCATCAAGGTCCGCAAGTCACTGGTCCAGGGCGTCATCGACGACACGGCGAACGGCGGCCCGCGGATGACCGTGCAGCAGTTGCTGCACGCCACGTACGACGGGGACGGTTTCCGGTTCTACGACTACGCAGGCACGTTCTTCGAGTTCCTGTGGACCGAACGGCCCGCCCTGATCAAGGAGATGTACCGGTACCTGCGGGCCGACGATCCGGCGCGCTTCGACGGCTGGCGCGACCGGCTCGGCAAGGACCGCGGACTGCAGAGCCAGTACGACGCCTTCCTCGACAAGCAGATCGCGCAGGTCGACGACCTTTTCGTACCCGACACGAAGTACGTGCCGGTCGGCGAGCTCCGCGACACGACCGCCGCCCAGGTCCGCGCCTCCGTCGCGGCGACGACGGGCATCACCCCCGACTGCCGCTCGAACGGAGCGCCCGAGCGTCCGCGGTACACCTGCATGGGCAGGATCACCGCGAACCTCACCGCGGCCGACAACCCCGACACCGTCTTCAAGGACATGTCGGAGACGGTGGACTACTTCCTGCTCGACCGCGCCAAGGCCGGTGACAACAACCTCACCGACATGAACTGCTCGTTCGGCGAGGTGGACATCTGGTCCGACGGGCGCGCGGGCAGCGCGGACTACAGCTGCGAGGGCCCGTTGAAGAGCTAGGGCCGGCGGGGGCGGCGGGTCAGCCCGCCGCCCCCGCGAGCAGCTCCGCCGCCGCGATGCCCGAGACGCGGGTCGCGCCGTGGGTGATCAGGTGGGTGGCACCGAGCGCCTCGCCCGCGGGGACGCCCATCTCGACGACCAGGGCGTCGGGGCGGTTGCGCAGGATGCGGTTGAGGGTGTCGGTCATCCAGCGGTGGCGGGCCGCGTCACGGACGACGACCACCAGGGCGCGGCCCCGCGCCGGGGTCAGCACCTCGCGGTCCAAGAGGTCGGCGCCATGGGTGAGTTCGGGCTCCGTGAGGCGTACGGACGTCGTGCCGGGGCGCAGGTCGCGCAGCGGGACGGCGACGCCCCACGGGGTGACGCCGTCGACGGCGAGGTTCATCGTGGGGGACAGCTCGACGACGTGCGGTACCCCGGCGACGGGGAGCGCGGCGTTCGCCGTACCGGCGCGGTGCCGCACCCGCACCGCGCGGCGCGCCGCGACCAGGCCGATGTCGGAGGGTTCCGCGGCGCGCCCCACGGCCCGGGACCGCTCGCCGGACCAGGCGGCGAACTCCCTTACCCGCGTGCTCGCTTCGGCGAGACGGGCCTCGGGCAGCGTGCCGTCGAGCACCGCCTTCACCAGAGCCGTGGAGAGCAGGTCGAACGTGGACTCGTCGGCGCTCTCGCCGCCCACGCACACCGCGTCCACGCCGCCGGCCACCGCCTTCACGGTCGCGCCGTCGATGCCGTAGCGGTCCGTGACCGCGCCCATCTCGATGCCGTCGGTGACCACGAGACCGTCGAAGCGCAGCTCCCCGCGCAGCAGTTCCACCAGGATGCGGTGGCTGAGGGTGGCGGGCAGGTCCGGGTCGTAGGCGGGGGCGAGCAGGTGCGCGGTCATCACGGCGCGGACGCCCGCCTCCATCGCCGCGATGAACGGCGGCAGCGCGGTGAGCGCGATCTCCTCGGCGGACCCCTTCACCTGGGGCAGGCCGTAGTGCGAGTCGACGACCGTGTCGCCGTGGCCGGGGAAGTGCTTGGCGCAGGCGGCGACGCCGGCCTCCTGGAGGCCGCGGATCCAGGCGGCCGTGTGGCGGGAGACGACGTCGGTGCGGGAGCCGAAGGAGCGCACGCCGATCACCGGGTTGAGCGGGTTGGAGTTCACGTCGGCGCTGGGCGCGAAGTTGAGGGAGACGCCGGCGGCGTGCAGATCGCGGCCGATGTCATGGGCCACCCGCTCGGTCAGGTCGATGTCGTCGACGGCGCCGAGGGCCAGGTTCCCGGGCCGGGACGAGCCGGTCCACGCCTCCAGGCGCGTCACGTCGCCCGCCTCCTCGTCGATGGCGACGATCAGGTCCGGGTTCTCCGCGCGCAGTGCCGAGGTGAGCCGCGCGACCTGCTCGGGCGTCTCGATGTTCCGCGAGAACAGCACGACGGAGCCCAGGCCCTCGGAGATCCTGCGGCGCACCCAGTCGGGGGCCGTGGTGCCCTCGAAGCCGGGCTGCAGCACGGAGTGGGCGAGGTGCTCCAGAGTCGGGTCACTGCTCGATGCCATGGCGCGACCTCCGAAGTTGCGGCTGAGTACGGGAGACGTACGGTGCACGGGGTGTGCGGGGTGCACGAGGTGCATGGGGGGAGCGGGTGAGCGGCGGGGCTTCTGCTGATTGGTCCAGGCCAATCGGATAGTGGATATTGGCTCGTACCAAACAGGGCTGTCAAGGAGTCGGAACAGGTCGAGGCGGTCGAAACCGCCGTGTCGGGGCGATAGTTGGGGAATCCTTGGGACTTCCGCAGATCGCATCCGCTGAGAGGAGAGGGCCATGCGCAGGTACGAACTCGTCGGCAGGCGCGACATCAGGCTGGTCACCGATGTCGCGGTGCCGGAACCGGGACCGTCGGAGGTCGTCGTCCGCGTGCGGGCCTGCACGGTCTGCAACCGCAGCGACCTCGCCTACTTCCACTACCACGGTCTGCGCGAGCACTGCTCCCAGGGCTGTTTCGGCCACGAGATCGCCGGCGTCGTCGAGGCGACCGGCGCGGGCGTACGGCGTGTCGTACCCGGGCAGCGCGTCTTCGTGCGGACCCCGCTGACCACCGGATACGCCGACTACGCGCTGGCCCGTGAGATCTCCGTGGGGGTGCTGCCCGACGACGTCCCCTTCGAACAGGGCGCGATCCTGCAGCTCCTTCCGCTGGCCGTGCACGCCACCCGCGGCATCCGGCTCGGCGACCGCGTCACGATCGTCGGGCAGGGGCCGGTGGGGCAGATGGCGCTGCGGGCCGCGCTGGCGCGCGGCGCCGCCGAGACCGTCGCCGTCGACCTCGACGACTGGCGCCTCGAGCGCTCCTCCGCCGCGGGCGCCGACGCCGTACGCCGCGTCGACGGCAGCCCGGAACAACTCGCCTCGGTCGGCGCCGACTTCGACGTGGCCGTCGACGCCGTCGGCACCCCCACGACCCTCAACGCGTGCGTGAACCTCGTACGGCAGAACGGCCTCGTCGTCCTCCTCGGCACGCACCACGTCGACACACACGTCACCGTCGACCTCGTCACCTGGGAGCGCAAGGGGCTGCGGGTGCACAGCTCGGCGGAGCCCCTGGACACCGCGCGCGCCGACGCGCTCGCCGTCGCTGAACGCATCGCCCACCGCCGCACCGACTCCCTGCGCCTGCCCGACCTCCACACGCACACCTACCCCCTCGACGAACTCCCCAAGGCCATGGAACAGCTCTCCGCCAGCCGCTCCCTCTATCCAGACGCCGAACAGGCCCCCTACGCAGGGCCGCCGCCCGAGACCCTGAAGGTGGCGATCGTCCCCTGAACGCGCGGAGGACCGTCGGATGAGGTGGGCCATCGCCGGTTACGGCGACATCGTGACGCGCCGCGTGCTGCCCGCCCTCCACGCGCTCGGCGAGGAACCGGTGGCCCTCTGGGGCCGCGACCCGGACCGTGCCGCGCGCACCGCCGAGCGGTACGGGGTCGCGAGGTCCGGCGCCGACCCCGACGTGCTTCTGCCGGGCATCGACGCCGTGTATGTCGCCACGCCCGTCGTGCACCACGTGCCGGTCGCCCGGTTCGTGCTGGCGGCGGGGGTGCCCGTGCTGATCGAGAAGCCGCTCGCGGGCGGCCTCGGCACCGGGGGCGCGCTCGACGGGGCGGGGTGGCGCGCGGGCGTCGCCTACTACCGCAGGCTCGCGCCCGCCGTGCGACGGCTGCGCGAGGAGCTCGGCGGATGGACACCGGAGCGGGTCGAGGTGCGGTTCCGCTGCGCCTTCGAGCCGGGGCCCGCCGATCCGATGCGCTGGCGCACCGATCCCGCCGTGTCCGGCGGCGGAGTGCTCGCCGACGCCGGGAGCCACCGCATCGATCTGCTGCTCCATCTGTTCGGACGGCCGTACGCGCTGACGGCCCGGTACGGCCGGCGCTTCCCGCGCGGGGCCGAGCGACAGGCCGAACTCGTCCTGCGCTGGCGGTCCGGGCTCCGGGCGCACTGCCTCATCGAGTGGAGTGACGGGCCGCCCGTGGACCGGTTCCGGCTCACCGGCGGCGGCCGGACCGTGACGCTCGACCCGCTCGACTCGGGCCGCCTCCAAGAAACCATGGGGCCTCCTGTCCTGTTGCCTCCGGCGGCCAACCCCCACCAACCGCTGCTCGCGGACTTCGCGGCCGCCGTGGCGACCGGTACCGCCCCGGTCTGCCCGGTGTCCGAGGGCCGCCTCGTCGATGACGTGCTCGTCGCGGCGGAACGCTCCGACGCGGCGGGAGGAAGAGCCGTCAGGCTATGAAAGGGCAGGGCTCACGCCCCGTCGTCCGCCGACCAAGGGCGGAGCCAGCGAGGGTCCGGAGTGTCGGCCGAGCGTACGAAACGAATGTCGACGGAGAGCCGCATGGCGTCCGTCGTCGTGTCCAGGGACGCGTGGATGATGCGCGGCAGGTGCACCATGACGTCGCCCGCCGCGAAATCGGCGTACAGCCAGCGGCGGCCGAGCGTGCGGGCGGTCAGCTCCAGGTCGTGGCAGATCTGCCGGCGGTCGCCGGGCCGGTCGGTGATGTCGCGCAGCGGGGCGTACTCCTCCGGCGGCAGCCGGTGCGAACCCTCCAGGTAGACGAGGGCACCGGTCCGCGGCGGGCAGTCGCCGGCCGGGATCCAGAAGGTGACGACGCGCGGCGAGCCCTCGTCCATGTAGTCGAAGTCGACATGGGCGCGGGAGGCGCGCCGTGCGCCCCGGTGGAAGTGGCGCAGGATGCGGCGCGGCAGCATCCGGGCCTTCGCGCCGAGGAGTTGAGCGGCGAGGGTGGAGAGGACCGGGTCGGCGACGAAGCGGTCGAAGGCCGGCGAACGGACGAACGCGTACGCAGGGTGCCCGGCCACCCCGTACTCCGGAACGTCCTCGGGCACCCGGCCGGAGAACACGCCGTCCTCGGCGCTGCTGCCCGGCGCCAGCAGGCCCGGCGGGAAGAGCGAGAAGTACGCGCCGCGCAGCCGGAGCACCTCCGCGCGGTCGAGCAGGCCCGGCAGATACAGATAGCCGTCCGCGTGCAGCCGTTCCCGCAGCGCGCCGAAGTCCCGCGGCGCGCCGCTGTCCTGTGGTGGCCTCAGCAGGTCCGTGCTGGGCCGCAGCGGGCCGAACAGCTCCGGCGTGAAGGGTATGGGTACGCCGTTCGACGACAGGTTCACGATGCGTGTCCCTCGCTCCAGCGGTCAGTGGGCCGGCCGGCGGACCGGCCGGGGACCGGTCAGTAGACGCCTTCCACCGCCTCTTCGGCGGCGCCGGCCTCCAGGAAGGGCCGCACGGCGGCGACCCCCTCCCAGGGGAACCACGGGTGCGGGCCGGTCCTGACCGCGCTGTCCCGCTCCAGGAGGTTGGGCAGGAAGAGGTCCTCCAGAAGAGTCGTGGCACGCACGCGGCCCCGCTGCCCGACCTCGACCTCGCGCCACGGGTCGGCAGGGTCGACGACCTGCAACACGGCGAAGGGCGGCGGCAGATGGTAGGAGTGCCCGGTGCCGGCGGGCGCACCCGGCACCGGGTCGGCCTGCAGGGCGTGGCCGACCAGCGTGTTGCCGTAGGTGTCGATCCACTGCACCCCCGGCAGATGCTCCTCGCGCAGGAACTCGGCCTCGGCGGCGGTGCACGAGGTGCCCCCGGTGCATACGGCGCGCATGCCGTACGTGTGCAGGGGGCGCGGCAGCCGCATCGCGAGCTCCACGAGCAGCCGCGACGTCGTGAAGAGCAGCGAGGGGCGTTCGGCCGTGAGCAGGGTGAGGGTCTGGTCGACCAGGTGCGCGGTGTAGGCGCCGGCGTCGCCGCCCGAGCGCAGCGCGGCCTTCACCCAGCGCGGGTCGAAGTCGATGGCGTGCACGGCGCCGTGCCAGCTGTCGGCGAGGCCCTCCACGAAGTGCCCGTACGCGTGCGGCCCGCTCGGCGTCATCGCGAGCACGTCGCCGCCGGCCACACCGCGTGCCTCCAGCACCGTGCGGTAGATCTCCACGTCGTACGCGAGGCGCGTGACGTTGACGATCCGGCAGGGAGCGCCCGTGCTGCCACCGGTCTCGAAGACCCGGAAGGGGCGGTCGCGGTAGCCGCGGGGCCGCAGGTCGCGGGCGTGCGCGGCGCGCAGCTCGGCCTTGTCGAAGAGGCCGAAGCGGGTCAGGTCGGCGAAGCCGCCGATGTCCCGGACCGGATCGAAGCCGAGCTTCTCGCGCCGCGCGACCCAGAAGGGGCTGCCGGTCTCCGGGTCGAAGTGCCAGCGCATCATGCGGCGCGTCCACGTGTCGAGGTCGACACCGAGCTCCGGAACGCGCTCGCGCAGCAGGCCGGGCAGGGCGTCGAAGGCGGTGGTCATGCGGGGCCTCGCTTCGCTGGGCGGTACACGAACAGGGACGCGGCGGTGACGGCCCGCGCGGCCTCGGGTGAGGCGCTCAGGACGGCGGCCGACGGGAACGGGACCTCGTGACCGATCAGGGGGTGGGAAGGGTCGTCGCCCGTGAAGTGCCCTGCGAGCAGCGTGAGATGGGGCAGCACGTACACGTCGCCCGCCGCGCCCACCTGTATCGGTGGCCGGCGGGTCAGGACGCGGTCGTCGGGGTGGAGGCGGTCACGGATGGTGCGGGTCGCGTGGTCCGCCGCGGCCGGGTCGCGGAAGGCCGTCAATGGCCAGGGCCCGTCCGGGGGCAGCGCGTCGAGGGCGGCGGCCAGCGCGAGGGCCAGCTGCTCCGCCGCGCCCGGCTTCTCGCACACGACGGTGCGTACGTTGCTGCAGAACCGCCCCGAGTCCGCCGCCACCAGCGGCAGCAGCCACGCCACCGCCTCGTCGACCGGCATCTCCGGCGGCACGAGCGCGCAGCCCCGGCCGGGGCCGTGCAGGGTGAGTGAGGGGGCCCCGCCAGGGGTGCCGACCGTCGCGGCGAGTCCCGCGCCGCCGTAGACGACCTGTCGGTCCGTGAGCCGCAACAGGCCCGGCAGCGCGTGCTGTTCGGACGGGTACAGGCCGAGGCGGGCCGGTGGCCAGCCCGCCGCGAGCAGTGCGGCGACGAGCCGGGCCGCAGAGAGCGGTTCGCGTCGGCTGGGCCGCAGCCACACGCCCGCCGAGCGCTCGGCCTGGTCGCAGACCGACTCCAGGCAGGTGAAGGTGTTGCCCGGCAGCGCGACGAGGGCCAGCCGTCCGTCGGGCTCCGGGGCCTCGTCCTTCGTCGCGACGCGGTCACGCAGCATCGCGCACCACCGGTCGACCAGCGGGCCCGGCAGTCCCGCGCTCTCCCACAGCGCCGTGCGGAAGTCCGCGGCGCTCTGCTCGCCGATGCCGCCCACGGTGACGGTGCCGTGGGCGAACAACTCCAGTGCGGTGAGTAGGAGTTCGCGCCGTCCGGTGAGGTGGGGCAGGGAGGGCAGCGTGCTGTCCCACCACCGGCGGTCCGCGTCGGCGACGATCTCCGGTACCAGCGCGAGCTCCCTGCCCGGGGGGCCGGGCAGCGGCGCGCGGTCCAGGGACGTCCGCCACTCGCCCCGGCGGAACGCGGAGAGCACGACGGGCACGGTGGTCATGGCGGTCACGGCATTCGCGGCGGTCACGGGAGCTCGGCGCGCAGCGCGGCGACCACTCGTATCTGCTCGGCCTCCGTGAGGGACGGGTACAGCGGCAGGGCGATGTGGTGCCGCGCGAACCAGCGGGCCCGCTGGAACGGCCCCTCCGCCGCGCCCTGTTGGCGCTGCGGGGCGAAGTGGGGGTGGTCGCACAGCAGATGGTCGTAGACCTCGCCGGCCAGGGACACGCCGTGCCGTTCGCGGAGCCGCTTCTTCAGGAGCGGGCGGTCCAGCGGCCCGTCGGGGTCCAGGTAGGCGAGGTACTTGTAGTAGTTGCTGCCCACCGCCGCGGGCACGGCGTGCGGCCGGACTCCGGGCACGTCGGCGAGCAGCGCGTCGTACCGGGCGGCGAGCGCGCGGCGCGCGGCGAGGGTGTGAGGAAAGCGTTCCAGGTCGACCGTGCCGACGGCGGCGTGCAGTTCGCTCAGCCGCCAGTTGCCGCCGGGCCGGTCGTGCAGCGTGGAGCCCTGGGCGCTCTTGCCGTGGTCGCGCCAGCGCCGCACCTGCTCCAGGTCGGCCGCCGACGCGGCGGACAGCAGCCCGCCCTCACCGCTGATCGCGACCTTCGTGGGGAAGAAGGAGAAGGCGCCGAACCGGCCGAAGCTGCCGGCCGGGCGCCGGTCGAGCGTGGCCCCGAAGGCGTGCGCGGCGTCCTCCACGACGGGGATGCCGCGCTCCTCGCACTGCGCGAGGAGCGCGTCGAGCGAGGGGGCGACGATGCCGCCGATGTGCACGGGCAGGACGGCGGCGGTGTCGGGGTGCCGGTCGAGGGCGGCGCGCAGGGCGTACGGGTCCATGCCGAGGCCGTCGAGCTCGATGTCGACGAAGCGTACGGCCGCCCCGGCGCGCACGGCGGCCGCAGCCGTCGCGAAGAACGTGTTGACCGGCACGAGCACCGTGCGGCCCGCCACGCCGATGACGCGCAGCGCGATCTCCAGGGCCGCCGAGCCGGACGCGACCGCCGCGGTACCGGTGCCGGTCCAGGGGCGGGCGAGCTCCTCGAAGCGGGCCACCTGCGGGCCCTGCGTGAGGATGCCGGAGGCGAGCGCGGTGTCGACGCGGTCGAGCACGGCGCGCCGTTCGGACACCTCGAAGTGGATGCGTTGAGCCGGTACGTCGGGAACCGGGCCTCGGGGTGCCGGCCCGGCCAGCGCGCGTGTGAAGAAGTCCGTCGCGTGGCCGACGTGCGTGCCGTGTCCCATGGGGAGTGCGTGGACCTCCGCGTCGGCTCCGGCGGCCGCGTACGCCTCTTGGACCACGTCCGCCGCCGCCCGCGCGTCGGCCGGTTCCAGGTAGGAGTCGGCCGTGCCGTACTGGAGCTGGAGCGGGGCAGGAGCGAGGGCGCCGTACAGGTCGGGCAGGTCGGCGTACTCCAGGATGCCGGGGAGCACCGCCCCCTCGTGGCCGGTCAACAGCCTTTCGTACAGGGCCTGGTAGCTGCCGACGTGGCTGGCGGCGCAGAGCGGGATGCCGTCACGCCCGGTGAGCGGGCCGGCGAGCAGCGCGGTGTGCAGGGCGACCGCCGCGCCGAGGCTGTGGCCGAACAGGCCGACGCGGTCCGGGTCGACGAGCGGATGGGCGGCGAGGACGTCGAGCGCGCCCAGGGAGTCACCGGTGAGGGCGCCGAGCAGGGAGCGGCCGGTCAGCGCGAACGCGTGGGCGAGGAGCGTCCCTTCGTCCCGTCCGGCCCGGCGCTCGGCGTCCATGCCGCCGCCGATGCCGTGGTCGAAGGAGAGCGTGACGAAACCGGCGTGCGCCAGCTGCTCGGCGACGTTGCGGTCGGGGTGGTCCGGCGGCACGTCTCCGGTGAGCTGGTCCAGGCGGGCGTTCTTGCCGCCGAGGACGAGGACGCCGGGAAGGGCGGTGGCGGCCCGCGCGGTGCCGGCCGGCGCGAGGAGGGTGCCGTGGAAGGCGCCGCGTACGGGCGACTGGAGCAGGAGCCGCTCGCGGTGGAGGCCGTCGCGCACGGAGACGGTCGTTTCGGCCGTGGTGAGCGGGACGCGTTCGACGCGGGCCAGCCGTTCGACGACGGTACGCACCCGGCGGGCACGGGCCGCGTGGTCCTCGGTGCTCTTGGTGTGCCGCAGGGCGGGCTCGGCGGCGAGGAGCCCGCGCAGGTGACGTAGCTGCATGCGCGGCTCAGACGAAGTCGCCGTGCAGGGTGCTCGGCACTTCCAGCGCGTAGGCGTCCAGGGCCTCGTCGAGTTTGATCTGGCCGCGTTTGAGGAGTTCCAGGAGTTCGTTCTGCGGGCGGTAGAAGCAGGACTTGCACAGGTCGGTCCTGCGCGGGTTGGACGCCTCCCACTCGGCGCGCGGCCCGCCCTCCAGGACTTCCGCGTATCCCTGTTCGACGACATTGCCGATCAGATAGCGGCTGTTGAGATGGACCTGCGGGCACGGGTAGAGATTTCCGTCGGCGCCGACGGCCGTGACGAAACGGCTGTAGTGGCAGCGCTCGAAGTCGCCCTCGACCTCTTCCACCTGGTCCATCGGACCGCGGTCCAGTTTGGGCACCGACACCTCGAAGGCGTCCGTGGAGAGCGCGGCGGCCTGGCGGAGGGATTCGGAGATCTCCGGCATCACGGATTCGATGGTCTCGTGGCCGAGCGCGCTGTAGAACTCGGGCTCGAAACGTACGTAGTGCGCGCCGGACTCACGGGCGATACGGGCCGCCTCGATGATCTCCCGGTAGTTCTGCAGGGTGATGACGTAGTTGAAGCCGATGCGGAAGTCCGGGGCGGCGGCGTTCTCCCTGAGCCTGCCGACCGAGCCGATGAACTTCGAGAACGTCTGCTCGCGGTCCCGCGTGATGTCGTCGAAGGTGGCTTCCG
Source organism: Streptomyces sp. NPDC029674 (assembly GCF_044903205.1). NCBI lineage: Bacteria > Bacillati > Actinomycetota > Actinomycetes > Kitasatosporales > Streptomycetaceae > Streptomyces > Streptomyces sp. NPDC029674. The sequence goes on from NZ_JBJDPY010000008.1 coordinate 238,359, forward strand.
TGCCGGCGTTCAGGCCGATGCGGACCCAGGTGTGGGTCTCGGCGACACAGTCGGCGACCTTCGGGCGGCCCAGGCGCGAGCCGTTGGTGATCAGCCCGATGCGCAGCCCGGCCGCGTGTCCGGCCCGGCAGATCTCCGCGTACCCGGGGTGGATGGTGCACTCGCCGCTGCCGCAGAACGTCACGGCACGGCCGTCGTTCGCGGCGAACTCGCGGAGCAGCGTGACCGCCTTGTCGGTGGCGATCGAGTCCTTGAACGAGAACAGGTCGTAGAACTGCTCTTCGTTGGGAGAGTGGAAGTTGCAGAAATTGCACCGCATATTGCAGGCGCCCATGATGCCGATCCGCATGTGGACCGGCTTGATCTCGTCGCCCGCCACGAAACGGCGCAGCAATTCACCGTGGGCCAGGACCTTCTGCGGTGAGTGCGCCTGATCGAGGCTGACGACGGGCAGGCCTTCTCTGTTCTGGGGGGCCGCCATTCCGATGTCGCCGGCACCAGCTGTGCTGTCCACGAGCCCCCCACGCATGATCGATGTGCGATGTGGTTCTTCGAGCGATGCCTGGGACATTAGGGAGCCGCGCAAAGGCTGTCAATGGGTCTAGACAACCCGGTGGTTGATGACGGAATCAAGGGCGCCGGTCTGTCGGAAGAGCCGTCCCACGTGGTAATCGAGGACGCCTCGCACCTCCGCCAGGGAGCGCCGGCCGTGCACGACGTCCATGCCGAGGCCCGTCGCGCCCGACACCAGCAGATCCGCCTCGTGGCGCGGATCGAGGCCGACGGCGGTGGTGCCCGCCGCCGCACCAGCCGCGATGAGCTCCGCGACGAGCTTCTCCAGCGGCTGCTCGTCGTGCAGGAAGACCGCCGCGAGCTCCGGGTCGGTGAGGCTGCGGGCGTAATAGGCGGCGAACACCCGCAGCGCGTCGGTCCGTTGGGCGTCAAGAGGCAGAAACTCGTCGAGTACGGCGCGCAGCAGGGCGCGGGGGTCCGAGATGCCCGCGGGGATGCGGGAGCGTGCGCCGCGCTCGTTGTCCTCGTGCAGCAGACGCAGGGCGGAGACGAGGAGCTGGTGCTTGCTGTCGAAGTGGTACTGCACGACGCGCAGCGAGACTCCCGCCTCGGCCGCGATCCCACGCATGCTCGCCGCGTCCAGGCCCCGCTCGGCGGCGATGCGCCAGACGGCCTCGGCGATCAGGCGGCGCCTGCGCGCCCGGGTGTCCGACGGCCGGGCCCGTGCCTCGGCGGGGACGGGCACGGGAGGGTTCTTGCGCCGCCGGTACGCCCGGGCCTGGCAGCTCCGCGAGCAGTAGAGGGCGGGCCGGCCGCGCCGCCCGGCGGGCAGCGCGGCGCCGCACATCCGGCACCCGGGCACACTCTTTTCGTCACGCACGCTCTCCATTCTAGAACTTGGAAAGTGTGACGTAATAGCAGGTCAGCGTGACTATCATGAGATTTCGGCGCGCCACGGCTGATACGTTCGTAACGTGAAATACGACATCCTGCAGATTCTCGGTGCCGTACTGACGGTCGTCTTCGGCCAAGGCGCGATCCGGCTCCTGATCGACCACGACCACTCCGGCCTTCTCGGGTGGCTGCCCGGCGGCTTCCCCGTGCTGATCGTCGCGTACGTCGCGCTGACCGCCGTCGGCGTCCTGCTCGCCGGCTGGTCTCACACGCGGGCGAAGGAGCTCGGCCGCCGCGGCTAGCGGGGCGCGAGCGTCTCGGTGACCGCGGTCGTCACGGCCGTCTTCTCGATGCCGAGGCCGGAGAGCGGGCCCGTGCCGTCCTCCTGCTCCAGGAGCGCCAGCAACAGGTGCTCCGTGCCGACGTGGTTGTGCCCGAGGCGCAGGGCCTCGCGGAACGTCAGCTCCAGCACCTTGCGCGATTCCGCGTCGTACGGGACGAGGGCGGGCACTTCGGCGGCCGGTGCGGGCAGCGCCTCTACGGCCGCCACGCGTACGTCGTCCAGGGAGACGCCCAGCGCCACGATCGACCGGGCGGCCACCGACTCCGGCTCGCTCAGCAGGCCCAGGAGCAGATGCTCGGTGCGGATCTCGGCGTGCCGCGCGGTCTTGGCCTCCTCGTGCGCGGCCATCAGCGTCTTCTTGGCGCGCTCGGTGAAGCGGCTGAAGCCCTGGCTGGGGTCGAGGTCCGACGGCTCGCCCGGCTTCTTGGGGACGAACCGCTTCTGTGCCGCCTGCCGGGTGACACCCATGCTGCGGCCGATGTCGGTCCACGACGCGCCCGAGCGCCGCGCCTGGTCCACGAAGTGGCCGATGAGGTGGTCGGCGATGTCGCCGAGCTGATCGGCGGCGATCACCGCGTCGGACAGCTGGTCGAGGGCGTCCGTGTGGACCTTCTTGATCGCCTCGATGAGGTCGTCGAGGCGGACCGGGGGAGGGGGTGTGGTGCCGTCAGATCGCGTCATGTGACAACCGTAGGTTGACAGTTGGGAGGGTGTCAACCCTCGGTTGACGGGCGCGCGGCTCCGGTCGCCGCGTCCGGCCGGGCACGGCGCCCGCCCACACCGCGACCGCTCCCACTGTGGTGTCCGCGACCATGGGAGAGGCCGCCCCCGGCTCTCTAGCGTGCCGGGCATGACGAGCGAACACTTCACCGGGCGTACCGCCCTCGTGACCGGTGGCGGGAGCGGTATCGGGCGGGCCTGCGCCGAGGCGTTCGCCGCCGCCGGCGCCGTGGTCCACGTCGTCGACGTCGACGCGGAGTCGGCCAAGGCGGTGGCCGACTCCGTCGGCGGCGTACCGCACGCCGTGGACCTCACCGACGCGGACGCGGTCCCCGGGCTGCCCGCCGCCGTCGACATCCTGGTCAACAGCGCGGGAACCCAGCACGTAGCCCCCATCGAGGAGTTCGACCCCGCCCGTTTCGCGCTGATCCAGCGCCTGATGGTCACCGCGCCCTTCCTGCTCCTGAGGCACTGCCTGCCGCACATGTACCGGCGGCGCTGGGGCCGGGTGGTGAACATCTCCAGCGTGCACGGGCTGCGGGCCAGCCCCTTCAAGTCCGCGTACGTCGCCGCGAAGCACGGCCTGGAGGGGCTCAGCAAGGTCGCCGCCCTCGAAGGCGCCCCGCACGGGGTCACCAGCAACTGCGTCAACCCCGGCTACGTCCGGACGCCGCTGGTCGAGGGGCAGATCGCCGACCAGGCCGCCGTGCACGGCATCGCTCCGAAGGACGTCGTCACGGACGTCCTGCTCGGCCGTTCCGCGATCAAGCGGCTGATAGAACCGTCGGAGGTCGCCGCCGTCGCGCTCTGGCTCTGCGGCCCGCACACGGGTTACGTCACCGGTGCCTCGCTCCCCGTGGACGGCGGCTGGGGGGCGAGTTGAGTACCCCGAACTGCCCGTGGAAAACCCTGGGTTCGCCCGCCGGCCGAAGTGGTTGAACCGCGGAACCACCGATTCACGTGGCCCGCGTCCGAGGTCGTACGTCCCACCCGCCCCGCCCGGCACGCGGAGCCCGGCCGCCCACCCCGGCCCCCGGCCCCGGACTCCAGGGTTTTCACGGTCGCCCCCACCCCTGCGGGGGTCCAAGGTATAGCCACGGTCGCGGAGCCGCGGCGGACCTGAAAACACCGACAACGGGGGGAAGAGACCGGTGACCGGACGTACTACGGGGGTGTACGCACGGGTGGTCCGCTCAGGAACGGGGGAGCGACCGTCGCGAGGGCGGGGGACGGGGGTGCCCGACGGCACCCCCGCTCGGGTGCGGGACCTCTTCAAGGTCGGGCACATCCGACTGCTGCCGGTGCGGCTGTGGGTCGCCGGCCGGCGGCGTGCGGTTGTCCCGGGACTCGTACTGTTCAGCCCCGACGGCTCGGTCGAGGACCGGACCGCCTTCGCCCTTGTCGGGGGCTCGGAGGCGGGCACCGGGCGTACCGGGTGCCCGGCGGAGGAGGGGCGGTGAAGCGGGGTGACGGGGGTGCGGGGGCGCCCGACGCGATGGGTGCGGTCGAAGCGGCCGGAGCGGCCGCAGCGGCCGGACCGGTCGAAGCCGCCGGAGCCGTCGGAGCGACCGGGGCGGCCGGAGTCGCCAAAGCCGCCGGAGCGGCTGGAGCCGCTGAAGTGACCGGAGCCATCGGAGCGGCCGAAGCCGCTGAAGCCGTCGAGGCCGCTGAAGTGGCCGGAGCCGCCGAAGCCGCCGAAGTGGCCGGAGCCATCGAAGCTGTCGGTGCGACCGGTGCGACCGGTGCCGCCGGAGCCGCCGGGGCAACCGAAGCGGCCCGAGCGGCCAAGGCGGCCGAAGCCGCCGAAGCCGCAAAGGCGGCCCGCATCCCGACGGCTCAAGCCGCCGAGGCCGTCGAAGCCGCCGAAGTGGCCGGAGCCATCGAAGCTGTCGGTGCGACCGGTGCGACCGGTGCGACCGGTGCGGTCGAAGCCGCCGGAGCCGCCGGAGCCGCCGGAGCGGCCGGGGTAGCCGGAGCGGCCGGGGTAGCCGGAGCGGCCGGGGTAGCCGGAGCGGCCGGGGCAGCCGAGGCGGCCGGTCCGGCCGAAGCCGCCGGAGCCGTCAAGGCGGGCCGCCTCCCGAAGGCGGCCGGCGTCGTCCTCGTGGTCGGCAGTGGCGGCCAGGAGTACCGCGAGTACCTGCTGAGGTCGGCCGCGCTCCGGGTCGACCTCTGGCTGCTCGACGCGGTGGCTCCCAGCTGGCAGACCCCGCACCTCACCGGCTTCACCGAGGTCGACCCCGGTGACGTCAGCTCCCTGATCCGGGCGGCCCGCGCGGTCGCCGAGGTCAGGAAGGTGCGCGGTGTCCTCTGTCACGAGGAGGCGCTGATCCTGCCCGCGGCCCGGCTCGCCGAGGCCCTCGACGTGCCGGGGCCGTCCCTGACCGCCGTGCGCAACTGCCGCGACAAGCACCGCACCCGCGCCCTGCTGCGCGACGCCGCGCTCCCGCAGCCCCGGCACGCCCTGGTCGCCGACCTCGGGGAGGCGGCCGCCGCGGCCGAGTGGATCGGCTATCCCGTGGTGGTCAAGCCGCGCGGTCTCGGCGCCGGCAGGGGCGTCGCGCTGGTCCGGTCGGCGGACGACCTCCGGGACCTGTTCGCCGAGGCGCGGGCGGCGCACTGGCCGGGAGTCCCGACGTACCGCGTGGGGATCCTCGTCGAGGAGTACCTGGACGGGCCCGAGATCAGCGTCGACGGCGTGGTCCACCGGGGCCACTACACGCCCCTCTTCGTCGCCCGCAAGCTCACCCGCAAGGAGAGCGGCCTCTCGCCGTACTTCGAGGAGACCGGTCACCTGGTGAGCGCGGACGACCCGCTCCTGCACGACCCGGCGCTGCGCTGGGTGCTCGCCAAGACGCACCGGGTGCTCGGCATCAGCGACACCATGACGCACACCCAACTCCGCCTGACGGCGCGGGGGTTCGTGGTCGTGGAGGTGAACGGACGGCTCGGCGGCGACCTCATCCCCCGCCTCGGCGCGCTGGCGACCGGCATCGACCCGGGCCTGGTGGCCGTCGACGCCGCCCTGTGCGCCCCGCCCCGCCTCACGCCCGACCGGACCCGCACCGCCGGCATCCGGTTCCTCCACCCGCAGGAGCACTGCCGGGTGGACCACGTGACCGTACCCGAGGCCGACGCGGCGAAGGGGCTGCTGCGGTCCGTGGCCCTCGCCGCGCCCGGGGACGAGCGCGGCCTGCCGCCGCTCGACCATCTCCAGCGGTACGCGTACGTCCTGTGCGAGGCTGGCACGCCCGCCGAATGCGCCGCGCGCCTGGACGCGGCGGCGGACCAAGTACGCCTCGTGGCGCGGCCGTTGACCGTGCCGCCCGACGAACGAGCCGCTTCGTGAGAGAAGGGTCGGGATCAGAGAAGAGATGACGAGCAGCGAGCCCGACCCAGCCCCCGACCCAGCCCCCGACCCAGCCCCAGCCCCAGACCCGGCCCCAGACCCGGCCTCAGACCCGGCCTCAGACCCGGCCTCAGACCCAGCCGCCGCCACCGACGCCGACTGGTACGAGAGGTCCGGTGTACGCAGCGGCCCCCACCGCACCGTGACCGGCCCCCTCGACCCGGCGACCCGCTTCTTCCCGCCCCACCTGGTGCCGTACTGGAGCCACCCGCTGGTCCGCGAACTCCCCGACCGGCGCCGCCACGAGCTGCTGGCCCGGCACCTCTACCACTACCTGACCTTCACCGCCCACTTCGAGACCCGTGTGGTCAACCGGGCCACCGAGCGCATCGCCGACGGCCGCACCGGGCTCGCGCTGCCCGCCGCGGTGCGCCTGGACGCGTACCGCATCTACTGCGACGAGGGCTACCACGCCCTCTTCAGCCTCGACCTCGTCGAGCAGATCGCCGCGGCGACCGGCATCCCGCCGCTGCCGTACGCCTTCGACCCGTTCCTGCGCCAGCTCGACGGCATCGGATCCGAACTCCTGCCGGGCGAGCCGCTCTTGGCGCAGTTGTTGCAGGTCGTCGTCGTCGAGACCCTCGTCGCGCCGGTCCTGGCCGAAGTGCCCGCGGACCCTGCCGTGCTGCCCGTGGTGCGTGACGTCGTCCGTGACCACGCACGGGACGAGGGCCACCACCACGTCTACTTCTCCCGCTTCTTCGAGCGGCTGTGGAGTGACTTGCCGACGCCGCTCAAGCGGCGCGCAGCCCGGTCGCTGCCCGAGCTGATCGTCGCCGGTCTCGCGCCCGACCTGCGCCCGGTGGGCGCCGCGCTGACCGTGGCGGGGTTAGGCGCCGACGCCGTGCGGCAGGTCATCGCGGACAGCTACCGCACCCGGAGGAGCGCGGCCGCGAGCCGGTCCACGGCGACCCACACGGTCCGGCTCTTCCAGGACGCCGGGGTCCTCGAACTGCCGGGCGCCACCGAGGCGTTCGCCGAGGCGGGCCTCCTCCCCGGCACACCGGACCGCCCGGCGCCACCCTCGGAGCCGTGATCACCGGCACGCTTCGGGCGCTCAGACCTGCGAGACCTCCGAGGCCCGGGCGAGCAGCCGGACCAGTTGCGCCCTGCGGTGCACCCCGTCGAGCTTGCGGTAGATGTTGCTCAGGTGGAACTCGACGGTCTTGACGCTCAGGAAGAGCCGCTCCGCGACCTCGTGGTTGGTCAGGCCCCGGCCGACCACCAGCGCGACCTGCAACTCCTGCGGTGTCAGCCGCTCCAACGGTGCCCGCTCCGGGCGCACTTCGGTGCCGCCCGCGGCGTGCAGCTCGGCCGCGACCCGCGCCGCCCAGCCCGCCGCGCCGAGCCGCTCGAACGTGGCGAGCGCCCGCTCCAGGAGCCGCCGCGCCTCACTGCGCCTGCCCTGCCTGCGCAGCTGCTCGCCCCACGCGAACTCGGTCCGCCCCCGCTCGAAGGGCACCGGACGCTCGGACAGCAGCGCGAGGGAGCGCCTCATGTGCCGGGACGCCGCCTCCGGGTCGCCGGGTTCGAGCAGTCCGCGGCAGCGGGCCGCCGCCCCCGCGGTGACGGGCCGGTGGCCGCGCCCCGCCTCGTACTCCAGGACGTCGAGGACCTCGCGCGCCTCGTCGGTCCTGTGCAGGTGGACGTACGCGTCCGCGAGGTCGGCCGCCCACGTCAGATACAGGCCGTCGCCGCGCCCGTGCCGCTGCGAGAAGGCCCGCACCTCCTCCAGGTGGTGCACCGCCTCCTCGAAACGGCCGAGGCCCAGCTCCAGGAGGCCGAGCCCGCCGAGCGCCCGCGCCGCGTCCATCTGCAGCTCGGTGGAGGCGGCCCACTCCATGGCCTGCGCCGCGTGCCGTCGGCAGTCCTCCTCGCGGTTCAGCACGGCCTCGGTCTTGACCAGGGCGGGGAGCCCGCGCGACACCTCGATCAGCTGGCCGCTGGCCTCGGCGAGCCGCACCGCCTCGTCGGCGTGGGCGAGCGACGTCGTCCAGCGGCCCCGCCAGAACTCGACGACGGACAGCGTGCACAGCAGGTGTGAGAGCAGTCCCACCGCGCTGGAGGCGCGCGCCGTGTACGCGGCCCGGTCCAGCATGCTGTGCGCCTCGTCGAGCTCCTCGGCGGCGAGGTGGCAGAGGCCGCCCACGCCGGCGAGCGGGTAGGGGAAGGCGGGGTCGGGCGAGGCGAGGGGCTCCGCCAGCTCGCGCAGGAGCGCGCGGCCCGCCTGCGCGTCGCCGCCGAGCAGCAGGACCAGGGTGCGCAGGAGACGTACGGGCAGCAGCGTCTCGTGTGCGGAGTCGGCGAGGTCCATCGCCGCGGCCGAGGTGCCGCGGGCCGCGGTGAGGTCGCCGACCGCCAGCTCGGTGAGCGCGATGCCGCCGAGCATGATCGCGGCGAGCGCCGGGTCGACCTTCTCCGCCTCGTCGACGGCCGACCTGAGCAGCTCGCGGGAGCGGGTGGGGCGGCCGCGCTGCACGTCGAGGTAGCAGCGGAGCTGGCGGATGTCGAGCTGCGTGCCGAGCTGTTCGGCGTGCTCCAGGGCGCGGTCCAGGATGGCGGCCGCCTCGTTCAGCGAACCCGCCGCCTGGGAGGCGCGGGCCGCGCACAGCAGCCGCTCCGCCTTGTGCTGCCCCGCGGGGGTGAAGCGCGCGGCCCGTTCGTACAGCCGGGAGGCCAGCGGGTAGGCGAGGGTCTCGGGCGCTCCGGAGGCGGCGTTCTCCAGGAGGGACGCCACGTGTTCGTCCGGCTCGGCGCCCGAGGCGGCCAGGTGCCAGGCGTACTGCTCCAGGGCGGGGGCGGTCGCCCCTTGCAGGGAGCGGGCGATGGCGTGGTGGGCGCGGCGCCTGCGCACGGGTGTCGCGCCGTGGTAGACCGCCGAGCGCACCAGTGGGTGCCGGAAGGCGTAGCCGTCGCGTTCCTCGACGACCAGACCGGCCTCCTCGGCGGCCTCCAGGGACTCGTAACTGAGCCCGTGCGCCCGCAGCGCCGCCTCGGTGCCCGCGAGCGGCCGGGTGCCGAGGACGGCGAGGAGCAGCATCGCGTCCTGTGCCTCCGAGGGCAGCCGGGCCACGGCGCTGCCGAAGGTGTGGGCCAGCATCTCGCCGATGGGCAGGGGCGCTCCGGAGCCTTCGCCTTCGTCGTCGCCGGCGCCGCTGCCGGCCAGCAGGGCGGGGAGTTCGATGAGGGCGAGGGGGTTGCCGCGCGCCTCGGCGAGGAGCCGGGCGGCCTCCTGCTCGGTGAGTTCGGCGGTGCCCTCCTCGGCGATCAGGCGGTGCGCGGACTCGGGGTCGAGGCCGGTGAGGGTGAACGTCTCGACGGAGGCGAGCCGGGCCACGGCCTCCTCCGACTCGTCGCGTGCGGTGAACAGGACGACGACGCCCTCGCGGCCCAGCCTGCGGGTGGCGAAGGCGAGCGCGTCCAGGGAGTACGGGTCGAGCCAGTGCGCGTCGTCGACGGTGACCAGGACCGGGCCCTCCTCGGCGAGCGCCCCGAGCAGGCTGAGGGTGCCCGCGGCCACCGCGAACCGGTCCTGGGCGACGGCGGGTCCGAGCGCGAGCGCGCCGGTGAGCGCGGCGGCCTGCCGCTCCGGTATGCGGTCCAGGAAGTGCAGGACGGGCCGGAGCAGATCGGCGAGGCCCACGTAGGGCAGGTCCGACTCGACCTCGACGCCGCGGGTGCCGAGCCGCAGCAGGTCGTCGGCCCGCTCGGCGACGTAACCGACGAGGCTGGTCTTGCCGATGCCCGCTTCCCCGCGGATGAGCAGGGCGCTGCTCTCGCCCCCGCGTGCCTTGTCGATGAGAGCGAGAAGACGAGCGCATTCCGCGGAACGCCCCAGGAGCATGCGTAAAGCGTACCGGCGGTGCATGACTTCGGAGAGGCGTGGAAGGGGACGTTTCTTTTCTTCTCGCGGCGCGCCTCTGTCAACCGTGGACGTGCCTCGCTACCCTCCGCGCATGATTCCCACGGTGGTCTGGGGCACCGGCAACGTCGGCCGTGCGGCCGTCCGTGCCGTCGAGGCCCATCCCGGCCTTACGCTCACGGCCGTGCTCGTGCACGACCCCGCCAAGGTCGGCCGCGACGCGGGCGAACTGGCGGGCTTGCACCACGCGTTGGGCGTGCTCGCCACGGATGACGTCGAGGCGGTCCTCGCCGCCGAGCCGCGCGCCGTGGTGTACGCGGCCTCCGGCGACCTGCGGCCCGACGAGGCGCTCGCCGACGTCGTCAGGGCGGTGGGGGCAGGCGCCGTGGTCGTCACACCCGCGCTGTACGCCCTCTACGACGTTCGCTCCGCGCCCCCGGAGTTCAGGGACCCGGTGCTCGCGGCCGTCGCGGAGGGCGGCGGCTCGCTCTTCGTCTCCGGCGTGGACCCCGGCTGGGCCAACGACGTGCTGCCGCTGCTGGTCAGCGGCCTCGGTTCCACCGTCGACGCGCTCCGCTGCCAGGAGGTCTTCGACTACTCGACGTACGACCAGGAGGACTCGGTCCGCCATCTCATCGGCATGGGGCACCCGATGGAGTACGAGCCGCCGATGCTCGCGCCGTCCGTCCCGACGATGGTGTGGGGCGGCCAGATCAGGCTGCTGGCCAGGGCCCTCGACGTACAACTCGACGAGATACGCGAGACGTTGGAGCGGCGGGCACTCGACGCCACCGTGCGCACGCGAACCATGGGGAAATTCGCCGCGGGCACCCAGGGCGCCGTGCGCTTCGAGGTGCGGGGCATCGTCGGGGGCGAGCCCCGCATCGTCATCGAGCACGTCACCCGCATCCATCCGTCCTGCGCACCGGACTGGCCCCTCCCGCCGGACGGGGGCGACGGCGCCCACCGGGTGATCGTCGAGGGCCGGCCGCGCATCGAGGTCACGGTCGAGGCCACCGACGAGGACGAGAACCGTTCCGCGGGCGGCAACGCCACGGCGGTGGGCCGCCTGGTGAACGCCGTCGACTGGCTCGTCGACGCGGAACCGGGCCTCTACGACGCGCTCGACGTCCCGCTGCGCCCGGCAGCCGGCCGACTGGGAAGGAAGTGACCCGTGAGCGGACCCCTGCGCATCGACATCCCCGAGGGCCAGGACGCGATCCCCTACGTGTGGGGCGACATGGTGCCCGGGATCGGGACGGCCGCGTCGAACTTCTCGCTGGCGGTGTACGCCCACACGACCCTGGGGCTGCGCGAGTTCGAGGCGGCGCGGCTGCGCGTCGCCCAGATCAACGGCTGCGTGTTCTGCCTGGACTGGCGCACCGAGCGCGACGGCGAGAAGGTCGAGGACGGCTTCGCCGACGCGGTGACCCAGTGGCGCACCACCGACTCCTTCGACGACCGCACGAGGCTGGCCGCGGAGTACGCCGAACGGTACGCCCTGGACCACCACAACCTCGACGACGCGTTCTGGACGCGGATGACCGCGCACTACAGCCAGGCCGAGATCGTGGAGCTGAGCATGAGCATCGGGTCGTGGCTGGCCTTCGGCCGGCTCAATCACGTGCTCGGCCTCGACACGGTGTGCGTGCTGCCCAAACCCTGACCGCTGCTCACAGGTCAGCGGTGATGATCTTCTCGATGTTCCGTTCGGCGAGCGCCGTGATGGTGACGAACGGGTTGACGGTGGTGTTGCCGGGGATCAGGGCGCCGTCGATGACGTAGAGCCCCGGATGACCGTGCAGCCGCCCGTAGTTGTCGGTGGCCTTGCCGAGCACCGCGCCGCCGAGCGGGTGGTACGTGAGGTGGTCGCCCCAGATCTTGTACGTGCCGAAGAGGTCGGTGCGGTAGATCGTCCCCTCCTTCGCGTTGATCTTGTCGAAGATGGTCTTGGCGGCGGTGATCGACGGCTGCTTCCAGGCGGTCTGCCAGTTCAGTTCGGCCCGGTTCGCGGCGGCGTTCCAGGTGAAGTCGGCGCGGTGCGGGTTCTTGGTGATCGACAGGTAGAACGACGCGTACGTCTCGATGCCGGTGGGCAGCGGCGCGACCTCGGCGAAGGCGCCGCCCGCGGCCCAGTTGTCGATGCCGGCGGTGGGGATGGACGACTGGAGCTTGCCGGTGGCGTCCCACATGTGGTTGGCGCGGCCGCACATGACGTTGCCGTTGTCACCCCAGCCCTTGCCGATCTCGCCGTTGAGGCGGGGCAGGGCTCCGGTGGCCTTCAGCTTGACCAGGAGCTTGCTGGTGCCGACGCTGCCCGCGGCGAAGAAGACGCGGTCGGCGGTGACGGAGATGGTGGCGGTGGTGTCGCCGCCGGTGTTGATCCGGTCGATGGTGACGGTGTAGCCGCCGCCGGCGGCCGGGGTCACCGAAGTGACCTTGTGGAGCGGGGAGACGGTGACCCTTCCGGTCGCCTCGGCGCGGGCGAGGTAGGTCTGCTGGAGGGACTTCTTGCCGTGGTTGTTGCCGTAGAGGATCTCGCCCGCGAGCGCGGACTTGGGGACGGTGCCAGCGGCCTCCTTCTTCATGTACTCCCAGTCGTAGACGTCGGGCACGAAGACGAACCCGAAGCCGGAGCGCTGCGCGTGCTTGCGGCCGACTCGCGCGTACTGGTAGCACTCGGCGGTCTCGAACCAGGCGGGGTCGATGGTGTTCACACCGAGGGCGGCGTTGGCGCGCGGGTAGTACGTGCCGTACATCTCGCCCGCGTCGACCGTGGGCAGGACGGCGGCGAAGTTCTCGCGCCGGGGCGTGACCGCCATGCCGCCGTTGACCAGTGAGCCGCCGCCGACGCCGCGGCCCTGGTAGACGGTGATGCCGCCGAACTCCTCGGCGTCCAGGATGCCGGTGTGGCGCGGGACGTCCTTGTCGAGCGGGAAGCCGAGGAAGTTGCTGATCGGCTGCTTGGTTCTGGTGCGCAGCCAGTAGGAACGGACGTCGGGGCTCGTGGTGTTGGCGAAGATCTTGCCGTCGGAGCCCGGGGTGTCCCAGGCCATGCCCATCTCGACCATGTGCACGTCGACGCCCGCCTCGGCGAGCCGTAAGGCGGCCACGGAGCCGCCGTATCCGGTGCCGATCACGAGGGCGGGGATGCGGGCGGCGTCGAGCGCGCGGGCCGGAACGGCGTGGCCCGCGAGCGCGACAGCACCGAGAATAGAACTCGTTCCTGTGATGAATCGGCGACGGGATACTCCGTCAACTCCTGGCCTGTACTTGGGTGTAGAGCTCATGTGACCTTCCTCACTCGTGGCTGAATCGCAACGAGTTCTACTGCCGGGTGCGCGGGAAGTCACGCCATACCTAAAAGTAACTTCTGTCCGATCTTGCCCCCCTCGTGTCGGCCGGTCACACCACCGGCCGCACAACCATGGTGCTCCGCCATATACGCCACTGATCTGCGGTTTCCTACCTTGTGCCGGTACGGAAGCGTCCCCGCGGAATGACTGGAAGTGGTCCACATGGCCTCGCAAGGAACCGCCCCGCCCGCCCGGGCCGGCATCGTCCGCGTCGTGGCGGCGAGCCTCGTCGGCACCACCATCGAGTGGTACGACTTCTTCCTCTACGGCTCGGCGGCCGCGCTGGTCTTCAACAGCCTCTTCTTCCCGTCGAGCGACCCCCTGGTCGGCACCCTCCTCTCCTTCCTCACCTACGCGGTGGGCTTCGCGGCCCGCCCCCTCGGCGGCGTCGTCTTCGGCCACTTCGGCGACCGGATGGGCCGCAAGAAGCTCCTCGTCATCAGCCTCCTGATGATGGGCGGCGCCACCTTCGCGATGGGCCTCCTCCCCACCCACGCGACCATCGGCGTCGGCGCGCCGGTCCTGCTCACCGTGCTCCGCCTCGTGCAGGGCTTTGCCCTCGGCGGCGAGTGGGGCGGCGCCGTCCTCCTCGTCTCCGAGCACGGCGGCGACAAGAACCGCGGCTTCTGGGCCTCCTGGCCGCAGGCCGGGGCGCCCGGCGGCAACCTGCTGGCCACCGGAGTCCTCGCACTCCTCGCCGCCGTCCAGTCCGAGGAGGCCTTCCTCGCCTGGGGCTGGCGCGTGCCCTTCCTGCTCTCCGGGGTGCTCGTGATGGTCGGCCTGTGGATCCGCATCTCCGTCACCGAGTCACCGGTCTTCCTGGAGGCGCAGCGGAAGGCGGAGGCCGCTGCCGCCGCGGGGGTCCAGGAGAAGCCGCCCGTGGTCGAGGTGTTCCGCAAGAGCCGCCGCGAGGTACTCACCGCCATCGGCACCCGCTTCGGCGAGAACATCTCCTACTACATCCTCACGGCCTTCGTCCTCGTCTACGTCACCGTCCACCTCGACCTGCCCAAGAGCGACGCGCTCAACGCGGTGCTCATCGGCTCCGCGTTCCACTTCGTCACCATCCCCCTGTGGGGCGCGCTCTCCGACCGCATAGGGCGCCGCCCGGTCACTCTCATCGGCGCGCTCGGCATGGCCGGCTGGGCCTTCGCCTTCTTCGCGCTCGTCGACTCCCGCTCCTTCCCGGTCATCGCGCTCGCGGTCACCGTCGGGCTGCTCTTCCACGGCGCGATGTACGGGCCGCAGGCCGCGTTCATCTCGGAGATGTTCGACACGAAGGTCCGCTACTCGGGCGCCTCGATGGGCTCCCAGCTCGCCTCCATCATCGGCGGAGCGCTCGCCCCGATCATCGCCGTGGAGCTGCTGAGGGAGTACGACTCGGCGCTGCCCGTCGCCCTCTACATGTCCGCGGCCGCCCTCGTCACCGCCGTCACCGTGCACTTCGCCAGGGAGACCAGGGGACGGGACCTCGCCGCGGACGAGACCGGCGGCCCGGTCCCGCACCCGCTGCCCGAGCGCGAGGGCTCCGTACCGCTCGGCGGCTGACCCCGCGCCGCTACGGCCTGCCCCTTCCCCCTGGCGTATCCGGGGCAGGCCATCGACCGCACCCACCCCGCCGGGAGACCATCGCCCCATGCTCCCCACCACCGAGGGCGCGGACCACGCCGAACCCCAGGCGGGCCTGCGCACCCTGCTCGACCTCCTCGACCGGGGCGCGCCCGCCGAGGAGTTCGCGCGCCCCGCCGCACGCGCCCGCGAGGCCGGCGCCGCCCCCGGTCACCTCGCCGCGCTCGACGAGGCCACCGACGTCGCGCTCCGCGTCCACCGCACCCTGGGCGCGCACCGCCGCCGCGAGGCCGAGCTCACCGCACTCTTCGACACCGCGAGCGACCTCGCCGCGCTCCGCGACCCCGACGCCGTGCTGCGCGCCATCGTGCGCCGCGCCAAACTGCTCCTCGGCACGGACGTCACGTACCTCTCGCTCAACGACGAGACGGCGGGCGACACCTATATGCGGGTCACCGACGGCAGCGTCGCCGCCGCCTTCCAGCAGCTGCGGCTCGGCATGGGCGAGGGGCTCGGCGGTCTCGTCGCCCAGACCGCCCGCCCCTACGTCACCGGCGACTACCAGCAGGACCCCCGCTTCCACCACACCGACGCCATCGACAGCGCGGTCCTGCAAGAGGGCCTCCGGGCGATCCTCGGCGTGCCGCTGCGCCTCGGCTCACGCGTCATCGGAGTGCTGTACGCCGCCGACCGCGCCGCCCGCGAGTTCGCCACCGAGGAGATCGTGCTGCTCTCCTCCCTCGCCGACCACGCCGCCATCGCCATCGACGGCGCCCGCCTCCTGGAGGAGACCCGGGCCGCGCTCGTCGACCTCAACGCCGCCACCGAGACCATCCGAGCCCACAGCAGGGCCATGCGCCGCGCCGAACAGGCCCACGACCAGCTCACCGACCTCGTGCTGCGCGGCGGCGGCGCCGAGGAGGTCGCCGACGGCATCGCCGCCCTCCTCGACGGCGGCGTCCTCATCCACGACGCGGACGGCGTCGAACTGGCCCGCACCGGCACCGGGCCCCTGCCGCCACCCGCCCCCGCCGTGGCCGCATCGCGCGCCAGCGGCCGCGCCGTCCCGCAGGACGGCACCTGGGTGTGCGCGAGCCTCGCGGGACCCGAACTCCTCGGCAGCATCGCCCTCACCGGACGGTCCGAACTCGCCGACACCGACCGCCGGTTGTTCGAGCGGGCGAGCGTCGTCACCGCGCTGCTCCTGCTGCTGCGCCGGTCGGTCGGCGAGACCGAGGACCGGGTGCGCGGCGAACTCCTGGGCGACCTGCTCGCCACCACCGGCGACCCGGTCGGCCTGGCGAGCCGCGCCCGCCGCCTCGGAGTCCGGCTCGACCGCCCGCACGCCGTGTTCGTCGCCCACAGCGAGAGCGCTCCCCGGCCGCGGCTGCTCGCCGCCGCGCACCGCACCGCCCGCACCCACAGCGGCCTGGCCGGACTCCACCACGACAACGTGGTCATCGTGACCCCCGCCGAAGCCCCCGGCACGGGCGCCGCGACGCTCGCGGGCACCCTCGGCAAGGCCGTGGGCGCCCCCGTCACCGTGGGCGCCGCAGGCCCGGCCACCGGCCCCGCCGGACTGCCCGCCGCCCACGCCGAGGCCCTGCGCTGCCTCTCCGCGCTGCGGGCCCTCGGCCACACCGGGCACGGCGCGACCCTCGCGGACCTCGGCTTCGTCGGACTGCTCATCGGCGAACAGGCCGACCTCGGCGGCTACGTCAGAGCCACGCTCGGCCCCCTCCTCGACTACGACGCCGAACGCGGCACCGAGCTGGTGCGCACCCTGGAGGCGTACTTCGGCCAGGACCGCAGCCTCACCAGGGCCAAGACGGCCCTGCACGTCCACGTGAACACCGTCGTGCAGCGGCTGGAGCGCGTGGCACGGCTCCTCGGCGACGACTGGAACACCCCGGCCCGCACCCTGGAGATCCAACTCGCCCTGCGACTGCACCGGTTGACGCCGCCCGGCTGACTTTGTCCCACCCCCGCCTGTTGGATCCGTCACCCGGGCGATCTACCCTGGGAACCGCCTGAAAGGGAGTCGCATGAGCGGACGCATCGAGCGCACCCGAACCAATGCACGACCTGTACAGCCCGGCAAAGGGGAGCGGATCGCCGACTGGGCGGACGGCCGCCTCGGCATCCACACCCTTGCCAAGAGCCAGATGCGCAAGATCTTTCCCGACCACTGGTCGTTCATGTTCGGGGAGATATGCCTCTACAGCTTCATCATCCTGATCCTCACCGGGACCTATCTCACGCTGTTCTTCGACCCCAGCATGTCCGAGGTCGCCTACGACGGGCCGTACGTCCCGCTCAAGGGCCTCATGGTGTCCCGGGCGTACGAATCGACCGTGGACATCAGCATGGAGGTGCGCGGCGGCCTGCTGATCCGGCAGATCCACCACTGGGCCGCGCTCGTCTTCGTCGCCGGGATGCTCGTGCACATGATGCGGGTCTTCTTCACCGGGGCGTTCCGCAAGCCGCGCGAGCTCAACTGGCTGTTCGGCTGGACCCTGTTGTTCCTCGGCATCATCACCGGCCTGACCGGCTACTCGCTCCCCGACGACATGCTGTCCGGCACCGGCATCCGCTTCGCGCAGGGCGCCATCCTCGCCATCCCCGTCGTGGGGACGTACATCTCCTTCTTCCTGTTCGGCGGGGAGTTCCCGGGAGAGGACATCATCCCGCGGTTCTACCCGATCCACGTGCTGCTGCTGCCGGGCATCATGCTGGGGCTCGTCGTCGCCCACCTGATCCTCGTCTTCTACCACAAGCACACCCAGTTCGGCGGGCCCGGCAAGACCGAGAAGAACGTCGTCGGCGCGCCGTTCCTGCCCGTCTACATCGCCAAGGCCGGCGGCTTCTTCTTCCTCGTCTTCGGCGTCCTCGCGCTCATGGGCGCGGTCGCCTCCATCAACCCGGTCTGGGCGATCGGCCCCTACCGCCCCGACCTGGTCTCCACGGGCGCTCAACCCGACTGGTACCTCGGCTTCTCCGAGGGGCTGATCCGGGTGATGCCCGCCTGGGAGATCAACGCCTGGGGCCACACGCTCAACCTGGGTGTCTTCATCCCCTTCTCGCTCTTCCCGCTGATCCTGATGGCGATCGGCGCCTACCCCTTCATCGAGTCGTGGATCAAGGGCGACAAGAGGGAGCACCACATCGCCGACCGGCCGCGCAACGCACCCGTGCGCACCGGCCTCGGCGTCGCCTGGCTCGCACTGTTCGGCGTGCTGATGATCGGCGGCGGCAACGACATCTGGGCCACCCACTTCCACCTCTCCATCAACGCGCTCACCTGGTTCGTGCGGATCGGTTTCTTCGTCGTGCCCGTCCTCGCCTTCGTCGTCACCCACCGGATCTGCCTCGGGCTCCAGCACAGGGACCAGGAGAAGGTGCTGCACGGCAGGGAGACCGGCACCATCAAACGCCTCCCGCACGGCGAGTACGTCGAGGTCCACGAACCGCTCACGCAGGCCGAGCTGTACCGCCTGACCGCCCACGAACAGCCCAGGCCCTACGAGATCGGCCCCGAGGTCGACGCCAACGGAGTCACCCGCAAGGTCCGCCCGTCCGACCGCCTCCGCGCCCGCCTGGCCCGCGCCATGTACGGCCCCAGGGCACAGGTGCCCAAAGCGACACCCGAGGAGTACCTGGCGATCCAGCGGGGGGAGAGCGACCACCACTGAGAGATCCGCGGGACCGGCCGGCGACCGCACCGGCTCGGTTAGCCTCACACAGTGATGGCATCCGAGAAGACCCCGAAGCTGCTCGCGATCAGCGACCTGCACGTGGCGTACGACGAGAACAGGAAGTACGTCGAGACCATCCGGCCGGACACCGACGACGACTGGCTGATCGTCGCCGGTGACGTCGCCGAGCGCATGGCCGACATCGAGTGGGCGCTGCGCACGCTCGCCGGCCGCTTCGCCAAGGTGGTGTGGTCGCCGGGCAACCACGAACTGTGGACGCCCAAGGACGACCCGGTCCAGCTCCGCGGCGAGGAGCGCTACCAGCATCTCGTCGCGCTCTGCCGCGAGTCGGGGATCGTCACCCCCGAGGACCCCTACCCCGTGTGGCGCGGCGCGGGCGGCCCGGTCGTCGTCGCCCCGCTCTTCCTCCTCTACGACTACACCTTCCGCCCCGAGGGCACGCACACCAAGGAGCAGGCGCTGGAGGTCGCCCACGAGGCGGGCGTCGTCTGCACCGACGAGTACTTCCTGCACCCCGACCCGTACGCCACCCGCGACGACTGGTCCCGCGCCCGGGTCAAGCACACCGAGGAGCGGCTCGCCGAGCGGCCCGCGGGCATGCCCACCGTCCTGATCAACCACTGGCCGCTGCTCCGCGAACCCCTGCGGATCCTGCGCTACCCCGAGTTCGCCCTGTGGTGCGGCACCGAGCGCACCGCCGACTGGCACGTGAAGTACGAGGCGGCGGCCGTCGTCTACGGCCATCTGCACATCCCGCGCACCACCGTCCACGACGGGGTGCCGCACATCGAGGTCTCCGTCGGTTACCCGCGCGAGTGGCGCAGGGACTTCCACCCCGACCCGCGAGTGCGGCAGATCCTGCCGGTGCCGCCCGACGGGAACTGACGGGCGGGCGGCCCGGAGCGGTCAGGGTCGGGCGGGCAGCGGCCTACGGGCGAGGAGTTCGGCCAGGCCCTGCCGGGTCGCGGCCAGCACGACACGGTCCTCGGGGCGCAGTTCGTACTCCGGGTCGAGCTCCCACTCCAGGCCCGACGAGAGACCGGGCCGCTGGCCGGACGCCCGCTCCAGGGCGACGACGCGCCACGCCCCCGGCCGGAACACGTCGGCGATCGTGCGGCCCGTCAGCTGCGGCTGGAGCGACACGTCCAGCGCCGCGAAGAGCAGCACCGAACGCTCGACGGGCAGCGCGCCCAGGATCTGCCGGCCCATCATCGCCCCGGCGAACGCGGGCGCGGCCAGCGCGGACACGCTGCGGCTCCGGGTGAGGGCGCCGGGGTGCGCGGCGCGCAGGGTGCGGTAGACGGCGGTCGCGAACTCGTCGTCGTACAGCCGCAGCGCCACCCGCAGATCGGGCTTCACCGACCGTGCGTACAGGGCCGCTTCGAGGTTTATGGTGTCCGCGCTGGTCAGCGCGAGCAGGGCGTGCGCGCGGTGCACCTTGGCCGCCTCCAGGACGCCCTCCTCCGTCACGTCGCCGATCACGGTCGGCACGCGCAGGCGCCGGGCCAGGGAGATGCCGCGCGCCTCGGGATCGGCCTCCACGCACACCACCGGGATGTCCAGCTCGCGCAGCCGGGCAAGGACCCGCGTGCCGATCTTTCCGAGGCCAAGGAGGACGACATGGCCGGAGAGGCCGCGCGGCGGGCGGCGCAGCGACGACGCGGTGCGGAACGTGCCGAGCGCCTCCAGGACGGCGGCGAAGAGGATCGGCAGGAGCAGCAGCCCGACCAGACCGGCGAGCAGCTGGAGGATCTGCCGGCTCATCGGCCCGTCGGTCGCCGGGTCGTTGATCGAGAAGAGGTCGAGGAGCGTCAGATACGTGGCGTGCAGCGGGGTGGTGTCCTCGGTGGTGACGATCGACGCGATGGCCATGCCGACGACGGCCGCCGCGAACCCCGCCACCGACCAGCGCAGCCGCCGCGAGAACAGCTCCCGCAGCGGCACGCCGCGCCCCGCGAGGAAACCGGGCGGCGGCGCGGAACCCGAGTACGAGACCGTCTCCAGGACCAGCGCGCCCCGCCCCGGCGCGGAGGCGACGGCGGCGTCGTCCGGCAGCAGCCGGGGCCCCGCGCCGGCGCCCGCGTCGTCCGAACCCTCCGCGCCCGCCGGGTCGTTGGCGGTGGCCGACAGGAGGGCGAGGGTGGCGAGTCCGCGCGGCGCCACATCGCCGGGCGCCGGCGGGGTCCGCTCCACCGCGCGCAGCAGCAGCCCGTCGGCGTGCACGACCTTGCTCGTACCGGCGACGGCGGTGGCCGCGAGGGCCGGTGCCGCGGTGTCCGCGTCGGACAGGACGGTGACGCTGGCGTCGGTGGTGGCGAGACCCGCCACGGCGGCCGCCTGGTCGAGCAGCTCCTCCACGTGCTGCCCGAGCTTGCGGTTGTACAGCCGGATCACCAGGCGCAGCCGGGGGTTGAGCCTGCGCGCCGCCAGAGCGGTGCGGATGTTGGTCTCGTCGTCGTCGTGCATGAGCGCGAGCGCGGCGGCCTGCGGGACGCCCGCGTCGACCAGGACGTCGTCGGTGAGGTCGGTGGTCTCCAGGGTCCGCGGCAGGCCGGCGGGGTCGCCGTTCGCGGCATGGCCCTCCCCGCTCCCGTTGCCATTGCCATTGCCGGTGCCGGTGCCGGTGCCGGTGCCGGTGCCGGTGGTGCGTGAGACGGCGGCCGTGATACGTCCGATCAGCGCCGTCGTCCGGGCCCGCCCCGTCAGCCGGTTCGGCTCACCTCGGCCCCCGGGCGGCACGACGAGGACGACCTGTTCGCCGTAGACACCGCGGAGTTCGGCGGCGAGCCGGTGGGCCAGGACGTTGTCACCGCCGCACACGACCATGTGGCCGGGTGCGGGCAGCGGCGGGCGCTGTGGGGGAAACGAAGATGCGTGCGACACAGAAGGAAGAGTGCCTCACATCGGCGGCCGGTTCCCGGTGTCGAGCCGCCCGGCGAGTTCGACGAGGTCCGCGAGGCGCAGCACCCGGCCGGGCACGGCAGCTCCCGGCAGCGGTACGTGGAGGGGCGCGGTCCAGCCGGCGGGTATCGCACCGAGCCCGTAACGGGCGCCCGCCAGGCCGCCGGTGACGGCTGCGACGGTGTCCGTGTCGCCGCCCAGGTCGACGGCGGCGCGCAGGGCGCCCTCGAACGACGCCGTCGTACGCAGCGCCCACAGTGCCGAGCCGAGGCACGGCCAGACCGCGCCGTTGAACTCGGTGGCGTCGTCCGGGTGCCAGGCGGGGGAGAGGACCACGGCATAGCGGTCGCGGTGGTCCGGGTGGACGAGGTCGAGGGCGTCGGGGACCGCCGCGAGCGGATCGTCCCCGGCGAGGGTCACGCGCAGCAGCTCGTGGAAAAGGGCGGTGCCCTCCCAGGCGGCCCGGTCGCCGTGCGTGAGGGCGGCGATGCGGCGGGCCGCGTCCAGGGTGGCGGCCTGCCCGGCGGGGGCGAAGTACAGGGCGGAGGTGGTGGCCCGCATCAGCGAACCGTTGCCCGCAGCGCGGAGGTTGACCTGGAAGTGGACCTGCGCGGCGAGGTCCCACGGCATGCCGTTGGTGAGGACGTCCTCGGTCTGCAGCCCGATGTCCTTGGGCTCGTCGGCGGCCCACCGCTGGAAGCGGGCGAAGATATCCGGCAGATCGAGCCCGCCCCGCTCGAGCAGTGAGTCGGCGACGTGCACGGCCATCTGCGTGTCGTCCGTGGCCTCCCCGGGCTCCCAGCCGCCGCCCCCGCACATCTCGCGGGCGCGGTCACCGTCGCCCACCGGAAAGCGCGCGGAGAACGCGCCCTCCGCCCCGAACTCGAAGGGCGCGCCCAACGCGTCTCCCACGGCCGACCCGACGAGGGCGCCCGCGGCGCGCTGACGACGTTCCATCGGAGCAGCGTACCGAGGCTCCGTGGAGTGCCCGGAAGTACTGGTGACCGACGAGTGACTGATGCGTCAGTCAGGATCGCAATTTCTGCTCAGGATCTCCCCAGGTACCGGTTGCTGCCGGGTGAGGCGAGGTGACGGCTCGGCGCATGCGTTGCGGTCACCGCAACACCCGGGTATGGTCGCCCACCATGCAGTACGACCCCGAGGTCGCGGACCGCGTCCGCAAGGTGATCGCCGACGCCGGAGTGACCCAGCGCGAATTCGCCCGCCGCATCGTCATGGACCCCTCCAAGCTCTCCCGCTCCCTGGGCGGCACCCGGCGCTTCACGGCCGCGGAGCTCGCCCGCATCGCGGACACCGGCGGGGTCGACGCGGGCTGGCTGCTCGGCGCCGCACGGCCTCCGGAGCCCGCCGTCCGGCGCGAGCGCGCCGTGGCCCCGGAGGGCGGCCGGCCCCTGCAGATCGTCCGCGAGACCGTCCGCCTCATCGCGGAGCGCGGCTTCCACGCCGTGCGCGTCCAGGACATCGCCGCGGCCTGCGACACCAGCACCGCCGCCATCCACTACCACTTCCCCGGCCGCGACGACCTCCTCGAAGCCGCCGTGCGCTGGTGCATGGACGAGGACACCGCACGCCGGGCGGCCCGGATCGCGGACGCCGCGGACACCGCCGACGAACTGCGCCAGCTCATCGAGCTCCAGATCCCCCGCACCCCGCAGCAGCGGTGGCAGTGGAGCGTCTGGCTCGACCTGTGGGCCGAGGCCGCCCGCTCCACCGCCGTGGGCCGCCTGCACGCCGACTACTACCGGCAGTGGCGCGCGACCGTCGCCGACGTCATCCGCCGCGGCACCGCCGAAGGCGTCTTCCGCCGCGCCGACCCCGACGCCGCGGCGCTGCGCCTGACCGCACTGATCGACGGCCTCGCCACCCAGGTGCTCGCCTCGGCCCCCGACGGCACCGGCACCGGCCCCGACGACATGCACGAAGCCCTCACCGCCTACGTCGACGCGACGCTGACCGCCCGCTGACGCCTCGTACGCCCCCACCAAGGACACAAGCCCCCACCCGCGAGGGAGAGTTCCGCATGCCCGTGAACGACAACGTCATCATCACCTGCGCCCTGACCGGCGCCGGCGACACCGTGCGCAAGAGCCCGCACGTGCCCGTCACCCCCGAGCAGATAGCCGCCTCGGCGGTCGAGGCCGCCGAGGCGGGCGCCGCCGTCGTGCACATCCACGTCCGCGACCCCGAGAGCGGCGCGCCCTCCCGTGACCCGCGCCTCTACCGCGAGGTCGTCGAGCGCATCAAGGAGACCGGCACCGACGTCGTCATCAATCTGACGGCGGGCATGGGCGGCGACCTCGTCATCGACGCGGCCGAGCCGCTGAAGGAGCTCGGCGAGCTGCCCGGCACCGACCTCGTCGGCGGCCTGGACCGCCTCCCGCACGTCGAGGACCTGCTCCCCGACATCTGCACCCTCGACTGCGGCTCCCTCAACTTCGGCGACAACCTCTACATCTCCACCCCCGACATGCTCCGGCAGGGCGCCAAGCGCATCCAGGAGCTCGGCGTCCGCCCCGAGCTGGAGATCTTCGACACCGGGCAGCTCTGGTTCGCCAAGCAGCTCCTCGCCGAAGGGCTGCTCGACAACCCCACCGTCTTCCAGCTCTGCATGGGCATCCCGTGGGGCGCCCCCGCCGACCCGGGCGTGCTCCAGTCGATGGTCAACATGCTGCCCGAAGGCGCCCAGTGGGCGAGCTTCGCACTGGGGCGGATGCAGATGCCGTGGGTCGCCCAGTCCATCCTGCTCGGCGGGCAGGTCCGTGTCGGCCTGGAGGACAACCTCTACCTCGGCAAGGGCAACAAGGCGACGAATGGGCAGCTCGTGGAGCGTGCGGTGCGGATCACCGAGAGCCTTGGCTCTCGGGTTGCCTCCCCTGACGAGGCCCGGCAGAAGCTGGGTCTCAAGCCCCGGGCGTAGCTCTTCTGCTGCGGGCCGGCCGTGGCTGGTCGCGCAGTTCCCCGCGCCCCTGATGGACCGCGCCCAGCTTTTTTGCTGCGGGTCCGCTGTGGCTGGTCGCGCCCGCGCGGCGGAGCCGCATATGAACACAGTCCCGCGCCCCTGAAGGCGCGCCCCCGCCCACGCAGCAACGGAAGGTTCCCCCCACCCCATGACCATCACCACCCCAGAAGAAGTCCGCCGCGTCGCCTGTGTCGGTGCCGGTGTGATCGGCGGCGGCTGGGTCGCCCACTTCCTGGCCCGCGGGTACGACGTGACCGCCTGGGACCCCGCGCCCGACGCCGAACCGCGGCTGCGTCGTCTCGTCGAGGCCGCATGGCCCGCGCTGACCCGGCTCGGTCTCGCCGAGGGCGCCTCGCAGGACCGGCTCACCGTCACCGCGACCCTCGAAGAGGCCGTCGCCGACGCCCAGTTCGTGCAGGAGAGCGCCCCCGAGAAGCTGGAGCTCAAGCGCGAGCTCCTCGCGAAGCTGGACGCCGCCGCTCCCGCCGGCGTCGTCATCGCCTCCTCCACCTCCGGCTACCCGATGACCGACATGCAGACCGAGGCCGCGACCCCGGGCCGCCTCGTCGTCGGGCACCCCTTCAACCCGCCGTACCTGATACCCCTCGTCGAGGTCGTCGGCGGCGAGCGGACCGACGCCTCCGCCGTGGCCTGGGCGTCCCGGTTCTACGAGGTCGCGGGCAAATCCGTCATCACGATGAAGAGCGAGGTGCCCGGCTTCATCGCCAACCGCCTCCAGGAAGCCCTGTGGCGCGAGGCGCTGCACATGGTCGCCAACGGCGAGGCCACCGTCCAGGAGATCGACGACTCCATCACCGAAGGCCCCGGCCTGCGCTGGGCGTTCATGGGCCCCATGCTCACCTTCGCGCTCGCGGGCGGCGAGGGCGGCATGGCCCACATGCTCGACCACTTCGGCCCGTCCCTGAAGTCGCCGTGGACGCGCCTCGAAGCGCCCGAGCTCGACAAGAAGCTGTACGACGCCGTGGTCGCCGGCTGCGACGAGGCGGCGAACGGCCGCACCATCGCGGACCTCGTCGCCGAGCGCGACCAGGGCGTCATCGACGTCCTGCGCGCCACGGGCCGACTCCCCGGAGGCACCAAGTGACCGAGCCCCTGCCCCTGTTCCACCGGACGGTGCGCCCCGAGTGGATCGACTACAACGGCCACATGAGCGAGGCCTTCTACGTCCTCGTCTTCGGGTACGCCACCGACGCCATGATGATCGAGACGGGCCTGCACGCCGGCTACCGCGAGTCCACCGGCTGCTCCCTCTACACGGTCGAGGCCCATGTGCGGTACCTCGACGACATCTGCGAGGGCTCCCATCTCGCCGCCCGCACGCGGATATTGGGCGCGGACGCCAAGAAGGCGCGGTTCACGCACGAGATGTACGTGGTCGGGGACGAGGGCGCGGAGCCCGCCCCCGACGCCACTCCCGCGGCCACCACGGAGCTGCTCGCGCTCCACGTCGACCAGAACGCGGGCCGCTCGGCCCCCTTCCCGGACGAGATCCGCGACCACCTCACGGCTCTGACGGAACCGGCCCCGGAGTGGGCGGGCCGTTCAATTGCCGAGGTGCCCCGGGTGGCTTAGGGGCGCGGGGAACTGCGCGATCAGCCACAGCGAACCGGCAGATACAGAACTCACCGTTCGAGAGGCTTGTGAGCAGTTTCCGGAAGCCTCAGATAGACGGCCGACGAAGCGACACACAGCACGGCCACGTACACGGGAAACAACCCAGGAGACCCGATCTCCTTGAACAACGTGCCCATGTACGGGGCCGTGCCGCCGAACACCGCGACGGTCAGCGAGTACGGGAAGCCGATCCCGGCGGCCCGCACCCGCGCGGGGAACACCTCCGCGTTCACGGCCGCCGAGATCGACGTGAAGCCGGTGAGCAGCACCATCCCCGCGCACTGCACGAGCAGCAGTGAACCGAACGACCCCGAGAGGGACTTGAGCAGCGGCACGCTCAGGACGGCGAAGCCGACGCCGAAGAAGAGCAGCAGTGGCCTGCGCCCGACCCGGTCGGAGAGCAGCCCGCCCACCGGCTGGAGCACGGCGAAGAAGGCGAGGGACACCGTGCCCGCGAGGAGCGCCTGACCCTTGCTGATGTCCGTGTTCAGCTCGGCGTACGTCGGCAGGTACGACGTCCACGTGTAGTACGCGAGGGTGCCGCCCGCCGTGATGCCGCAGATCAGCAGGGACTGGCGAGGATGGTGCCGCAGCGCGTCGAAGAGCCTCGGCCGGTCGCCCTCCTCGGTGGGCGTCCGGTGCGTCTCGTGCGCCCCCTGCCTGATCCAGAAGCCGACCAGGCTCAGCGCCGCCCCCAGGAAGAAGGGCAGCCGCCAGCCCCAGCCGTCCATCTGCCCGTCGGAGAGCGTGGCGACGAGGAGGGCGGCGACGCCGGACGCCGCGAGCTGGCCGACGCTCGTGGAGACGTACTGGAAACTGGAGAAGAGGCCGCGCCGCCCCGGACCCGCCGACTCGACCAGGAACGTCGTCGACGCGGCGAACTCGCCGCCCACGGAGAGCCCTTGCAGCAGCCGGGCGAGCACCAGCACGACCGGGGACAGCACGCCCACGGCCGCGTACGTCGGGGTCAGCCCGACCAGCAGACTGCTGCCGCCCATCAGCAGGATCGTGACGGTCAGCGCCGCCCGCCTGCCCCGCCGGTCGGCGACCGCGCCCATCAGCAGCCCGCCGACGGGCCGCATGAAGAAGCCCACCGCGAAGACGGCGAACGTGGAGAGCAGCGGGACGAGGGAGTTGCCGGATCCCTTGGGGAAGACCTGGCCGGCGATGTACGTGGCGAGGAAGGTGTAGGCGTACCAGTCGTACCACTCCACGGCGTTGCCGACCGACGCGGCGAGCAACTGCCGTATCGGGCGCCGCTCGGGTGCGGGGGAGGGAACGGGACCGGTGGCGGCCACCTGCTGGTCGTGCTGTGTCATGATCACGACCTTCCCCTGCCCGGCGGCGCCTCACACGTGCCCTCAGCCGGTCGTCGGCTTGTACGCGTGCACCGCCGTCGTCACCAGGCACGGCGCGGGCGGGACCACCTCGACGCGCAGGGTGTGGCGCGCGGCGTCGTAGTCGACGCCCTCCGTCTCGAACGTGCCGGAGCACATGCTGCGCTGCGGCGCCGCGAAGAGGCTCGTGACGCGGCCGGTCACCGGCTTCCCGTCGAGGGGGCGCTCCAAGTCGACCTGGAGGACCGGGCGATCCTCGGGGAACAGATCCTTGGACGCGTCGTTGGAGGCGCACACCAGGCGCGTGGCGGAGGCGAAGTCGCAGCCCTGGATGTCACGGACCGGCTTGTCGAGCGTGATCTGCCCCGCCTGGGCGATGGCGCCGCCGGTGGGCGGGGTCGAGGGGTTGAGGAGCGGGGCGGGGAACACCTGGAGGCGGTGCTGGTCGCCCCACTCGCCGGAGACCAGCCACTGGTTGTCGGGCGAGACGGCCGCGAAGGAGTTGTTGAGCTTCTCGCCCGCGTCGAGCCGGTGCTCGTACAGGTGACGCTTCCCGGCCGGCGTGGTGACCGCGAACATCTTGGAGCGTGCGGTGTCGCCGCCCTGGTAGGCGTCGAAGGTGTGGCCGTCCGCGATGTCGGGGTCGCCTATGTGCCCCCAGCCCTTGATGCGCAGGTCGAGGGGTATCGAGCCCAGGCCGCGGTAGAGGAGTCCGCCGTCGGCGCGGCTCGCCAGGCCCTGGCTGCCGGTGAGGGAGTTGACGTACGACGTGCCGGACTCCTGCCAGCCGCCGGGCGAGGCGGGCGCGGCCGAGGCGGCGCCGCCCGTCATCACCGCCAGGGTGACGGTGCCGAGCAGGGCGGTTGATGCCTTCCAAAGGGTCATCGGGGCGCTACCTCCGTGGGGGGTCGGAACGCTGCCGCGTCATCGTACGTAACGTGAGCACCGGTGATAACGGTCCGGCAGAAGGCGGTTCGGACGTGCAGGCGGTTCAGAAGTGAAGGCGGTTCAGAAGTGAAGCTGGCAATTCTCGGCGGCGGCGGGTTCCGCGTGCCGCTCGTCTACGGGGCCCTGCTCGGCGACCGCGCCGAGGGCCGCGTCACCGACGTCGTCCTGCACGACCTGGACGCGGCCCGGCTCGACGCCATCGCCCGCGTCCTCGCCGACCAGGCCGCCGGTGTTCCGGACGCGCCCTCCGTGACCGCCACCACCGACCTCGACGAGGCGCTGCGCGGCGCCGACTTCGTGTTCTCCGCGATCCGCGTCGGCGGCCTGGAGGGGCGCGCCGCCGACGAGCGCGTCGCCCTCGCCGAGGGTGTGCTCGGGCAGGAGACGGTCGGCGCGGGCGGCATCGCGTACGGGCTGCGGACCGTGCCCGTCGCCGTCGACATCGCGCGGCGCGTCGCCCGGCTCGCCCCCGACGCCTGGGTCATCAACTTCACCAATCCCGCGGGACTGGTCACCGAAGCCATGTCCCGGCACCTCGGGGACCGCGTCATCGGCATCTGCGACTCGCCCGTGGGCCTCGGCCGCAGGATCGCGCAGGTCCTCGGCGGCAACCCCGACGAGGCCTTCATCGACTACGTGGGCCTCAACCACCTGGGCTGGCTGCGCGGCCTGCACATCGGGGGCCACGACGAACTGCCGCGCCTGCTCGCCGACCCGGCACTCCTCGTCGCCTTCGAGCAGGGCAGGCTGTTCGGCCCCGACTGGCTCCAGTCGCTCGGCATGATCCCCAACGAATACCTGCACTACTACTACTTCAACCGCGACACCGTGCGCGCCTACCAGCAGGCGGAGCGGACCCGGGGCGCCTTCCTCCACCACCAGCAGGCCCGCTTCTACGACGACATGCGACGCCCCGACACGCACGCCCTCAAGGCCTGGAACGACACCCTCGCCGAGCGTGAGGCGGCGTACATGGCGGAGAACAGGGAAGCGGCGGGCGTGGGGGAGCGGGCCGAGGAGGACCTGGAGTCCGGCGGGTACGAGAAGGTCGCCCTCGCGCTGATGCGGGCCATTGCGCGCGACGAGCGGTCGACGCTGATCCTCAACGTACGCAACGGCACGACGCTGTCCGCGCTGGACGCGGACGCCGTGATCGAGGTGCCCTGCTCCGTCGACGCCAACGGCGCCCACCCCATGTCGGTGGCCCCGCTGCCCGGCCACGCCACCGGCCTGGTGTGCGCGGTCAAGGCCGTCGAGCGGGAGGTGCTCGAGGCGGCGGACAGCGGCTCGGCCGCCACCGCCGTCAAGGCGTTCGCGCTGCACCCGCTCGTCGACTCCGTGACGGTGGCGCGGCGCCTGGTGGACGGCTACCGGGGCGTGCACCCCGGCCTCGCGTACCTGAGGTGATCACACCCGAGGCGACCCCCCTGAGGTGATTCCCCCTGAGGTGAGCCCACCTGAGATGATCACGACATGAGTCCCGTCGTCTCCATCGGTGCCGCCGCCCGCCGCCCCTGCACGCTCGTCGTGTGCCGGGGCTGCTGCTGCGGTGACGCGCGCAAGAACCCCGGCATCGACCACGCCTGGCAGCTGGAGCGGCTGCGCTCCGCGGCGGCCGCGTCGCGCGGCCGGTTCACGGTGCGCACGAGCGACTGCCTCGGGCCGTGCGGCCAGGCCAACATCGTCGTGGTCCAGCCCTCGTACGAGGGGCGCAGGCGGGGCGGCCGGGCGGCCTGGGTCGGCTTCGTCACGGACGACGAGTCGCTCGACGGGATACTCACCTGGGCGGAGGCGGGCGGCCCGGGCCTTGCCGAGCCGTCGGCCACCCTCGCGCTCCAGATGGTGGACCCCCGCGCGGTATGACGGCGGGCCCCGGGTCGGTCTAGGGCCTGTCCGGCGGATCAGGTCGCGGTCGGGTGGCGGTCACGTTTCGGTGCAGGTGAGCGGGCTCTGGTGCGTCGAGATGCAAGGCGGAGGAGGGCGGCAACGCGGAGCGTTGACAACCGACGACAACGCCGCAGATCGGCGTGCCAGAGCCCGCGCCCCGCGGCATGATCCGCCGGACAGGCCCTAGCCGGCGAGGACCTGGTCCACGAAGCCGTGCAGGTTCCGCACGGTCCGGGCGTTCTGCTCCTCCGGCGTCAGGCTTTCCTCCAGACGGGGGCGGGCCTGCGCCGTGGTCTTCTTCCCGCGCACGTAGAGCGAGCAGGCCAGGTCGGCGCAGATGTACAGACCCACCGAATTGCCCTGGCGGCCCGCCGCCCCCGCCTTGGGGGCCACCAGCAGCGTGATGCCGGAGCCGGACTGCGGGGTCACGCAGACCGAGCAGATGCTGGACTTGAGGAGACTCTTGCGGGCCCCGGTGGAGGCGCGCAGGGCGATGCCCACGGGCTCGCCGTCCCGCCACGTCACCACATAGCCGCGCTCCGGCGCCTTGGGGTCCCGCCAGCCGAGAAAGTCCAGGTCGTCCCAGGGGGTGTCGGCGAAGCCCGCCGGGAGGGTGAGTCTGCGGGCCTCGCCCTTCGAACAGTTCACAAAGGACGCGCGGATCTCGTTCTCACTTACGGACTTCATGATCCGGACGCTACCAACGGGCGGCCGGAGCCGTCCTGCCAATTTTCTCCGCCCGCGGCCTCCCGGGGCGCCCGCGCGGGTGCTGAGTCGCGTCTGCCGGGGCAGGCTGTCGACTGAGCGTCGAGGAGCTGCTGAGGAGAGGTGGACACGTGGTGCCGGCCGGTGGGAACGAGGAAGATCTGCTCAAGGGCCTTTCGGTGGACGAGGCCCGTCCGGAACGCCCGGTGCTCCTCGACGAGCAGGGGCGGCCGCTGCAGACGTGGCGGGAGAACTATCCGTACGCGACGAAGCTCGGCCGCAGGGAGTACGAGCGGCGCAAGCGGATCCTCCAGATCGAGCTCCTGAAGCTGCAGAAGTCCGTGCGGGAACGGGGCATGCGCATCGTGGTGGTGTGCGAGGGGCGTGACGCGGCCGGCAAGGGCGGCACGATCAAACGCTTCACCGAGCGTCTGAACCCGCGCGGCGCCCGCACCGTGGCGCTGGACAAGCCGACCGAGCACGAGGCGGGGCAGTGGTACTTCCAGCGGTACGTCGCGCAGCTGCCCTCGGCGGGCGAGATCGTCTTCTTCGACCGGTCCTGGTACAACCGCGCCGGCGTCGAGCCGGTGATGGGCTTCTGCACGCCCCGCCAGCACCAGCACTTCCTGGAGCAGGCTCCGCAGTTCGAGAAGATGATCACTGAGGACGGCATCATCCTCATCAAGTTCTGGTTCTCCGTCTCCCGGGCCGAGCAGCGGACACGGTTCGCGATCCGGCAGGTCGACCCCGTGCGCCAGTGGAAACTGTCCTCCACCGACCTCGCCTCGCTGGACCTGTGGGACGCCTACACGTACGCGAAGGTCGAGATGTTCCGGGCCACGGACACCCCGCACGCCCCGTGGACCGTCGTGAAGACCAACGACAAGCGGCGCGGCCGCCTCGAGGCCATGCGCCATCTCCTGCTCCGGGTCGACTACGAGGCGAAGGACGCGGAGGCCGTGGGGGAGGCCGACCCGCTGATCATCGGCCCGGCCAACACGCTGCTCGAACCCGGCGAGGACGCCACGGACCTGTCGCCCAGCAAGCTCGCCGACAACCCACGGGGGCCCGGCCGGCACCCCCGCGCGTGAGACCCCGGCCGACGCACCCCCGCCGTCGCCGGGTCACAGCCCCACGGCCCCGAGTCCGGTCAGCCCTTCGTACAACGCGCCGACCAGATGGATGCTGCGCAGGTCCTCGCCGGAAGTCCCCGCGCCCATGCGGTTCATGGTGTACGCGTACGAGACGCCGTTCTCCGGGTCGGCGAAGGCGTACGAGCCGCCCATGCCGCCGTGCCCGAACGCCCGCGGGTTGGGGCCCGCCTGCCCGAACTGGTTGAGCATGTAGCCGAGGCCCCACGGCCACGTCTCGGCGAGCGGGGTGGCCGCCCGCAGCACGAGGTCCGGCTCGTCTCCCTCGCTCTGCCGCGTGCGCAGCCGCTCCAGGGCGCCGGCGGAGAGGAGCTTGCCGTTCGCCAACTCCCCGTAGACGGTGGCGAGGCCGCGCGCGGTGGCGTGGCCGTTGGTCGCCGGGATCTCCGCGGTGCGGTAGGCCGCGGAGTTCACGTCGCCGATCGGCACATAGTGCAGGGCCAGCGTGATGGGCGCCATGGGGTGGCCCGTCAGCCCGCTCACCGGGGGCTGCGGCGCCTCGCCGAAGGCGGTGGACGACGGCTTGTCGGCGGCGCGGACGGCCGGCGCCATGTCCGCGCACCGCCCGTGCTCGCTCTCCGGCGTCCCCACGTGGACGTCGGCGCCCAGCGGCCCGGTCACCTCGGCGCGCAGGAACGTGCCGAGCGAGACACCCGTGACGCGCCGCACCACCTCGCCGACGAGGAAACCGAACGTCACCGCGTGATAGCCCTGGGCGGTGCCCGGCCGCCACCACGGCCGCGTCGCCGCCAGCGCGTCCGTCACCTTCTCCCAGTCGTAGGCCGCGCCCGGCGCCAGCGGCTCGGCCGGCGCGATGAGGCCGGCGCGGTGGCTCAGGAGCCAGCGCACCGGGATGTCGCCCTTGCCCGCCTGCGCGAACTCCGGCCAGTACCGCGCGACCGGCGCCTCCAGGTCCAACTCGCCCCGGTCCGCGAGGAGATGGGCGCAGAGAGCCGTCATCCCCTTGGTCGTGGAGTAGACGTTGACGAGCGTGTCCCGCTCCCAGGGGCGGGTGCCCGTCCGGTCCGCGTCGCCGCCCCACAGGTCGACGACGAGCTCGCCGCCGACCGTGGCCGCGACGGAGGCGCCGAGGTCGTCGCGCTCGGTGAAGTTCCGCTCGAACTCCTCCCGCACGCGTTCGAAGCCGGGGGCGCAGGTGCCGTGCACGCTGAGAACCATGACCTCATGGTTGCCTACGGCACCTACCTCCGCAAGGAGCCGGGCGGTGTGGACGAGGAGTGAAGAAATGTCTGCGCCGAATGGGGGGCTTTCACCCGGGATGACCGGCGCTTGTGTCCTGCCCCCCAGAGGTTGGACTTCTCTTCACACGCCCGTCACAGGCCCTTCCGTATCGCCTGCTCCCCTTGGCACACTTCACCCCGCTCACGTCCCCCACAAAACACGAGGTCGGAATATTCATGCCTGAACTCAATCGGCGCCGCTTCATGCAGCTGGCCGGCGGCACCGCGACGTTCGCCATGCTCAATCAGAGCATCGCCCGCGCCGCGTCGCTGCCGGCCGCCCGCGCCACCGGCACCATCAAGGACGTCGAGCACGTCGTCGTACTGATGCAGGAGAACCGTTCCTTCGACCACTACTTCGGGACGATGAAGGGCGTACGCGGCTTCGGCGACCCGCGCCCGGTGACCCTGCCCAGCGGTAAGCCCGTCTGGCACCAGCGCGGCGGCGGCAAGGAAGTACTGCCCTTCCACCCGGACGCCGAGAACCTCGGCATGCAGTTCATCGCCGGCCTCGACCACGACTGGGCGGGCGGCCACAAGGCGTTCAACAACGGCGCGTACGACCAGTGGATTCCCGCGAAGTCCGAGCGGTCGATGGCCTACCTGGAGCGGAACGACATCCCGTTCCACTACGCGCTCGCCGACGCCTTCACGGTCTGTGACGACTACCACTGCTCTTTCATAGGGGCCACGGACCCCAACCGCTACTACATGCTCACGGGCCACGTCGGCAACGACGGCAAGGGCGGCGGGCCGGTCCTCGGCAACCAGGAACTGGGCTACGACTGGACGACGTACGCCGAGCGCCTGGAGCAGGCGGGCGTGAGCTGGAAGGTCTACCAGGACATCGGCGACGGCCTGGACGCGGCGGGCCACTGGGGCTGGATCGACGACGCCTACCGCGGCAACTACGGCGACAACTCGCTCCTCTACTTCAACAAGTTCCGCAACGCCAAGCCCGGCGACCCGCTCTACGACAAGGCCCGCACCGGCACCAACGCCAAGGCGGGCGACGGTTTCTTCGACATCCTCACGGCCGACGTGAAGGCCGACAAGCTGCCGCAGGTCTCCTACATCGCCTGCCCGGAGGCCTTCACCGAGCACCCCAACTGGCCGGTGAACTTCGGCGCCTGGTACATCGCGCAGGTCCTGGACGCGCTCACCTCCAACCCCGAGGTGTGGGCGAAGACGGCCCTGTTCATCACCTACGACGAGAACGACGGCTACTTCGACCACATCGTCCCGCCGTACGTGCCCAAGGACGCCAACCAGGGCAAGTCCACCGTCGACACGACGCTCGACTACTTCCCCGGCAACGCCTCCTACGCGGCCGGGCACTACGGCCTCGGCCAGCGCGTCCCGATGATCGTCGTCTCGCCGTGGAGCACCGGCGGCTTCGTGAACTCCGAGGTCTTCGACCACACGTCGATCATCCGGTTCATGGAGAAGCGGTTCGGCGTCAAGGAGCCCAACATCTCGCCGTGGCGCCGCGCGATCTGCGGCGACCTGACCTCCGCCTTCGACTTCAGCGGCAAGGACACCGACCCGGCGGAGCTCCCCGACACCGCCGCCTACGAGCCGCCGGACAACAAGCGCCACCCCGACTACGTGCCCAAGGCGCCCACGAACCCGGCCCTGCCCAAG
Source organism: Streptomyces sp. NPDC029674 (assembly GCF_044903205.1). Taxonomy (NCBI): domain Bacteria; kingdom Bacillati; phylum Actinomycetota; class Actinomycetes; order Kitasatosporales; family Streptomycetaceae; genus Streptomyces; species Streptomyces sp. NPDC029674. The sequence continues at coordinate 273,167 of NZ_JBJDPY010000008.1, forward strand.
CAGGAGCGCGGCTCCCGGCCCGCCCGCGCACTGCCGTACGTCCCGCTGGTGGATGGCGCCGCGGACCCGGTGGCCGGGAAGTTCACGCTCACGTTCAGCGGCGGCGCCAAGGCCGGCGTCTGCTTCCACGTCCGCTCCGCGAACCGCACCGACGGCCCCTGGACGTACACGACGGAGGCCGGCAAGTCCGTCTCCGACACCTGGAACTCCAAGTACTCCAAGGACGTCTACGACCTCTCCGTCTTCGGCCCCAACGGCTTCCTGCGCACCTTCAAGGGCCCCGGCAAGAAGGCAGGCCCCGAGGTCGTCGCCCGCCACGACAGCACCACGGGCAACATCAAGCTGACCCTGAAGAACGCGGGCAGCGCCGACGTGAACCTCACGGTGACCAACGCCTACGGCGGCGCGGGCCAGACCTTCAAGGTCAAGGCAGGCAGCTCCGTGCAGCACACCGTCGACCTGCGGGCGAGCAAGCGCTGGTACGACCTGACGGTGAAGTCCGACACCGACGCCGGATTCCTGCGGCGCCTCGCCGGGCACGTGGAGACCGGCGCGGCGGGCGTCAGCGACCCGGCGATCATCACCGCCTGACGCCCGGCACGAGCCGAAAAAAGGGGACGCCTGCACCAGGCGCGTCTGGATAGCATCCAGCGGCATGGCAATCACCCATCGCCGTGCAGGCGTCCCCGAGAAGCCCGTCCTCGACGGGCTCGAAGAGAAGTGGTCTCGGCGATGGGACGAGTCGGGCGTATTCGCCTTCGACCGCTCGAAGACGCGCGACGAGATCTTCTCCATCGACACCCCGCCGCCCACGGTCAGCGGCTCGCTCCACGTCGGCCACGTCTTCTCGTACACCCACACCGACGCCGTCGCCCGCTACCAGCGCATGCGCGGCAAGGAAGTCTTCTATCCCATGGGATGGGACGACAACGGCCTGCCGACCGAGCGGCGCGTCCAGAACCACTTCGGCGTCCGCTGCGACCCCGCCCTGCCGTACGACCCGGAATTCGCCCCGCCCGAGAAGCCCGGCAAGCACCAACTCCCCATATCCCGCCGCAACTTCATCGAGCTGTGCGAGCTGCTCACCGCCGAGGACGAGCAGGCCTTCGAGAACCTGTGGCGGCGCCTCGGCCTCTCCGTCGACTGGTCCCGCACCTACCGCACCATCGGCGCCGACGCCCGCGCCGCCTCGCAGCTCGCGTTCCTCAACAACCTCGCGCGCGGCGAGGCGTACGTCGCGGAGGCGCCCACGCTCTGGGATGTCACGTTCCGAACAGCGGTCGCGCAGGCGGAACTTGAGGACCGTGAACGCCCCGCCGCCTACCACAGGATCGCCTTCCACGGCACCGACGGCCGCCCCGTCGAGATCGAGACGACCCGCCCCGAACTCCTCCCCGCCTGTGTCGCCCTCGTCGCGCACCCCGACGACGACCGCTACCGCGACCTGTTCGGCACGACCGTCCGCACCCCGCTCTTCGACGTCGAGGTCCCCGTCGTCGCCCACCGTCTCGCCGCCCCCGAGAAAGGCACGGGCGCCGCGATGGTCTGCACGTTCGGCGACACCACGGACGTCACCTGGTGGCGCGAACTGCGGCTCGCCACCCGCCCGGTGATCGGCTGGGACGGCCGCTTCCGGACCGAGGCGCCGAGCGGTGTCGAGGCACCGGCGGCCGTCGCGGCGTACGCGAGGCTGGCCGGCGCCACCGCGCACACGGCACGCGAGCGCGTCGTCGGGATGCTGCGCGAGAGCGGCGACCTCCGGGGCGAGCCGCGCCCCGTCACCCACCCGGTGAAGTTCTTCGAGAAGGGCGACAAGCCCCTGGAGATCGTCACGACCCGCCAGTGGTACGTCCGCAACGGCGGCCGGGACACCGCGCTCCGCGACCGGCTCCTTGCCCGCGGCACCGAACTGGCCTGGCACCCGCCGCACATGCGGATCCGCTACGAGAACTGGGTCGGCGGACTCAACGGCGACTGGCTCATCAGCCGCCAGCGGTTCTTCGGCGTCCCGATCCCCGTCTGGTACCCGCTGGACGGCTCCGGCCGGCCCGACCACGACCACCCGATCGTCCCCGACCCCTCCGCCCTGCCCGTCGACCCGGGTGCGGAGACCCCGCCCGGCTACGAGCCGGCGCAGCGCGGCGCGCCGCACGGCTTCACCGGCGACCCGGACGTCATGGACACCTGGGCGACGTCGTCCCTCACCCCGCAGATCGCGGGCGGGTGGCTGACGGACCCGGACCTGTTCGCGCGGGTCTTCCCGATGGACCTGCGCCCGCAGGCCCACGAGATCATCCGCACCTGGCTGTTCGCCACGGTCGTGCGCTCCCACACCGAACACGACGCGCTGCCCTGGCGCCACGCGGCGATCTCCGGCTGGATCCTCGACCCCGACCGCAAGAAGATGGCGAAGTCCAAGGGCAACGCGGTCACCCCGGACCACCTGCTCGTCCTGCACGGGGCGGACGCGGTCCGCTACTGGGCGGCGAGCGGCCGCCCCGGCACGGACACGGCGTTCGACGTCGGCCAGATGAAGATCGGCCGCCGCCTCGCGACGAAGCTCCTGAACGTCGGCAAGTTCGTCCTGACCCTCGACGACGTCCCCGCGGAGGCCGCCGTCACCGAGCCGCTCGACCGGGCGCTGCTCGCCGAACTCGCCGCGACCGTCGACGACGCCACCGCGGCCTTCGACGCCTTCGACTACGCCCGCGCCCTGGAACGCACGGAACAGCTCTTCTGGCGCTTCTGCGACGACTACGTGGAGCTGGTCAAGGCCCGCGCGTACGGCGACCACGGCGACGCGGCCGCGTCGGACTCCGCGCGTGCGGCGCTGCGGACGGCGCTCGACGTCCTGCTGCGGCTCTTCGCGCCGGTCCTGCCCTTCGTCACGGAGGAGGTCTGGTCCTGGTGGCGGACGGGCTCGGTCCATCGTGCGCACTGGCCGAGCGCGTCGGAGCTGCGCGAGCACGCGGGCGAGGCGGCGGTCCTCGGCACGGCGTCGGAGGCCATCGCGGCGATCCGCGGGGCCAAGTCGCGGGCGAAGCTGTCGATGCGGGCGGACGTCGCGCAGGTCACGGTCACGGCACCGCGCGCGATCCTCGACCGCTTCGCGGCGGCGGAGGGCGACGTGCGGGCGGCGGGGCGTGTCTCGGCGGTCGAGCTGCGGGAGGGCGGGGACACGCTGCGGGTCGAGGTCGCGTTCTGACAGCGCCCATGCCCTGCCAGGTGGGGAGCCGGGTGAGTCGGACGTCACACCCCCGCAAGGGACTGGCGGACGGCCCATACCCGGGGGGTAGGGTCACCCGGGTGACAACGCATTCGAACACTCCTGCAGGCTGGTACCCGGACCCTCACGGCGCGCCCCAGCTGCTCCGCTGGTGGGACGGCTCCCAGTGGACGGACCACACCAGCCCGGCCCAGCAGGCCCAGGCCGCCGAGGCGCAGGCCCAGCAGGTCCCGCAGCAAGCGCAGCCGCAGCCGGTGCAGGCCCAGCCCGCGCAGGGGCAGTTCGGCCAGCCCCAGGCGCAGGCGCAGGCGCCGCAGGGCCAGTTCGGCCAGCCGCAGGCGCACCCGCAGGCTCCGCCGATGGCCGACCCGGCCAAGGTGCAGCGCCAGGTGCAGCAGCAGGCCGGCGTCGCGCCGTCCGCGCAGGGCGGCGGCACGCTGTTCACGGAGCCGGTCCTGGTCGTGAACCAGAAGGCCAAGCTCATCGAGCTGACGAACGAGTACAGCGTCATGGACCAGTCGGGCAACACGCTCGGCTCGGTCGTCCAGGTCGGCCAGAGCGCGCTGAAGAAGGTCGCGCGCTTCGTGGCGAGCGTCGACCAGTTCATGACGCACAAGCTCGAGATCCGTGACGCGTACGGTCAGCCGCAGATGATGCTGACCCGCCCCCGCAAGTTCATGAAGTCGCGGGTGATCGTCGAGCGCGCGGATGGCCAGCAGGTCGGCGAGATCGTCCAGCAGAACATGATCGGCAAGATCAACTTCGCGATGATGGTGAACGGCCAGCAGGTCGGCGCGATCAAGGCGGAGAACTGGCGCGCCTGGAACTTCTCGATCGTCGACCACGCCGACAACGAGGTCGCCCGGATCACGAAGACCTGGGAAGGCCTCGCCAAGACGATGTTCACGACCGCGGACAACTACGTCCTCCAGATCCACTACCAACTCCCCGAGCCGCTCCTGAGCCTCGTCGTGGCAACGGCCCTCACCGTCGACACGGCCCTCAAGCAGGACGCCCGCGGCTTCGGATAACCGAGCCCTGTCAGGGCGCGTGGCGTCCGACCGAGCGACGGCTTCCCAGGGGCGCGGGGAACTGCGCGACCAGCCACACCCAGCCCGCAGCCAAACGACGGCGTCGGCAGCACCCCCCGGAGGGACAGGGTGCCGCCGACGCCGTAGCCGTACGAGTAGGGCGCGAGGTCAGGACCGCGACAACCGCAGCCCCGCACGCTCCACCGGCTGAGCCGGAATCGAGGGCAGCGGCTCCGGCACGGGCCCGCCCGTCGCGACACGCGGCGAGCGGGTGAGCACCAGCACCCCGTACGCCGCCACCCCCGCCCCCGCCACCGCGAGAAGGATCCCGCCGGCCCCGCCCTGAAGGCGCTCGCCGAGCAGCGCGACGCCGATGACCGACGCGGCGACGGGGTTGGCGAGCGTCACCACGGCGAGCGGCGCGCCGAGGCCACCGCGGTAGGCGGTCTGGGAGAGCAGCAGCCCGCCGGCGGCGAACGCCGCGACCAGCACCGCCACGACGACCACCTGCGGGCTGAGCAACGGACCCGACCGGTCCGTGACCGCGACCGTCACGGTCTGCGTGAGCGCCGAGGCGACCCCGGAGGCGAAGCCGGACGCGGTCGCGTGCCGCAGGCCGGGCCGGGTGCCGGGCCGGGACAGGAGCCCGATGACCGCCATCGTCGCGGCGGACACGACCAGCGCCTCCGGCACGGTGAGCGTGTCGTCCGGCGCCGGTCCCGACGCGGTCAGGAGCAGCGTGCCCAGACCGATGAGCGTGAGCCCGGTGCCGCGCCACTCGAGGCGAGTGACCCGGCGGCCCGCGAGCCGCGCGCCCAGCGGCACCGCGGCGACCAGGGTGAGGGCGCCGAGCGGCTGGACGAGGGTGAGCGGGCCGTACTTGAGGGCCGCCACGTGCAGCAGCGCGGCGGACGCGTTGAGCCCGACGGAGGACCACCAGGTGCCGTTGCCGAGCATCCGCAGGACCCCGCTCTCGCCCTCGCGGACCCGCGAGGCGAGCCGCTCCTGGGCGACCGCCGCGGCGGCGTACGCGGCGGCGGAGACGAGGGAGAGCGCGACGGCGAGCAGCGTGGCGTTCATCGGCCGGCCCCTGTGGTGATCAGTTCCCGTACGGGCGCCGAGCGGCGCACGACCAGCGAGCGTCCCGGCTGCGGCAGCCGGATCACCGCGAGCGCGATGCCGAGCAGCGCGGTGGCCGCGAGCGCGTCGAGCCAGTAGTGGTTGGCGGTGCCGACCACCACGAGCAGCGTCACCAGCGGGTGCAGCAGCCAGAGCCAGCGCCACCGCGAGGAGGTGGCGGCGATCAGGCCGACGGCGAGCATCAGCGCCCAGCCGAAGTGGAGCGAGGGCATGGCGGCGAACTGGTTCGCCATGGTGTCGGTCGCGGGCTTGGCGGCGTACACCGAAGGACCGTAGACCTGCGCCGTGTCGACGAGGTGCGCGGCGTCCAGCATGCGCGGCGGCGCGAGCGGGAAACCGAGGTGCAGCACGAGCGCGGCCGCGGTCAGCGCGGCGAGCACCCGCCGCGTCCACACGTAGTGCCGGGGGCGGCGCCAGTACAGCCAGACCAGGAACAGCAGCGTCGCCGGGAAGTGCACGGTCGCGTAGTACGTGTTCGCGATGTGGATCAGCGACTCGCTGCTGAGCAGGGCGTCCTGCACGGTGCCCTCGCCGGGCAGGTGCAGCGAGCGCTCGGCGTCCCAGACGCGGTGCGCGTTGAGGAAGGCCTCGCCGGTGTGACCGTTGGCGAGCTGCCTGCCGAATTTGTAGACGAGGAAAAGTCCTACGACGAGGAGGAGCTCGCGGACGAGGGGCGGTCGGGCAGATGTGTCCGGCTTCCGGACGGCGGTCGCGCCCGGCTCCCGGACGGTTATGTCCGGCTCCCGTTCGGCAGGCTCGGTTCGGGATTCCATCCCCCGGCCCCTTTGCGTGATGACTGGGTAGTGCGGTCTGAGCGGAGGATCGCCCCACTCATCGATACGCCAGTGTACCGATACGGAGGCGTACCGGTACACTCGCGTTTCGAAAGGTGCCGATCGAGCCGGTCGGCCGCCGTACCGAGGGGAAGAGCCATGACGTCGACGTCGAGCCGCTCGAAGATCACGCCCGAGCGTGAGCAGGAGTTCTACGACGCCGTCCTCGACCAGCTCCGCGAGTGCGGCTACGAGGCGCTGACCATGGAGGGCGTGGCCGCCCGCACCCGGTGCAGCAAGTCGACGCTCTACCGTCAGTGGAAGACCAAGCCCCAGTTCGTGGCCGCCGCGCTGCGCGCCAATCGCTGTGTGCGGTTCGCCGGCATCGACACCGGCAGCCTCGCCGGGGACCTGCGGGAGGCGGCCAAGGCCGCCGGTGAGCAGTCGGGGCGCGACACGATGCTGGTCCAGGCGCTCAGCCACGCGGTCCTTCAGGACGAGGACCTGCAGCGGGTGCTGCGCGAGACGCTGGTCGAGCCGGAGCTCAGGGCGATGGCCGCGATCATCGAGCGCGGTGTCGAGCGCGGCGAGATCGCCGCGGGACACCCGGCGGTGGAGTTCCTCTCCGTGCAGCTGTTCGGCGTGCTGCGGGCCAGGCCGATCCTGGAGGGCGCGTACGCCGACGAGGAGTATGTGACCCGCTTCGTGGAGGCCTGCGTGCTCCCCGCGCTCGGCCTCACCTGATCGTGGGCCCGGGTCTGTCGGATGACGGGACCCGGGCCTGCCCGCGCCGCACCGTGGGGACGGGGGCGGCGCGCACCCCCGGGCCGGACGGGTTTCCTCCTGAGCGGCGAGGAACCCCGTCCGGCCCCGTTGTGCGTCCTGGTACCGCTACACGTCCTGGCCGGACCCGCCGGCGCTGTCGCCGACCGGGCCCGCCTTGATCCCCTTGGCGATCTTGTCCATGTGGGAGGGCGAGGGGGCCTTGTCGTTGACGTCGATGCCCATGCGGACGACGACGAGCTTCGACTTGTCGGCGGGGGACGGGAAGGCGAGCGACTCGACGTAGCCGTCGTCGCTCTTCTGCGTCACGGCCTTCCAGCGGACGTAGTAGCCCTTCTGGCCCGCCACGGTGATCGGCTCGGAGGCCAGCACCTTGTGCGAGGTGATCTTGCCGTAGGTCTTGCCGCCGTACCCTTCCTTCGCGTTCTTCGCGATGTCCTCCTTGGCGGCCGCCTCGGGCGTCTTGGCGTCGAGCTTCAGCTGCTCGGCGGAGAGCGAGTAGGCGCTGCCCCGGGTGCACGGCTCCTCCGGGTTCCCGGGACAGGGGATCGGGTCCGTCTGCACCCCGGCGCCGTACTGCGTGGCGCTTCCCTTCCAGCCGTCCGGCACGGGGATCTTGATGCCGTTCACCACGTCGCTGGCGAAGCCGGCCTCCTGTCCCGGGGGCTGCTCCTCGGGCGTGCCCGGCGAGCGGGGCGCCCGGGGCGACTCGGGCGCCCCCGGCTCCTGCGGGGCGTCGGCCGAGGGCTCCTTGCCCACGGTGTCGGCGCCGTCCCCGTCGTCGTCCGAGGTCAGGGCGTACACGCCGCCGCCTATCCCGGCGAGCACGACGAGCACCACGCCCGCGGCTATCGCCATGCGCAGTGTGCGGCGCGGGGCGGGCGCCTCGCCGGGGTAGGCGGGGAAGGCCGCCTGAGTCGGGTACGCCGCGGTACCGGCGGCGGCCCGCACCTGGTCCGTCCACACGTTCCCGTCCCACCAGCGCTCGGTGGGAGGACCGCCGGCGGTCTGGCCGGGGTCGGGGTACCAGCCTGGGGGAGTCATCTGGGTCATGACCGTCAGCGTATGAGCCCCGCGTGAAAGGCGGATGAGAGGGGCCTCCAAGAATCGGCCCTTTCTACCGGCCCCCGCTCCCATGGCCGTTGACCAGGAGACGCTCGGGCCCCGCGGTCCCCTCCACCGTCCGGGGCCACGGCACCCCCCGGCGTCCCGGCGTGACCGAACCCAGCACGCTCGCGTGCCGCGCCCCGGTGCTCTCGGGGACGGTGCCGGGCAGCCCGTGCAGGGTCAGGAAGCCGAGCACCGCGAAGGCGTACGCCTCCTTCGCCGCGGAGGGCAGCCCGAGCTCGTCGGAGGTGCGCACGGGAACCGCCTCGCCCAACTCCGCCCGCAGCGCGGCCATCAGCGCCGGATTGCGCGTGCCGCCCCCCGAGACGATCGCCTCGGAGGCGCGCACCGAGCGGACGGCGTCGGCGACCGTGCGGGCGGTGAGGCGGGTGAGCGTGGCGACGACGTCCTCGGCGGACAGCTTCTCGTACCCCTCCAACGCCGTACGCAGATAGGGCAGATGGAAGAGTTCCTTGCCCGTCGTCTTCGGCGCCGGGCGCGCGTAGTACGGCTCGGCGAGGAGGCGGGTGAGGAGGCCCTCGTCGACCGTGCCGCGGGCGGCCAGCTCGCCGTCCAGGTCGTAGGCGAGCGCGCCGCCCGTCGCCTCGCGCACCGCGGCGTCGATCAGGGCGTTGGCCGGACCGGTGTCGAAGGCGGTGCCGTCGGCCGCGGTGATGTTGGCGATGCCGCCCAGGTTCAGCGCGGCCGGACTGCCCGGCCTGCCGCGCAGCCACATCCGGTCCACCAGGCTGACCAGCGGCGCGCCCTGGCCGCCCGCCGCGATGTCCCGGGGGCGGAAGTCGGCGACCACCGGCAGGCCGGTCGCCTCGGCGATCCAGGCGGGCTGCCCGATCTGCAGCGTGCCGTGCACCTGCCCGTCCGCCACCCAGTGGTAGACGGTCTGCCCGTGCGAGGCGACCAGCTCGGCCCGGCCGTCGCACAGCTCGCGGTCCGCCTCGACCGCGGCGGCCGCGAAGGCCCGCCCGATGCCGGTGTCCAGGCGGCAGACCTCGGCGAGCGTGGTGGCGGCGGGCGGCAGCGCGGCCGCGAGCCGGGCGCGAAGGCCCGCGTCGTAGCCGCGGCTGATCAGCCCGAGGGGGGTGAGCGTCAGACGGTCGCCGTCGAGGGTCAGATCGGCGGCCGCCGCGTCGATCGCGTCGTAAGAGGTCCCTGACATCAGCCCGATCACGCGCACGTGGGGCCTCCTTCTCGGTCGGCTCACCAATGCCCTTGATCATCGCATCCCGCGGGCCTCGGACGGCCCCTGTTCCGGGAATGCGGCACGCGGTGCAGCCGTCTTCCGGCGCCGTGCGGCCATGTCACCCGCGGGCGTCCAGGACCCGTCCCCGCCATACCTCCGGACCACCCCAGGCCCCGCGCAGCGCCCGCGCCTTGGTGAGCCACAGGGACAGGTCGAACTCCGCCGTGTACCCGATCGCCCCGTGCAGCTGGAGCGCGGCACGGGCCGCGCCGTACGCGGCCTCGCCCGCCGTCACCTTGGCGGCGGCGACATCCGCCGGCGCCATGGTCGTCGCGGCGCCGAACACCAGCGGCCGCGCGAACTCCAGGCGCAGCAGCACGTCCGCGAGCCGGTGCTTGACGGCCTGGAACGTCCCGATCGGCGCCCCGAACTGGGCGCGCTGCTTCACGTACGCCACGGTCCTGTCGAGCAGCGCGAGACCGACGCCGAGGGACTGCGCCGCCGTGGCGAGCGCCGCCCAGTCGGACGCCCGCCGCGCCGCCGCCGTCACGGCGTGGCCCGCGGCGAGCAGCTCGCCGCCGGGCAGCGGTGCGGCGAGGCGCCGCGCGGGGTCCAGGGAGCGGCGCACGCGCGCGTGCCCGGGCGCCAGCCGCAGCTCGCCGTCCGTCACGGTGAGGATCAGGTCCGCCGCGTCGGCGTCCAGGGCGAGCGGTCCGCCGTCCGGCAGCGTCAGCGTCGCGCTCGCCGCTCCGGAGGCCAGGGAGGGCAGGAACCGTTTGGCCGGTTCCCGCTCACCCTCCTCGGCGAGATGGGCCAGGAGTACGGCCGCCGCCACCGTTTCGACGGCCGGTCCCGGCACGGCGTGCCGCCCCAGCTCCACGAAGGCGACGGCCGTTTCGACCCGCAGCGGCCCCACGCCTTCGTACTCAGCGGGAACCGGCAGCGCGAAGACCCCCGCGTCCGCGAGCCGCGCCCACACCGCCCGCCCGCGCGTGGGGTCACCGAGGCCCCACGCGCGCGTGGCCGCCACCGTGCCGGCCGCCGACAGCATCGCGTCCAGGGAGCGGGCGAACTCCCGCTGCTCGTCGTCGAGGAGGAACCTCATCAGCGGCGTCCCTTCGGCAGACCGAGCAGACGCTCGGCGATGATGTCGCGCTGGATCTCGTTCGTCCCGGCGTAGATGGGTCCCGCGAGCGAGAAGACGTAGCCCTCGGCCCAGCCGGAGCCGCCCGGCGGGCCGCCGTCGGACAGTTCGCCGTCGGACAGTTCGCCGTCCGGGCCGAGCAGGTCGAGCGCCGTCTCGTGCAGCGCGATGTCGTACTCCGACCAGAAGACCTTGTTGAGACTGGACTCGGCGCCGATCGTCCCCCCGGCCGCGCACCGCGAGGCGCCGGCCCAGGTGAACAACTCGTAGGCACGCGCCCCGATGACGGCGTCGGCGACCCGGTCGCGCAGCGCCGTGTCGGCCGGGTCCGCGCACTCCCGCCACTGCCGCGCCAGCCGGTCCGCGGCGGCGAGGAAGCGGCCGGGGGAGCGCAGCGTCAGGCCGCGTTCGTCGCCCGTGGCCGACATGGCGATCCGCCAGCCCTGGCCGGGCTCGCCGATGACGTCCTCGTCGGGCACGAACACGTCGTCCAGGAAGAGCTCGGCGAAGGCGGGCTTGCCGTCCAGACGGCCGATGGGACGGACCGTCACCCCGGCCGCGTCGAGCGGGAACATCAGATACGTCAGGCCCCGGTGCGGCCTCTCCTTGTGGTCCTCGTACGGCTCACTGCGGAACAGGCCGAAGGCGCGGTCGGCGAACGCCGCCCGCGACGACCACGTCTTCTGCCCGCTGATCAGCCAGCCGCCGTCGGTGCGGCGGGCGGTGGAGCGCAGCGACGCCAGGTCGGAGCCCGACTCCGGCTCGGACCAGGCCTGCGCCCAGATCACCTCGCCGGCCGCCATGGGAGGCAGCACCCGCGCGCGCTGCTCCTCGGTGCCGAAGTCGAAGAGGGTGGGCGCGAGGAGACTGATGCCGTTCTGCGAGACGCGGCCCGGTGCCCCCGCCGCGTAGTACTCCTCCTCGAACACCAGCCACTTGACGATGTCGACGCCCTGTCCGCCGTACTCCTCGGGCCAGGACACCGCCGACCAGCGGCCGGCGGCGAGCGTGCGCTCCCACTCCCGGTGGGCCGCGAAACCCTCCTCGGTCTCCAGCGAGGGCAGGGGCGCGGCCGGTACGTGCGCGGTGAGCCAGTCGCGCGCCCGCCGCCTGAACTCCTCTTCCCCGGCGGTGAAGTCGAGGTCCATCAGTGGCCCACCCCTCCGGTGTTCCCCGGCAACAGTATTCCCTAACAAGTGTTTGGTAGATTACCGTGAGGAGAGTCGAGGAGTCGAGAGCCGGGACCCAGGCCTGATCCGGAATCGGGGAGCCCATGAACGTGCCCGCCCCACCCGCCTATGAGCCCGCGCACGCCCTGCTCGCGGGACGCACCGCCGTGATCACGGCGGCCGCCGGAGCCGGCATCGGCGGCGCCACCGCACGCCGCTTCCTGGAGGAGGGCGCGCGCATCGTCATAGGAGACGCCCACCGGCGCCGCACCAAGGAGTCGGTGGCGGCGCTCACCGAGGAGTTCGGCGACGGCCGGGTCGACGGCATCCCGTGCGACGTCACCGACGAGGCGCAGGTCCAAGCGCTGTTCGACCTGGCGGAGCGCCGCCACGGCCACCTCGACATCGTCGTGAACAACGCCGGGCTCGGCGGCACCGCCGAGCTCACCGAGATGACCGACGAGCAGTGGGACAAGGTCATCGACGTCACGCTGAACGGCACCTTCCGCTCCACCCGCGCCGCCCTGCGCCGCCTGCGGGCCGCCGGCCGGGGCGGCGTCATCGTGAACAACGCCTCCGTGCTCGGCTGGCGCGCCCAGACCGGCCAGGCACACTACGCCGCGGCGAAGGCCGGCGTCATGGCCCTCACCCGGTGCGCCGCCCTCGAAGCCGCGCCCCACGGCATCCGCGTCAACGCGGTCTCGCCGAGCCTCGCCATGCACCCCCACCTCGCCAAGGTCACCTCCCCCGAGCTCCTCGAAGAGCTCACCGCACGCGAGGCGTTCGGGCGGTACGCGCAGCCGTGGGAGATAGCCAACGTCATCGTCTTCCTGGCCAGCGGCTACTCCTCGTACATGACGGGGGAGACGGTCTCGGTCAGCAGTCAGCACGCCTAGGCGGAGAATGACCGTGTGTCGAAACAGAAGCAGCCCACCAGTGACGAACCGAACCAGCACACCGGCGGCAAACAGGGTGCGGGCAAGAAGAAGCCCCAGGTGAGCCCCTCGCCCGAGCGTCGCCGCGAACTCCTCGGCATCGCCGCCGACGTCTTCGCCGAGCAGGGGTACAACGCGACGACGGTCCGCAAGATCGCCGACGCCGCCGGCATGCTCGCCGGCAGCCTCTATTACCACTTCGACTCCAAGGAGTCGATGCTCGAAGAGATCCTCCGCACCTTCCTCACCGAACTGTGGGACGGGTACGACTCCGTGCTTCAGGCCCAGCTCGACCCCCGCGCCACCCTCGAAGCCCTCGTCACCGAGTCGTTCCGGGAGATCGACCGGCACCGCGCCGCCGTCGCGATCTACCAGAAGGAGTCCAGGCACCTGGTCGCACAGCAGCGCTTCCAGTACCTGTCGGACTCGCAGCAGCGCTTCGAGAAGGCCTGGCTCACGACCCTGGAGCGCGGCGTCGCGGAAGGCGTCTTCCGCGCCGACCTGGACATCCGGCTCGCCTACCGCTTCGTGCGCGACACCGTCTGGGTCGCCGCGTCCTGGTACCGCCCCGGCGGCGGCCACAGCCCCGAGGAGATCGCCCGCCAGTACCTGTCGATGGTCCTGGACGGCATCTCCGTACGAAGTACGTAACCGGAGCGCCGTCACCCGGCGTCGCGCCCCACGACCGAGGAGCACGCAGTCATGGCCGAGGCCTACATCGTTGAAGCGGTCCGCACCCCCGTCGGCAGGCGCAAGGGAGGGCTCTCCGGTGTCCACCCGGCCGACCTGGGCGCCCACGTCCTCAAGGCGCTCGTCGAACGCACCGGCATCGACCCCGCCGCCGTCGAGGACGTCGTCCTCGGCTGCCTGGACACGGTAGGACCCCAGGCCGGCGACATCGCCCGCACCAGCTGGCTGGCGGCCGGACTCCCCGAAGAAGTGCCCGGCGTGACCGTCGACCGGCAGTGCGGATCGTCCCAGCAGGCCGTGCACTTCGCGGCCCAGGGCATCCTGTCCGGCACCCAGGACCTCGTCGTCGCGGGCGGCACACAGAACATGTCGATGATCCCCATCGCCTTCGCCTCCCGGCAGGCCGCCGAGCCCCTCGGCCTCACCGAAGGCCCGTACGCGGGCAGCGAAGGCTGGCGCGCCCGCTACGGGGACCGGCCCGTGAACCAGTTCCACGGCGCCCAGCTGATCGCCGAGAAGTGGGGAATATCCCGCCGCGACATGGAGGAGTTCGCGCTCCGCTCGCACCGGCGGGCGGTCCGCGCCATCGACGAGGGCCGCTTCGACCGCGAACTCGTCGCCTACGGAGACGTCACCACCGACGAGGGCCCGCGGCGCGACACGACCCTGGAGAAGATGGCCGGCCTCGAACCCGTCCTCGACGGCGGCACGATCACCGCCGCCTGCTCCTCACAGGTGTCCGACGGCGCGGCCACGATGCTCCTCGCGAGCGAACAGGCCGTCAGGGACCACGGGTTGACGCCCCGCGCCCGCGTCCACCACCTCTCCGTGCGCGGAGAGGACCCCATCCGGATGCTCTCCGCACCCATCCCCGCCACCGCGCACGCCCTCAAGAAGACCGGCATGAGCATCGGCGACATCGACCTCGTCGAGATCAACGAGGCGTTCGCGCCCGTCGTCCTCGCCTGGCTGAAGGAGACCGGCGCCGACCCCGAGAAGGTCAACGTGAACGGCGGCGCGATCGCCCTCGGCCACCCCCTCGGCGCGACCGGCGTCAAACTGATGACGACCCTCCTGCACGAACTGGAGCGCACCGGCGGCCGGTTCGGCCTCCAGACGATGTGCGAGGGCGGCGGCCAGGCCAACGTGACCATCGTCGAACGCCTCTGAGGGCTGTCGGGGCTGTCCTCGGATTCCTCACTCCTTGCGGGAGTACCTGCGCCGACCGCGCTCCACAGCGGCCCCGACCCGGCTAGTCTCGACTTCTGTACGTCGATTGAGCGACCCCGGGAGGTAGCGCGATGACGCAGGGACGGCCCGGAGGAGCCGCCTGGGCCCCGCTGTGGGAGCGCGACGCCGAACTCGCCGCGGTGGCCCAGGCCGTGGACGAGCTCTGTGCCGACTCGACGACCACGGGCGGCCTGCTGGCCTTCAGCGGAGAGGCGGGCATCGGCAAGACGGCGCTCCTCGCCGAAGTGCGCCGCATGGCGGAGGGCCGGGCCACGGTCTGGTCCGCACGCGGCGGCGAGACCGTCACCTCCGTCCCCTTCAACGTCGTACGGCAACTGCTGCAGCCCGCACTCGTCCAGCTCACCCCCGACGAGGCCCGCGAGTACTTCGGCGACTGCTTCGACATCGCGGGACCCGCACTCGGCATAGCCGAGCCCGGCGGGCCCCAGGCCGACCCGCAGGGCGTCTGCGACGGCCTCGTCGAAGCGGTCTCCCGGCTCTCCCGACTGCACTGGCCCCTCGTCCTCCTCATCGACGACGCACACTGGGCCGACCAGGAGACCCTGCACTGGCTCGCCACGTTCGCCCAGCGCCTGGAGGAACTGCCCGTCCTCGTCGTGGTCGCCCGCAGGCCCGGCGAGGCCACCGGCGACAGCGCCCGCCACCTGGCGACGGTCGCCGCCCAGGCCCGCTCCTTCAGCACCCTGCGCGCCCTCACACCGGACGCCGCGGCCGGCCTGACCCGCGCGACGCTCGGCGAGCACGCCGACGCCCCGTTCTGCCGCGAGGTCTGGGCGGTCACCGGCGGCAACCCGTACGAATCCGTCGAACTCCTCGCCAAGGTGCAGGACAGCGAGCTCGAACCGGTGGAGAGCTCCGCCGACGAACTGCGCGCCCTCAACCGCACCGCCCGCGGCCGCGGCCTCGTCGCCCGCCTCGAAGCACTCGGCACCGACGCCACCCGCTTCGCCTGGGCCGCCGCCATCCTCGGCAGCGCCATCTCCCTCGACCTGGCCGCCCAGCTCGCCGGAATGATGCCCGACAACGCCGAACGCTGCGCGGAGCGGCTCTGCACGGCGCGCATCCTGGCCGAGGGCGACGAGGGCCTGGAGTTCGTCCACCCGCTGATCGCCAGCACGGTCTACCGCTCCATCCCGGCGGCCACCCGCACCGCGATGCACGGCGTGGCCGCCGGCATCGTCACCCTCTCGGGGCGTGGCGCCGCTGCCGCCTCCCGGCACCTCCTGGAAGTGCACCCGGACGACGATCCGGAGCTCGTCGAGCAGCTGCGCGAGGCCGCAGCCGAACACCTCGCCGTCGGTGCGCCCGACGCGGCCCGCCGCTGCCTGGAGCGCGCCCTCCAGGAGCCGCCCCTGCCCGAGATCCACGCGCGCGTGCTCTACGAACTCGGCTGCGCCACCATGCTCACCTCGCCTGCCACCACCATCCGTCATCTGCGCGAAGCCCTCTCGATGCGCGGCCTCGACCGGGAGCTGCGCGTCGACGCGGTCTGCCGCCTCTCCCAGGCCTTCGTCCACAACGACCAACTGGAGGAAGGCCTGCGGGCCATCGCCGAGGAGGCGAGCAGGCTCGAAGAGGGTCCCGCGAGGCTGCGCCTGCAAGCCGTGCACTACATGTGGGAGGGCATCCACGCGGGCGAGCAGGACTCGCCGGGACGGTCGCGGCGGCTCGCCGCCCTCGCCGGACCCCTCGCAGGCCGCGACAACTCCGAGCGCGCCCTGCTGATCCTGCGCGCCTTCGACGCCATGACCCGCGGCGAGAGCGCGGAACTGGTCGTCGAGCTCTGCGACCGCGCCCTCGTCAACGGCCGCCTGGCGCCAGGACTCGGCTGGACCGACACGGAGTGGAGTTTCGAGCTCCGCCTGATGCTCGGCGGGTCGTACGCCTTCTCGGACCGCCTCGACCGCGCGGAGAGCCTGTTCACCGAGGCCGTGCGCGCCTACGAGACCGCGGGCTGGAGCGGCGGACACCTCGCCCTCGCCCACGCCTTCCTCGGCTACGTGTACCGCAGGCGCGGACGGCTGACCGACGCCGAGCGCTCGCTGCGCGAGAGCCTGCGCCTGGCCGACCGCGTCGGCCAGGGCCTGCCCATGCACTGGGAGGCGGCCAGCATGCTCATCGACACGCTCCTGGCGCGCGGACACATCGAGGAGGCCGGTGAGGTCGCCGACCGGTACGGCTTCGCGCCGCCCTCCGCCTCCACCATCTACGTGCCCGACGCTCCGTCCGTGCGCGGGCGCCTCCTGCTCGCCCTCGGCCGCACGGAGGAGGGGCTCAACGAGCTGGAGGCCACGGCGAAGGCACTGACGGCGCGCGGCCAGTACAACACCGTCCTCGCGCCGTGGGCGTACGACCTCGCCCGCGCCCTGGCCGACGAGGACCCCAAGCGGGCCGCGCACCTCGTCTCGGACGCCCGTATGCAGGCCGAGCGGTTCGGCACGGACACCGCGATCGGCGAGGCACTGCGGTGCGCGGCGTTCCTGGAGACGGGACCGCGCGCCGTCGCGCTGTACCGCCAGGCCGCCGGCTATCTGGAGGCGTCACCCTGCGCGTACGAACACGCGGTCGCCCGCGTCGAGTACGGGATCGCCGCCGGTTCCGCGGCGGAGCTCGAGCGTGGCCTGACCCTGGCGCGGACCTGCGGTGCGGACGGTCTCGCCGACCGGGCCCTGGACCACCTGGGACCCCGCTCCTCAGTCGCCGGACGGGCGTGACGCCGGTCCGTACCGACCGGACAGCTCACCCATGACCTCGTCCGCCTCCCGCATCAGCCGCTCCACGAGCTCCGCGCACGAAGGCAGGTCGTCTATCAGGCCCGCTATCTGGCCCGACGCCATCACGCCCAGCTCCGGACGGCCGTCCACCATCGCCGACCTCAGCATCATGGGGGTGTTCGCGGCGAGGAGGACCTGGCTCCAGGTGAGGTCCTTGCCGCGCCTCATCGCGAGGCCGTCGCGGGCCAGCCGGGTCCACCCCAGGCCGGAGACCTTCCGGAACGCCGCTGCGTGCCGGACCGCCCGGACGAGGGAGGCGAGCCTGCCGGACCGCTCCAGGGACGCCACCAGCTCCGTCCGCAGCATGCGGTGCGGGAGGCCGTCCACGCGCGTGGTGACCGTGACGTCCTTGACGGAGGCGGCCAGATAGCGGGCCTTGACCGCGTCCGGGACCGTCGAGTCCGAGGTGAGCAGGAAGCGGGTGCCCATGGCCACGCCCGCCGCGCCGTAGGCGAGCGCGGCGACCAGGCCGCGGCCGTCGTAGAAGCCGCCCGCCGCGACCACCGGAACGTCCACCGCGTCGACGACCTGCGGAAGCAGCACCGTGGTGGCCACCTCACCGGTGTGGCCGCCGCCCTCGCCGCCCTGCACGAGCACCGCGTCCGCGCCCCAGGCGGCGACCTTCTCGGCGTGCCGCCGCGCGCCGACCGTGGGCATGACCACCACGCCGGCGTCCTTGAGCTCCGCGATCAGCTCCTTGGAGGGCGCGAGCGCGAAGGACGCGACCCGCACCCCTTCGTCGATGATGATCCGCACGCGGTCCCGCGCGTCCCCCGCGTCCGCCCGCAGGTTCACCCCGAAGGGCGCGCCGGTACGGGACTTGACCTCGCGGACGGCCGCCCGCAGCTGCTCGACCGTCATGGTCGCGGAGGCCAGGATGCCGAGCGCCCCGGCGTTCGCGGTCGCGGAGACCAGCCGGGGGCCCGCCACCCAGCCCATACCGGTCTGGACGACCGGGTGCCGGACGCCCACCAGTTCGGTCAGCGGCGTCTTCAGGGTGGGTGTCACGAGCGGTTGCTCCGGTGTCACGGGCGCACCTCGCGGTCGCGCAGGCCGTCCGGGTCCACCACGTCGCGGATCAGCCGCAGCTCCTCGGCGGTCGGCTCCCGGGTGTACGGGACGTCGTCGCCCGGCACGGCCAGCGCGAACCCGGTGGCCTCCCGCACCCGCTCCAGGGTCACGCCCGGATGCAGGGACACCAGACGCATCGCGTGATCAGGGGCCCCGAAGTCGAAGACGCCGAGATCGGAGACGACCCGGCGCAGATCGTGGAAGCGGGTCGCGGAGGGCCCGGCGGCGGCCGCGCTGTCGTACCCGACGCCGCTGATCATGTCGACCTTCTCGACGAACACGCGCGCGGAATGCCTCGGTACCCAGTAACTCACCGGATTGTTCAGCGTGTTGACCGGGGCGCCGCGCACGCCGAGCAGCTGCCGTCGGGGACGGGACCAGTCGCCGATGCACGAGATGTTCTGGTTGCCGAACCGGTCGAGCTGGCTCGCGCCCATCATCACGTGCCGCTTGCCGCCCATGACCATCGTCAGGTGCTTGCGGTACGGCAGCCAGCCCTCGGTCACCGCCGACGCCGCGCCGACCGCGGGGACGTCGCCGATGAGCAGGGCCTCGCCGTCGGTCAGCAGCAGGTCGGGGGAGAAGGTCAGCTTGGCGAGGCGGGCCGCGACCGACGGGACCGTGCCCATGGGGGAGGCGAGGATCTCGCCGTCGCCCCGCCAGGCCTCGGCGCAGGCGATCACGCAGTACTCGGCGCGGGTGGCGGCCCGTGCGGTGGCCGGGGTCATCGCTGCTCCTTGTGCCAGGCCTGGACGGCGAGTTGGTAGTCCCGCTCGGTCCCGGCGAGGAAGCGGTTCCGGAAGTCCCGCCAGGTCTCCGGGTCGGCTGCCGCGGCGGCGTACGCCTTCTGGAAGGGCTCGTCGCGGCCGTAGTCGGGCACGCAGGACGTGAAGTGCGCGCCCTTGGGCGTCTCGGTCACGCCCGTCACCGAGTGCCGGGAGACGAGCATCGTCTGGGGTGCGGCGTGCGCGGTGAGCTCGGCGGAGTCGACGATGCGCTCGCACGAGACGTACGCGGTGTCGGAGGCCTCGCAGAACAGGTCGTCGAAGTAGGGGTCGGGGCCGAGGTACTGGCCGTTGCCGAAGGGGTCGGCGCGGTTCATGTGCACCAGGGCCGCGTCCATCCGCAGCGCGGGCACGGCGACGAGCTCCTCCCTGTCGTCGTACGGAGAAGTGACCGTCCGCAGGTGCGGGTTGACGCGCATCACGTCCGAGCCGAGCCCCGCCCGGATCGGCAGGAACGGCAGCCGCTGGGCGCCCGCGGTGAGGCCCTGCATGAACATCGCCTCGTCCAGCTCGACGAGTTCGAACGCGGCACGCTCGCGCGCCGCGCGGAAGTGCGGCTCCAGGGGGATCGAGTCGAGGGTGGTGAAGGCCGTGACGAGCTTGCGGATGCGGCCGGCCGCGGCGAGCAGGCCGATGTCCGGGCCGCCGTACGACACGACGGTCAGGTCCGTGACGTCGGACCGCAGCAGCGCGCGGACCAGCGCCATCGGCTTGCGGCGGGAGCCCCAGCCGCCGATGCCGAGCGTCATGCCGCTGGCCAGCCGCCCCACGATCTCGTCGACCGTCATCTTCTTGTCGGTCCTGCCGCTCATGCATCGCCCTCTTCTCGCGTCCCGAAATCCGCACGGATGCGGTCGGCAAGGCCGCTGAGGTTCGCCTCGAAGGTGAAGCCCTGCTCGAAGCGGTAGCTGCGGTGCACGTCCACGGGGTCGATTCCGTTGATCGCGGCCTTCGCGAAACGCAGCAGCGTGCCGTCCTTGCGGGCGATCTCCCGCGCCAACTCCAGGGTCGCGTCCAGCAGTTCCACACGCGGGACGACCCGCCACACGGAGCCGTGCGCGTGCAGCTCGGCGGCCGTCGCGGTCCGCGAGGTGTAGTACAGGGCGCGCATCAGGTGCTGGGGGACGAGGCGGGCCAGGTGGGTGGCGGCGCCGAGCGCGCCCCGGTCCAGCTCGGGAAGGCCGAAGGTGGCGTCCTCGCTGGCCACGATCGCGTCCGCGTTCCCCACGAGACCGATGCCGCCGCCCAGGCAGAAGCCGTGCACCGCCGCGACGACGGGCACCTCGCACTCGTACACCGCCGAAAACGCTGCGTAGCACCCGCGGTTGGCGCCGATCAGCGCGGTGTGGCCGGGGTCGCGCCGCATCTCCTTGATGTCCACGCCCGCGTTGAACCCGCGGCCCTCGGCGGTCAGGACGACGCAGCGCGTGTCGGGGTCGCGGCCGGCGGCGCGGACCGCGTCCGCCAGGTCGTACCAGCCGCGTACCGGCAGTGCGTTCACCGGCGGGTAGTCGACGGTGACGACGGTGACGCCCTTGTCCGGGGCGGAGGTGGAGACAGACATCAGACGATCCGCTACCTTTCAACCCACACGCCTTCAACCAAACATTTGTTAGTTGGAAAGGTAGCAGCGATGACTGACCCACGACAGGTGGTCGTCGTGACCGGCGGCACGCGGGGCGTCGGTGCTGGAATCGCCCGGAGTTTTCTCGCCACCGGCGCCCGGGTCGTCGTCTGCGCCCGCCGGCCGCCGGACGAGCCCGTCGAAGCGGCGGGCGCTACCGCCGAGTTCAGGCCGCTCGACCTGCGCGACGCGGCGGCGGCCACCGCCTTCTTCGCCGAAGTGGCCGTGGACCACGGCGCGGTGGACGCGCTGGTGAACAACGCGGGCGGCACGCCGTTCGGGCTGCTCGCCGAGACCGCCCCGGCCCGCCAGGCCAAGATCGTGGAACTGAACCTGCTCGCCCCGCTGTACGCCTCCCTCGCCGCGTACGAGGTGATGCGAGGGCAGGAGACGGGCGGCAGCATCACGATGATCGGCAGCGTCAGCGGGACCCGGCCCTCACCCGGCAGCGGCGCGTACGGCGCCGCGAAGGCGGGCCTGGAGAACCTCGCAGGAACCATGGCCGTCGAGTGGGCCCCCGCCGTGCGCGTCAACACGGTCGTCCTCGGCCTCGCCCGCACCGAGAACACCGCCCTGCACTACGGAGACGACGAGGGCGTCGCCCGGGTCGCCCGCACCGTCCCGCTGGGCCGCCTCGCCGACCCCTCCGACGTCGGCGACGCCTGTGTCTTCCTGGCCTCCGACCGCGCCCGGTACATCAGCGGAGCTGCGCTCCGGCTGCACGGCGGCGGCGAACGCCCCGCGTTCCTGGCCGCGGCCTCCGTCAACCATTGAACGACCCGCACATCGCCCACACCCGACCGAGGAGTTCCGTATGACGTCAGCTGCCAAGTCCGGGCTCTGCGACGGCCGCGTCGTGATCGTCACGGGGGCGGGGCGCGGCCTCGGCCGGGCGCACGCGCGCGCGTACGCGGCCGAGGGCGCCCGGGTCGTCGTCAACGACCTCGGCGTGGGGCCCGACGGATCGGGGGCCTCCGGCGGGCCCGCGCACGACGTCGTCGAGGAGATCCGCGCGGCGGGCGGCGACGCCGTCGCGCACGGCGGCGACATCGCCACGTCCGAGGGCGCGGCCTCGCTGGTGCGGACCGCGCTCGACACGTACGGGCGCCTCGACACCCTCGTCAACAACGCGGGCTTCCTGCGGGACCGGATGCTGGTCAACCTCGAGGAGGACGACTGGGACGCCGTGATGCGCGTCCACCTCAAGGGGCACTTCCTGCCCCTGAAGCACGCGGGTACCCACTGGCGGGCCGAGGCGAAGGCCGGCCGGACCCCGCACGCGTGCGTGGTCAACACCAGCTCCGGAGCGGGCCTGTCCGGCAGCGTCGGCCAGGGCAACTACAGCGCCGCCAAGGCGGGCATCCTCGGCCTCACCCTGGTCGCCTCCGCCGAACTCGCCTCCTACGGAGTACGGGTGAACGCCATCGCGCCCGCCGCCCGGACCCGCATGACAGAGCAGACCTTCGCCGACACGATGGCCGCCCCCGAGGACGGCGGCTTCGACACGATGGCCCCGGAGAACGTGTCCCCCCTCGTCGTCTGGCTCGGCTCCACCGCCTCCGCCGGGGTCACCGGCCGCGTCTTCGAGACGGAGGCGGGCCGCATCACCGTCATGGAGGGCTGGCGCCCGGGCCCCAGCGCGGACAAGGGTGCTCGCTGGACCCCGGCGGAGGCGGGCGAGACGGCGCTGAAGCTGCTGGCCGAGGCGGGGGCGCCGCGGCCGGTGTACGGGGCCCGGTGACGTCGCGGCGCGGGCCCCATGGGCACCCGGCCGGCGCACGTCACCCTCCGCCGCGTCCTTGCCGCCCCCCGGCTTCCTCGGCGAGCACCCGATCGGCCACCGCGAACGCCGCGTTGGCCGCGGGCACCCCGCAGTACACCGCCGTCTGCAGCAGGACCGCGCCGATCTCCTCGGGCGTCAGGCCGTTCCGGCGGGCGGCTCGCACATGCATCGCGAGCTCGTCGAGGTGGCCGTGGGCGACCAGCGCGGTCATGGTGATCATGCTGCGCTCGCGGCGGGCGAGTGTGGGATCGGTCCAGATCTCGCCCCACGCGTAGCGGCTGATGAAGTTCTGGAAGGGCGCCGTGAAGGGCGTCGTGTTCGCCTCCGCGCGGTCCACGTGCGCGTCACCGAGCACGGCGCGCCGCACGGCCGTGCCGTTCGGTGGAGCGCCCGTGAAATGGGCGCGCAGGGCCGCCGCCACCGCGTCGGGGCGCTCCGCGGGCGCCAGATGGGAGGCGTTCGCGAGCTCCACCAGGGAGGCGCCCGGTACGGCGTCCGCGATCTCCCGCGCGTGGGCGGGCGGAGTCGCCGGGTCCGCGCGCCCGGCGACGACCAGCGTGGGCACGGTGATCGACGCCAGCGAATCCCGCATGTCGTACGCGGCCAAGGCGTCGCAACACGCCGCGTACGCGCCCGGATCGGCCGCCCGGAGGTCCGCGACGAGGGCGGGCACCGTGAACCCTGGCGTGAACCAGCGCCCCGGCGCCGACTCCGCGAGCCCGCCCAGGCCCTCGCGGCGCACCAGGGCGGCCCGCTCCCGCCACGGCCCGGCGCCACCGAAGTGCGCCGACGAGCAGACCACGGCGAGGGCGCTCACCCGGTCGGGATGCCGAGCCGCCAGGTGAAGCCCCACGGCACCGCCCAACGACACCCCGGCGTACGCGAAGCGCTCGAGGCCGAGGGAGTCGGCGACCGCGAGAACGAGCCCGCCGAGGTCGGCAACCGTCGCACCCGGGCCGATCAACTCCGCGGGGGACCGCCCGTGACCGGGCAGGTCCCACCGCACAACGCGGTGCGCGACGGCGAACTCGGGCGCGACGGCATCCCACAGCGCGGTGGAGGTGCCGAGGGAGGGGCCGAGGAGGAGCGGGGGAGCGTCCTCGGGGCCTTCGACGGTGTGGTGCGGGAGTTTGCTGGGGGGTGCGGTGCTCAAGGTCGCTCCAGGGCACGGTCGGTGAGTTCGGTGTAGCGGGTGAGGTCGACGTCCCACAGGGCGGTGGAGGTACCTATGGACGGGCAGAGGCGGAGCGCGGGAGCGTGGCCGACGCCTTCGGTGGTGTGGTGTGGCAGTTTGCCGGGGGGTGTGGTGGTCAACGTCGCTCCGGGGCACGGTCGGTGAGTTCGCCGGTGAGGCCGGTGTAGCGGGTGGGGTCGTGGGATTCCGCGAGGTCGGCGTCCCACGGGGTGGTGGAGGGGCCGAGGAGGAGCGGGGGAGCGTTCCCGGCGCCTTCGGTGGTGTGGTGTGGCAGTTTGCCGTGTGGTGCGGTGGTCAACGTCGCTCCAGGGCGCGGTCGGTGAGTTCGGCGGCGAATCCGGTGTAGCGGGTGGGGTCGGTGGATTCCGTGAGGTCGATGTCCTTCAGGGCGGGCTCGTCGGCGAGGACGTCCGCGAGCCTCCGCCCTTCCGCGCGGGCGCGACCCGCCGCCCGGGTCAGCAGCTCCTTCGCGCCGGCCCGGCCGAGTGACGCCGAGAGCTCGACGGCCAGACGCTCGGAGACGATCAGCCCGCCCGTGAGGTCGAGGTGCGCACGCATCGCCTCCGGGTGCACGCGCAGCCCCTCGACGAGCTCCGCCGCGTCCCGGGCCGCGCCACCGGCCAGCCGCAGCAGATCGCGCAGGGGCTCCCACTCGGCGTGCCAGGCGCCCGCCGGCCGTTCGTCCTCGGCGGCCAGTGAGCCGTACAGGGTCGCGGCGAGACCGGGCGCCCGCCGCGCGGCGGCGGCGATCAGCGTGGCACGCACGGGATTGGCCTTGTGCGGCATGGCGGACGAGCCGCCGCCCGCACTCTCGGAGAGTTCGCCGATCTCGGTACGGGAGAGGTTGAGGACATCGGCCGCCACCTTGCCGAGGGCGCCCGCGGTGAAGGCGAGCGCGGAGGCGAGATCGGCGACGGGCGTGCGGAGGGTGTGCCAGGGCAACAGCGGAGTACGCAGGGCGAGTTCGTCGGCGAAGGCCTCCACCACCCGTGCCCCGTCAGCCGCCGCCTCCTCCCCATGCGCCCGGAACGACGCCAGCGTGCCCGCCGCGCCGCCCAGCTGCGCCGGCAGGCTCCCGCGCAGGGCCTCGACCCGGTCACGGGCGTCGAGGACGAGGGACCGCCAGCCCGCCGCCTTCAGGCCGAAGGTCGTCGGCACCGCGTGCTGGGTGAGGGTGCGGCCCGGCATCACGGTGTTCCGGTGGTCGCGGGCCAGGCGGGCCAAAGCCCGTTCCGCCCGGGCCAGGTCCGTGAGGGTCAGGTCCAGCGCCCGTGCGGCGAGCAGCATCAGGGCCGTGTCCAGGATGTCCTGGCTCGTCGCGCCCCGGTGGACGTACGGCGCCGCCTCCGCGGGCACCGCGGCCGTCAACGCCGCCACCAGCGGGATCACCGGATTCCCGCCGTCCCGCGCGCGCAGCGCGATGTCCCCCGGGTCGAACCGGCCGGCGTCCGCGGCCGCTTCCGTGACCGCTGTCGCCGCCTCCGGGGGCGCGAGGCCCACCGCCGCCTGCGCGCGGGTCAGTGCCGCCTCGACGGACAGCAGCGCTCCGAGGAAGGCGGTGTCGGAGGTCGCGTCGGCGGCGGGCGAGCCCGCCCACCCGGGAGAGAACAGCCCGCTCACCGGGACACCTCCACGGGCTCCACGGACCCCACGGACTCCGAGGACTCCGTGAAGTCCAGGAAGACCGTCTCGTCGGGCCCTTGGAGATGGATGTCGAACCGGTACGCGCGCGGGGCCTCGCCCCGGGCGACCAGCGTGGCCCGCCGCTCCGCGTCGAGCGAGCCGAGCAGCGCGTCACCCGGCTCGTCCACCAGGTACGCGCGCGTGTACAGGTGGTGCAGCAGCCCGCGGGCGAAGACGGCCAGCGCGATGTACGAGACGCCGCCCGGCGGCAGCGTCCGCACGGCCCAGTGGCCGTCGGCGTCGGTCGGGACCCGGCCGAACCCGGTGAACGCGACACCGTCGCGCCCCACGACCCGCCCCACGACGGGATCGTGCCGCAGCGAGCCGGGCACGCCCGCACGGGAGCCGTCGGGCGCGGGCTGCCAGGTCTCTATCAGGGCGTCGGGCACGGGCTGCCCCGCGCCGTCGAACACGTACCCGTGCAGGGTGATGGTCTCCGGGTCCCCGACGGGCGCCACGTCGCCTCCGCGCGGGAACGGCAGCGCGTATCCGTAGAAGGGGCCGACGGTCTGGGAGGGAGTGGGCGCGTACGGGGGTGTGGATGCGTACATCAGTGGTCGTCGTCCTCCTCGAAGAGTGTCGCGGACGGGCCGTCCAGGACGATGTCCCAGCGGTGGCCCAGTGACCACTCGGGGACGGAAAGTGTGTGGTCGTACGCGCAGACCAGGCGCTGGCGCGCCGCGTCGTCGGTCACCGAGCTCAGCACCGGGTCGTAGGGGAGGAGCGGGTCACCGGGGAAGTACATCTGCGTCACCAGGCGCTGGGTGAATGCGGTGCCGAACAGGGAGAAGTGGATGTGCGCAGGACGCCAGGCGTTGGTGTGGTTGCGCCACGGGTAGGCGCCCGGCTTGATGGTCGTGAAGGAGTACGTGCCGTCGTCGCCGGTCAGGCAGCGGCCGAAGCCCGTGAAGTTCGGGTCGAGGGGCGCCGGGTGCTGGTCCAGCTGGTGGGCGTACCGGCCGGACGCGTTGGCCTGCCACAGTTCGACCAGCTGGCCGGGCACGGGCCGCCCCCGGCGGTCGAGGACCCGGCCGCTCACGGTGATGCGCTCGCCCAGCGGCTCCCCCGCGTGCTGCCGCGTCAGATCGCTGTCCAGTGCGGAGACGTCGGTGACGCCGAACGCCGGACCGGTCAGCTCCACCGCCTCCGGGTCGCGCAGGGGGACCAACGGCCGCTTCGGGTGCCGCAGATGGCTGCTGCGGTACGGCGGGTAGTCGCGCGGCGGATGGTGCGCGCCGGCCGCCGCGGCCGACTGCGCCTTCGCGACCTCCGCGTCCATGGCGTCCTGGCTGAGTCCGTCCGGCAGCGGTCCGGTGTCGAGGCTCATATCTCGGATCCGTCCGGGATGTGGAGTTCCGCCGCGGTCTTCGCGGCGATCTCCGTGGCGGTGACGCCCGGCGCCGTTTCGACCAGTGCGAGGCCGTGCGCGGTCACTTCGAGGACGCCGAGGTCGGTGACGATCAGGTCGACGCAGCCCTTGCCGGTCAGCGGCAGCGTGCACTCCTCGACGAGCTTCGGCGAGCCGTCCTTCGCGGTGTGCGTCATGACGACGATGACCGTACGGGCGCCGTGCACGAGGTCCATCGCCCCGCCGATGCCCGTGACCATCCGGCCGGGGACCGCCCAGTTGGCGAGGTCCCCGCGCGCGGAGACCTGCATCGCGCCCAGCACGGCGACGTCGATGTGACCGCCGCGGATCATCCCGAAGGAGAGCGCCGAGTCGAAGAAGGAGGCACCGGGGAGCACGGTGACGGTCTCCTTGCCCGCGTTGATCAGGTCGGGGTCGACCTCCGCCTCGGTGGGATAGGGGCCCACTCCCAGGATGCCGTTCTCCGACTCGAGGAGTACTTCGACGCCGGGCGGGAGGTGGTTGGGGATCAGGGTGGGCAGTCCGATGCCGAGATTCACGTACTGGCCGTCCCGCAGTTCGCGGGCGGCGCGGGCGGCCATCTCCTCACGAGTCCAGGCCATCAGCCGGTCACCGTCCGCTTCTCGATCCGCTTGTCCGCCGCCTGCTCCGGGGTGAGCGCCACCACGCGCCGTACGAAGATCCCCGGCAGGTGCACCGCGTCCGGTTCGATCTCGCCCGGCTCCACCAGCTCCTCGACCTCCGCCACGGTCACGCGCCCGGCCATCGCCGCGAGCGGGTTGAAGTTGCGGGCGGACCTGCTGAAGACGAGGTTGCCGTGCCGGTCGCCCTTGGCCGCGCGGACCAGCGCGAAGTCGGTGCGGATGGCGTGCTCCAGGACGAAGGAGACGCCGTCGAACTCCCGCACCTCCTTGGCCGGGGACGCGAGCGCGACCCCGCCCTCGCCGTCGTAGCGCAGCGGTAGCCCGCCGTCGGCGACCTGCGTGCCCACTCCGGCCGGGGTGTAGAACGCGGGAATGCCCGCGCCGCCCGCCCGCAGCCGCTCGGCGAGCGTGCCCTGCGGGATCATCTCGACCTCCAGCTCACCGCCGAGGTACTGGCGGGCGAACTCCTTGTTGCCTCCGATGTACGAGCCGGTCACGCGGGCGATGCGGCCCGCCGCCAGGAGTACGGCGAGACCGGAGTCCAGCGCGCCGCAGTTGTTGGACACGACCCGCAGGCCCGAGACGCCGGACGCGTGCAGCGCGCGTATCAGTTCGTCGGGCACGCCGCACAGCCCGAAGCCGCCGACCGCGACCGACGCCCCGTCCGGGACGTCCGCCACCGCGTCGGCGGCCGTGGCCACCACCTTGTCCATCCGCGCTGCCCCTCTCTTCCCGCTCGACCAATCAGTCAGGGCGCATTAATCAGCGCACTGACTATTTCGGCGAGGATAGGTGGACTCGAACTACTGCACAAGAGCAGGACTGTTGGCGGCACGCGACAGGTATTGTTCAGTGCACCGACGAAATCCGCCGGGAGAGTCGAAGCGACACGGAGGACCCCATGGCCGCGGTGGACCTTGCCACCCACCCCGGGCACCTGGCCCGGCGGCTGCAGCAGGCGCATCACCTGCTGTGGAACACGATGGTGTCCGAGGAGATCACCTCACCCCAGTTCGCCGTCCTGAACGCACTCGTCGCCGAGCCCGGCCTCGACCAGCGCACCGTGGGGGAGCGGGTGGGCCTCGACCGGTCCACGATCGCGGAGGTCGTCGCCCGGCTGATCCGCCGGGAGCTGCTCGACAAGGTGCGCGACCCGCAGGACGCCCGCCGCTACCTGCTGCGCCTCACCGACGAGGGCCGGCGCACGCACCGCGGACTGACCGTGCGCACGGCCCGGATGAACCAGGTGCTCCTCGCCCCGCTCTCCGCCGACGAGCGCTCCGTCTTCCTCGATCTGATCCAGCGCGTCGCGGACGCGGCGGAGGAGCTGCGCACCCCGGCCCCGCTCACGCCTTCGCGTACACCACCCACACCTGCCCCTTCGCGAACGGCAGCCGCTCGCCGCCGGCCGTCGTGAACTCCGTGCCGGCCCCGGCCGCCGGACGCTTCCACCGCGTCTCGTAGGCGCGCCCGTCCCGCAGCACGGTCGCGGAGCCCTCGCCGACCGTCTCGGTGAAGGGGGAGACGCTGCCCGAGCGGTCGTGGAAACGGGACGGCCGCACCTTCACGTACTGCACGACGACCGTCGACGGGCTCAGCTCCTTGCCGCCGGAGGTCCGCGCCCGCTCGCCGTCCATCGCGACGCGCCAGCGCCCCTCGTACTCCACCCAGTCGAAGGTGAAGCGCGCCGCGGGGAAGCGGACCGTCCGCCGCGTCTGGGGCGTGCCGCCCCGCGGGCGCGGCCCGAACCGGATCCCCGCGTCGGCCAGTGCCTCCGGGCGCGGGTCGGCCTTCAGGGCGCCCGGGCGTACGAAGAGGTTGTGCGGCACGGGCTTCGCGCCGCCCCGGTAGTACGCGTCACCGGGCGCCTTGCCCGGCGGCAGGGCCCGGACGGGCGCGCCGGCGATCAGCGGCAGGAGCTTGGACTGCGCACCGGAGAACGCGAGCACGGGCCGGTCGAACTGGCGCAGGAGTTCGAGATCCGTCTCGCGCGCGCTGCGGACGGGCCCGACGGCGGGCGGCAGCCGGGACGCGTACACCGCCATGAGACGGGTGAGTCCCGCCTCCACCTGCTCCACGTACACGATGTCCGCGGCGTCGAGACCGGTCTGCGGGCGCGCCGGACGTACGTTGTCGACCTTCACGGCGACCACGCTGCCGCCACCGCCCGACCCCGGAGCCTTCCCGTCCGCCCCCTCGATCGTGCAGCCGGACACCAGGGCGGCGAGTGCGATCGCCACCGCCGCCCCGGTCCTGCTCCGTGCCCGTGCCAGTGCCCGCGTCCGCCGTGTCATGCGGGAGTCCTACCCCGAACGCGCCCGAACGCGCCCGATCGCAGCCCGTCAGCCGAGATCGAGGGCGTTCGGCAGCCCGAGCCGGTAGCGGGTGCGGTCGTGGCGCTTGAGGGCCTCGATCGCCGGGACGCGGTACAGCGGCGTCACCGTGCACGGCTTCTGGTCCGAACCCACCTGCTTCAGCAGGGCGTTGACCGCCTGGCGGGCCGAGGCGTTGGCACCTTCCATGGTCGCCAGATCGATGTCCACGGAGACGTAGTCCCCGGAGAGAAAGAGATTCGGGATCTTCGTGGCGGCCGACGGGCGGTTGTGGAACGTGCCCACCGGGTGGATGAGGAGCTGGTCCTCGTTGGTGGGGTTCGGTGTGCCCAGGCCGTCGACGCCCGGGTCGAGGAACCAGGAGTGCAGCTTGCTGTCGCTGAGGACCGTCTTGCCGGTGTCGTTGAGGGCGGCCTTGAGCTGCGCCCACACCTCCTTGGCGACCTCGTCGCGGGTGCACTGCTTGGCGGTCTTGCCGTACAGGATCCCCGGCTTGTCCCATTCGGAGATGTCCACGGAGAGACAGTCGACCGCGACGCCGTCTCCGTAGTCGGCCGGAAAGTCCCGCTCGGGCCAGTGGCCCGCTTGCGCGATGCCGGTCAGCGACCACGGGGAGTCGATGAGGTTGAAGTGGCCCTTCACGACGGGCGGGCGCTCGGTCAGGTAGAACTGGATGCCCGTCATCCAGTCCGTCTGCAGCTTGTCGCAGCGCGCCAACTGCGGGTCGGCGGCCTTCAGTTCTTTGCTCCACGTCCGGCGCGCGTGCTCCACCGGCATGGCCTGCACGTAGTGGTCGGCGGTGATGTCGCGCCGTACGCCGTCGGGGTCCTCGACGACCGTCTTCGTGATGCGGCCGCCGCCGAACGCGAGCTCGCGCACGGTCCAGCCGATGCGGAACTCCACGCCGAGCGACTTGAGATGGGTGACCCACGGGTCGATCCACGCCTCGTTCGTCGGCGCGTTCAGGATGCGGTCGGGCGGGCCGTCGGCGCCCTGCCCGAGCGCGTTGAGCACGAACGCCTCGCCGAGCGTACCGACGGTGCGGGTGCTCGCTTCCTCCGCCTTCGTCGCCACGATGTTGCGGGTCACGCCGATCACGAGGATGCGCTGGTAGTCCTTGGACATCCGCTCGGCGCGGGTGAAGTCCCACCAGGGCGTCGACTCCCAGTCGTCGTCGCGGCGTTCGTCGCAGCTCGTGAAGAAGACGAGGGCGCGGTTCACGAAGTACGCGGCCTCGTGGGCCGGCAGGTTGAACGCGGTGTCGAGCAGCGCGGTGAGCGCCCGCCGGATGTCGTCCAGGGTGAGCTTCTCCGGCTCGTTGCCGGGCCACGGGATCGGCATCCTGATGTCCTCGCGGCCGGTGCGCGCGAACGACATCTCGCGGGGCGCGATCAGGTTGTCCCACACGCCGTTCGCGTTCCCGGGGAACGGGATGCGGCGCATCGTGTCCGGGAGGTTGTGGTAGATGCCCGGGATGAAACGGAAGCCGTGCTCGCCGGGCAGCGGCTTGCGGTTGCCCTTCGCGCTGCCCGGTACGTCCATGCTGCGGGCCTTGCCGCCCAGTTCCCTGCGCTCGTAGACCGTGACGGCGAAGCCGCGCTCGGCGAGCTCGTGGGCGGCCGTGAGCCCGGCGACTCCGCCGCCGAGCACGGCCACCGACTGCTTCGCGCGCGGCGCGTCCGGCGCGGCCGGTGCCCGTGTTGTGCCGGGCGTGGCCGCCGCCGCGGGCAGCGCCCCCGCCCCCGCTCCCAGCGCGGCCGCCCCGCCGACCGCCGCGGCTCCCGCGACGAACCCCCGCCGCGTGCTTCCCTCGGCACCGCTGTGCCCCATGCCCCGCCCCCATTACCGTCGGTAACTGACGTGTCAGGCGCAGGAGCCTACGGTCACGGCCAGTGGGGCGGAAGGTGCGCGGGTGCTGATTCACACGTTGGCGTGATTGAGGTGGTCGGTCCTGGACAGTCACGGACCCGCAACCTCATCCGCAAGCGGCGGTCAGTCGGCGGTGCCCAGCGCGTCCGCGAGGTCGTACCGCACCGGTTCCTCCAGCTGCGCGTACGTGCAGCTCTCCGGCGTTCGGTCCGGGCGCCACCTGCGGAAAGCGGCCGTATGGCGGAAGCGCCGGCCGCCCTCCATGTGGTCGTACGCCACCTCGCAGACCAGCTCCGGGCGCAGCGGCACCCAGGAGAGATCCTTCTTGCCCGACCAGCGGCTAGGGGCGCCGGGCATCCGGGCCGTCTCGTGCGCGGCCTCGTCCGTCCAGGACGCCCACGGATGCCCGGCCGCGGACTCCATCCGCAGCGGCTCCAGCTCCTCGACGAGCTCGGCCCTGCGCTTCATCGAGAAGGCCGCACACACGCCCACGTGCTGC
The DNA here is from genome assembly GCF_044903205.1 of Streptomyces sp. NPDC029674. Taxonomy (NCBI): domain Bacteria; kingdom Bacillati; phylum Actinomycetota; class Actinomycetes; order Kitasatosporales; family Streptomycetaceae; genus Streptomyces; species Streptomyces sp. NPDC029674. The sequence continues at coordinate 305,246 of NZ_JBJDPY010000008.1, forward strand.
AGGGCGCCCCCGTCGTCGTACAGCCCGAGAAGCAGCGACCCGACGACGGGCCCGCTCTTGTGCAGGCGGTAGCCCGCGACCACGCAGTCCGCCGTCCGCTCGTGCTTGACCTTGAACATGAGGCGTTCGTTCTGCCGGTAGCGCAGGTCGAGCGGCTTGGCGATCACCCCGTCGAGGCCCGCACCCTCGAACTGCTCGAACCACACGTGCGCCACCTCCGGGTCCGTGGTCGCGGGCGCGAGGTGGACGGGCGCCGTGACGCCCGCCAGCGCCTTCACCAGCAGGTCGCGCCGGTCGGTCAGGGGCGCGTCGAGCAGCGCCTCGTCCCCGAGGGCGAGCAGGTCGAACGCCACGAACGAGGCGGGCGTGCGCTCGGCGAGCGTCGCCACGCGCGAGGCGGCGGGATGGATACGCTCCGTGAGCGCGTCGAAGTCCAGGTGACCGTCCCGGGCGATCACGATCTCGCCATCCACCACACACCGCTCCGGCAGCCGCTCCCGCAGGGCCGTCACCAACTCGGGAAAGTAGCGGCTCAGGGACTTGCCGGTGCGGCTGCCGAGCTCGACCTCGTCCCCGTCGCGGAACACGATCGCCCGGAACCCGTCCCACTTGGCCTCGTACTGCATACCCGGCGGGATCTTCTTCACGGGTTTGGCGAGCATCGGCTTCACGGGCGGCATCACCGGCAGGTCCATGGTCCAACTTTAGGAGCGGTCCACGCGGACCGCCTGTTCGGCGAGAGCTCCAGAAAGCGCAGGTCAGACGGGGCGGGTCCGGCACAGTTCTTCGCCCACGAGCGTGATCATGGCTTGCTGGGTGTCCTGGCCGCCGTCACTGGTTACGTACACCACGGCGGTCCGGGACCCGTCTCGTGTGGCGCCGGCCCAGGTGACATAGCCGAGGAGCTCGCCCTGGTGGCCGAAGTAGCTGCCGCCACAGGGCAACGGGATCTCGGCAAGACCGAGCCCATACCTCACGCCCAGCTCGGGCATCGCGGGCATGGTGGTCGTCATCTCGTCGAGCTGCGCCGGAGCCAGCAGACGGCCGCCGAGCAGCGCGGCGTAGAACTGGTTCAGATCATGCGCGGTGCTGATGATCGAGCCTGAGCCGACGGCCATACTCGAATTGAGCTTCGTGACGTCGATGGCGGTGTCGGTGCCGAACGCGGCGTAGCTCTGGGCGTGCGGGCCCAGGATGGACGGGAAGACGCCGGGCGTACTGGTGTTGCTTAGGTCCAGGGGGCGGATGATCCGGTCCCTCACCTCCCGTGCCCAACTCCGGCCAGTGACCTTGTGGATGATCATCGCGGCGAGAACGTAGTTGGTGTTGGAGTACGACCAGCCGGCGCCCGGGGAGGACTTCTGCCGCATCGCCAGACCCACCAGCTCCCTGGGGGTGTACGTGCGGAACCGCTCGGCCCGATAGCCGTCCGCGCTGTTCAACGCGGGTATCTCCGGCTCGACATCAGGGATGCCGCTGGTGTGCTGCAGCAGCTGCCGCACGGTGATCCGGCTGCCGTCATGGCCGTTGCCCCGGACCACTCCCGGCAACCACTGCTCGACGGTGTCCTCCAGGGACATTCGCCCCTCGCCGACGAGTTGCAGCACGACCGTGGCGGTGAAGGTCTTGGTGGCACTGCCGATCCGGAACCTGCCGTCCCGCGGCATCGGCCTCCTCGTGTTCATCGCGGCCGTCCCGGCGTACGCGCTGTCGCGTGCGTCCGGTGACGTCACCTCGGCGTGCACACCGACGGCCCCGGTGTCGTGGACCGCGTCCACCTGCCGTTGGAGCGGATCGGCCGGCCGCGGCTTCGCCGCTGCCGTGGACGCGGTCGATGCGGCGATGACGGCTGTAGCCAGGCTGGTCAGGACGAGCAGATCTCGTCGACGCCTTCTTGACCCATGCATGACGACCCCTTCTCTGTTCAGGTTGCGCGCGCGTTCAGGGACCGCTCAGGCTGTGACCCCGCGACTGTGTCGCCTCCGGAGCCGGCGGTCGGCGACCATCCCACCAGCGGAGGAGGGCTCGCCCCATCCGGCCTTCCCCCGACGTACCGATGCGCTGTCCTCAGTGCGGTGCCGGGGGTTACCCCCCCCGGATGCTGAGACTCCCGGTCGCGAGGGCGACAACATGCACGGATACGTGGTCCGCTACTTCCGCCGATATGCCCCGGAAGGGGCGCAACGCCCGGTGTGCGATGAATGTCCAATCCGCATAGCGTGGCACGTATGGGTGCAGCCAAGGGCAAGAGCGCGGCCGTGGAGATCGACACGGGGGAGCGGACGGTGCGGCTGTCCAGCCCGGACCGGGTGGTGTTCCCCGAGCGGGGATTCACCAAGCTGGACGTCGCCCAGTACTTCGTGGCCGTCGGCCCGGGCATCCTCCGCGCGCTCCGGAACCGGCCCACGACCCTGCAGCGCTACCCGGACGGGGCGGCCGGCGAGTTCTTCTACCAGAAGCGCGTCCCGAAGAACCACCCCGACTGGATCCCCACCGCCACCATCGCCTTCCCCAGCGGCCGCACCGCCGACGAGATGTGCCCCACCGAAGTGGCCGCCGTCATCTGGGCCGCCCAGTACAACGCCCTCACCTTCCACCCCTGGCCGGTACGCGGAGACAACCTCGACCACCCCGACGAACTCCGCATCGACCTCGACCCGCAGCCCGGCACCGACTATGCGGACGCGGTACGCGCCGCCCATGAACTCCGCTCCGTGCTCGACGAGTTCGGCGGCCTGGTCGGCTGGCCCAAGACGTCGGGCGGGCGCGGGCTGCACGTCTTCGTGCCCATCGAGCCGCGCTGGACCTTCACCCAGGTCCGCAGGGCCGCGATCGCCTGCGGACGCGAACTGGAACGGCGGATGCCGGACGCGGTCACGACCGCCTGGTGGAAGGAGGAGCGTGGGCAGCGGATCTTCGTGGACTACAACCAGACCGCCCGGGACCGCACGATCGCCTCCGCCTACTCACTGCGCGCCCGCCCGCACGCCCCGGTCTCGGCGCCCCTGCGGTGGGACGAGGTCGAGGACGCCCGCCCCGAGGACTTCGACCTTGCCACCATGCCGGGCCGCTTCGCCGAGGTCGGCGACCTCCACGCGGGCATGGACGACCGCGCCCACTCCCTGGAGGCCCTCCTGGAACTGGCCACCAAGGACGAGCACGACCACGGTCTCGGCGACCTGCCGTACCCGCCGGAGTACCCGAAGATGCCCGGCGAGCCGAAACGCGTCCAGCCGAGCCGGGCGAAGCACGAGGAGGAGTAGCGAAGCCGCGGTGACCGGCCCGGCTCGTAGGCTGCCGGTGTGAGTGATGAGAGGATTCTGCCCGATCCGGCGGAGCTGAAGAGTCTGGCCGGTGCCCGGCCGGACCGCCTCCGGGCACTCGCCTCCGAGCTGGCAAGCGACCGGCGCCTCCCGCACCTCGAAACGCTCTTCACCGAGCCCCCTCGGAGCGCCACCGATTCAGAGGCCGAACTGCGGGCCTGCGTCCTCGGAGAACTGGCGCTCAGGGGCGTGCCGTGGCGGGAGCGGCCCGCCATCGAGGCGTACGCGGAGCGGCTCCGTGAGCTGGGGCATCCGCTGGCCCGGCTGCCGGAGACCCGGCTCGACCTGGAGCACCGCTTCGGGGCGCGGACGCGGGGCGTGGGGCCGGTGCGCTCGGCGGGACAGCTGCGGGCCCGCTTCCCGGAGGCGCCGGACACGGCGGGCGGCGTGGCGGCCGGGGCCACGGCGCGGGAGACGCCGGACGCGGCACGGTCGCGGGCGGCCGCCGGGGCGTTCACGGCCGGAGGCTGGGCGAAAGAGCCCGAGGCGCGGTTCTTCGCGTTGCCGCGGCCGCTGAGGGACGACGACTTCGGCATGGCGTTCCTACGGGGGCTTCCGCTCGACTGCCTGGCGGGGGAGCCGGGCCGGGGCGGGATGCTGAGCTGTCTGACGGCGGCCGACGACGCGGCCGCTCAGCTGTACGTGGCGGCGTGCGACGGCGGCGTCAACGGCCGCCCGCAGTACGGCGCCTACGCTCGCCTCCACGCCTGGGAAGGCCTGTACGCGCTGCTCGGCCTGCCGCCCGGCACACCCTTCCTGGACGCCGTGCGGTACGCGGCCGACAGCCGATGGCTGCGCTTCATGGCCTTCACGTCCTGGTTCCACCACGACACGGCCGACGTGGGCCTCGCCGTGCTCGACCCGTCGCGGACGCGGGTGGCGGTCCTGGCGGCCACGGACACCGACGAATCCGACGACATGTTGGGGTTGGCGCGGCGGCCTTGAGAAACGCCGCAGACCCTGGGAGCCGTCCAGGCGGAGGCGCACCAGGACGCGGAAGCGGAAAGGGCCGCACCCGCGACTCTGCCGGGGCCCGATGTCGACAGCATCTTGGCGCCGACCTCCAGGACGACACTCAACTCGGCAACGCTCGAAGCGTTCCAGTCATCCATTGAGGACTACTGGCGACGAGACGACCAGCACGGGGGCGAGGCGCTGCGGCCGGCCATCGTCGGGCAGCTGCGATACGTGGTCGGGCTCCCGCCGCCAGGACCAAGCCCGGTCGGCCATGGGGAGCACCCGCGTGTCCTGTCGCTGTTGTCCGGCGACAGTTCAACGTCTGCTTCACCGCCCAGATCCTCGGCGGCCAACTGGCGATCTCAGAGGTTCGGCGCTTTCTGGAGCAGCGCGGGTGGCCGTATCTGGGTTGACGGTGGCGGCAATGCTGACAGAGCACTGCCCAATTCCGCGTCCGACTCGCTCTTCTCGGTCGGTGGCCCCGCGTAGGTGCCGCCTTCGATGCGGCAGACGTGGCGCTGCGAGCCAGGCCGAAGCCTCCAAGTAATCGTCAAATATTGAGCAGTGTGAGGGAATTCCTATCGCTATACAGCAAATGCCTTCTGTAATTGATTCGAATCTCTGGGTAGGCTGCGAGGTGCCGGTTAAACCTTCCTCTGACTGCAGAGGTATTGCGGAATGAAAGGCGAACCGGAGCTTGCCAATCGGCCGACCCGTCTGACCTCTCCCTCACGCTTACAAGGGAAGTGTGCGTGAAGCAGAACCGCATCCGCATAGCCGCTGCGGCCGACCGCAGACGATGTCCGCGACCTCATCGCCCGGATGCGGGCAGACGGCGCGTACACGAATCAGATTCGCGAATTCGAGCAGTACGCGAAGCAGCTTGAAGACCCCGCTGCCCGCAAGGGCTCCGAGCGTATCTGGGGCACGGTAGCCTGCAAGCTGATCGTCGCCGGCATACGCCACGGCGGTACATGGCTCGGCAAGATTGTCGGCGTCAAGGCCGGTGTTCCGACTGACATCGCCAAGGATCTCGCACACGCAATCATGCTGTTCGTTGGCTGAGACTACTGATCTCGCGGGCGGCACACCGGCAGCGTCGGGTGCCGCTCGTTCCCTCTTCTCGTGCACAAAGGAGACGCACCGTGGAACCCGAGCGTTCCGGTGACGAACCCACATGGGCCTCTCTGTCGACACCTGAAAAGGTGTCAGCTGCCCTCGCGATGACTGCCCTCGGGCTCGGCGTTCTCGCTGCCTTGGGCGCGGTGACGCTGGCAGGCATCTTCGTTGTCGCCCTCCTCTCCAACAACTTGATCGAAGTCGACGACCCCAGCTCTCTCGTCTGGGCAGCCGCGCTGTGTCCTCCCTGTGGCCTGATTGCGGGCGTATTCGCCACCGCTGCACGTCTCGCACTGCGCCTGACAGCTATTTCCGACAGGACCAAGCGCGGCGCCGAAACGGCCATCTCCGGGGCAACGACGTTTCTGGGAGCTCTGCTCGTAGAATCCTTCACTCCCGGGCTCCGCGTCGAACACCCCTGGCTGCCGGCGCTGCTAGCGACACTTTTGGCTGCTCTTGCCAATCTGGTGATCAACCACATTGAGCGCCGTAAAGGCCGACGGGGCAGCGACGCAAGCTGATGCCGAGGCGGGCCTAGAGACACGCCTTCAGGCTCGTCGCTTATCGATAGGACTGCTTGCATTCCGTTCCGCGGCCATTCGTACGAGTATGGAATGCAGGTCTTGTTCTGCCGTGGACACCTGGGCATGGCGTCGGTGGATCACGACGCGGAGTTCAGGGGTGTCCTGCGCCAGAGGGCGGTGGACAATTGTGCCATTGCGTTCCAGGGGGTCTTCGAACACGCTGTAGTCGGGCAGTACGCTGGCTCCGAGCCCCTGGGCCACCATCAGCTTGCACATCTCAGCGCCGTCGGTCGAGTACGACGAGGCGGGGGTTCTGCCTTCGAGAAGGCGCTGGAGGTAGCGATGCATGGCGTAGCCGGATCGCATCACGATCAACGGATGGGCGAGCAGGTCGGTGACGGTCACTGCGTTGAGAGCCGCCAGCGGGCTGTCTGGGCGGACGCAGACGACCGGTCGTCCTCGGAGTAGCTCGGTGGTGTGAAGGCCGGCTGGAGGGTCGTCGTCCCCGAGGTAGCTGATCAGCCCGAGGTCCAAACTGCCCTCGGAGAGGTGCTGCTGGACACCGGCCTGCCGGTCCGCGACCACTTCTATCTGTGTCGAAGGATGTATAGCACGGAACGCACGGATGGCTGGCGCGAGGAGCGTGGCCGTGGCCGCGTTGACTGTGCCCAGTCGCAGCCTGCGGTTCGCATGGTGACGTTTGCCGGATGCCTGGAGCAGCCGATCGACCGCGTCCAGCACCTCGGCGATGTGCGGCAGCAGCTCGCGTCCTTCGGCACTGATCTTCGACCCGGAACGTCGGCGTTCCAGAAGCTCCACGCCCAGTTCGCGCTCCAACTTGCGGAGTGCCTCGCCCAGAGCTGGTTGAGAAAGGTGTAGTTCCTCAGAGGCGCGGCGCAGAGAGCCCAGCCGTGTGACCATCACCAGGTACTCCAACTGTTCCGTTCGCATAGCGAGCCACCTCCAAGATCATGATAAATGGGCAGCGCGCCGGACGAGTCGGGTGAGAGGGGAAACCGATCGCCCCGCTGGAAACTCCTTACAGGTCTGAGTAGAGGCCGCAATGTGGGATGCGTACGTGGGAAAGTGCTCTCTGCCGGGCCTGCCGTGGAGTGGCTAGATCACTGATCACGATCAGCGAGGCCAGCTATTCCCTTTACGGCGGAAGTGTTGAGCTCTATCGGGCTTTCGGCTCCCTGGCCATGTTCAATGCGGCCCTGGATCTGACCGGTAAGCAGCAGAACGTAGCGGTGTCGTGCATCAACCTTCGTAGTTCGGGCTCAACAGGCAAGCGCGACCTGCGCACGGTGGGAACCTCTGGTTGCACACCGTGATGAGTTAGCAGGCGCCAGGGGCACACAGGTGCGGGCATCACCGCGTGTCGCTTCTCGGAGGAGCCGCCTGGCGGAGCCTCAACAGGCGTCACCTCGGTGCAGGAGACCGGTGCGCCCGGGGAAGAGCCTCCTGGTCAGGCCAGTCGAACTGGCACTCCTGGCGAGCTGAACGGACCAGGCAAGCCGGGTGCCGGCAGCGGCGAAGCGGGAAGCCCGCCGGGCCGACAGGGGAGCAACCCCTCCGATGGCCATGGCCATGGCCAGGAAGACGACAGTGACAATACGTCTCCCGGGCCAACCGCCCCCCGACCCTTGCCGGCCGACGCCACCGCCCGGCGCCACCGCCCGGCGCCACCGCCCGGCGCCACCGCCCGGCGCCACGTGTTCGGCGCCGCCGGACAGTCAGCATCGCAACATCCCCGATAGCTAGCGGAGTGGCCGCTTCCCGTAACCGGCGACTCGGCGGCTCTCCCGCCTCGTCGCGTGAGCCGAACCGACTGCTGCGGCACCGCCGCACTGGCCGTTACGCGATGGCCGACGTTCGCGTCCGTTCTACCCGGGTCAGGGTCAGGGCTCCCTCAGAGCCCGCTTCAGCAGGAGAAAATGGACCCCACCTGGAACTCGTCAACTCTGCTGTCGGCACCGTGGCGTTCATCGGCGTGCTGATGTTGTACACGGGCTACATCTATACCAACGCATACTTCGGATACTTTCATCTGGACAACTTCGCCATGGGCTTCAGCCCCGACGAGCTGGTGATCCGCAGCCTCCGGCTCGCCACTATGCCTGTCGGGGCGGAGAGTAGCGAAAGCTCACTACGTATTCGTTGCCGCCGGAGCACTGTTGATGGTGCTGTGGTCCTGGATTCAGTCGTTCGCGTGGGTCGCGCCACTGCTCGTGGCAACCGGTGTGCTGCTGGGACGCGTTGACTCGGTGATTCCTCCGGGTCAATCGCGTGAACCGGTGTGGAGGTTCGCGGCGTCCCTCATGATCGCCGGCCTCTGCCTGATCTGGGTAGCGGCCCTGGTGGCTGGGGACCTGGGTCGCAAGGACGCTCACCGAGACACACAACAGTTGGTTCGCCGAGTCAGTGTGATTCTACTGAGCACTGAGCAGTTGAACTTCGCCCCGCCGAGACCTCGCGTCACAGACCTGGGGGAGGGCACACACTTCCGCTATCGGTACACCAATCTTCGACTGCTGATAGAGCGTGACCACAGGTACTACCTGCTGCCTGTCGGGTGGCGGCGCGAGAGACCCCGTGTGCACCACGGAGCTCGCGAAGACGACTGAAGGGCGCCCCCGCCCCGAGCGGGGCGAGGGCGCCGAAGCAGGCCGGGGGAAGCCGAGCCGGGCTACAGCTCCTTGATCCGGATGTCCCGGTACGACACCACGTCCGTCACGCCGTGGACCTGGAGCCCGACATAGCCGGACGCGTACCTGCGGCCGTCCGTGCCGGGATCGTTGGCGCGCGGCGGCGTGAACTCCTGGCCGCCCGTGTTGTCGAACTCGTTGATCAGGACGCCGTTGCGGTAGACCGAGTAGTGTTGGTCCACCACACGGATCTCGTAGTCGTTCCACGTGCCCTTCGGAGTGACCCCGGCACCGGCCAGACCCACCCGGTCGAAGCCGTAGATCGACCCCGTCTTGTACATGTCGCCGTCCGGCCGGTCGTGGACCTGCACCTCATGCCCGTACTTGATGGCGACCCACTCGGGGCGCGACTCCTCCGGGTGGTCGTGGACCTGCGGGAAGCGCACGAAGACACCGGAGTTGGTGTTGCCGTTGCCCGGCGCGTCGTCCCGCCACTGGAGCTTCAGCGAGAAGTCGCCGTACTTGCGCTCCGGGAACCAGAGCATGCCCATGCCCTGGACCGTGGTGGAGCTGGTGATGGTGCCGTCGGCGTTGAGACCGAACTTGCCGCCGCCCACCTGCTCCCACTTGCTCAGCGATTCCTTCGTGCCGTCGAAGAGCTTGCGGTAGCCGTCCGTCTGGCCGGGCTTACCGATGCCGGACTGCTTGGCGGCGCGGTTGATTTTGTTGTACTCGCGCCTGTCGATCTCGCCGGCCTTCAGGAGTTTGTCCGTCACGCTCTTGACGTGCTTCAGGAAGAGCGCGTGCGACGTCCACTCCTTCTCGTCCTCGATCAGCTCGCCCACACGGCAGCGGTTGTTCGTGACGCGGTTGGGGATGCCCGTGTCGACCGTGCCCACGAACACCGTCAACCGCTCTTCGTACTCAGGGCAGTTGGGGGCAGGGACGCCGCCGCCCTCGGACACCGTGAAGGAAGCCGTCTTCGCCTCCGACGCGTTGCCCGCCTTGTCGCTCGCCCGGTACGCCACCGTGTGGCGGCCCGCGCGGTCGACGACGACCGGCGCCTCGTACGCGAGGTAGGGGCCACCGTCCAGGGAGTACTCGACCTTGTCGACACCCGAACCGGCGTCCGTGGCGGTGACCGTCACCTTCGCCTTCCCGAGGTAGGCGCCGTCCGAGTCCTTGTCGCCCTCGACCTTCGCCGACGTCTCCGGAGGCGTCCTGTCCTCCACGGGCGGGGCGACCACGCTGAACTCCACGGCCTTCTCGGCGGCCTGGTTGCCCGCCTTGTCGGACGCGCGGTAGCGGACCTTGTGGGCGCCGGCCTCGTGCACCATGACCGGCGCGGTGTACGCGGTCCACGCGCCGTCACCGACCGCGTACTCGATCTTGTTGACGCCGGAACCGGTGTCGGACGCCGTCACCGTGACCGTCGCCATCCCGACGTACTGCCCCTGGCCGTTCTTCTCGCCGGTCACCGTGGCCGATGTCTCCGGAGGCGTCTTGTCGTCCGTCGGCGGCGCGACGACCTTGAAGTCGGCCGCCTTCTCCGCGGACGTGTTGCCCGCCTTGTCGGTGGCCCGGTAGCGGATCTTGTGGGTGCCGACCTGGTCGACGACGACCGGCGCGGTGTACGGCTGCCACGCGCCGTCCGCCCCGACCGCGTACTCGATCCTGTCGACGCCCGAACCCTCGTCCGCAGCGGTCACGGCCACGGAGGCCGAACCGACGTACGCGCCATCGGCGTCGGTCTGGCCCGTCACCTTCGCCGAGGCCTCCGGCGCCGTGGTGTCCTCGCCGCCGCCCTCGGTCACGACCAGGACGCCCTGCATGGAACCGTGGCCGGGGATGGTGCAGTGGTAGCGGTAGCGGCCGGGGGTGAGCGTGACCTCCGCGGTGTGCTTGCCGGCCTGGTCGTCGTTGGGGTTGGCCAGGATGTTCAGCGGGACGTCGTCGTTGTACTCCGGGTCGGAGACGTCGAACGTCAGCGTGTGCGGCATGCCCGTCGTGTTGCCGGTCGCCTCACTGTTCTCGAAGACGATCGTCGTCGGTCCCGCCACCGCCGTCGTGGGCGCCGACTTGTATTTGGCGATGTCGTTGTCGGCCGTCCAGGTCAGCGTCTGGGCTGCGGCGAGCCCGGGGTCGTCGGGCCGCGCCGTCGCCGCGGTCGACGTCAGCCCGAGCACCATGAGGAGCGCCGCGAGCAGAGCCGTCCACAGTCTCCGCTTCCGTATGGTCCGCTGCACCGGAATGGTCCGCTGTGTCGGAGAGCGCATCATCCCGCCCTCCTCGCCAGGTCGCCGGCGGCCGGGGTCGCCGCCCCGCCCTTGTACGTCACGCGCCACAGCGCCGACTTGGCGTCCGAGGTGAAGAAGCCGCGGCCGTAGTCGAGGACGTACAGCGAGCCGTCCGGCGCGAACTTCCAGTCCATGAGGTTCTTGATGCCGTCGTTGCCGATCGGAATGATCTTCTTGAGCGACTCGGCGTGCACCGGGAGGCCGCCGCTGCCGACCGTCTTCGGGTCGGTCACCAGCGCGTGCCGCGGCTGGTCGGCGTCGTAGAGGTCGCCGACGAACCACTTGCCGTCCCAGTACGCGGGCCACTTGTCGGCGCTCGCGCTCGCCGCGTCGTAGCGGTACACCGGGCCGTTGATGGCGGCCTGGCCGCCGCCCTTGAGCCACGGCAGGAGGATCTTCTGCTCCGCCGTCTTGTAGCTCGGCACGCCGTTCGCGTCGCGCGGGTAGTCGACGCCGCCGCCCTGCGGTGAGTACCAGATGTTGTTGGGCTCGGCCGGCGGGATGTTCACCAGGCCGTCGTTGTTGGGCGACTCGTTCTTCAGGTTCTTGCAGTCGTACCAGCCCAGCGGCTTCGTCGGGTCCGGCAGGTTGCGGTCGCGGTAGGGCTGGTTGTTGCCCATGCAGTACGGCCAGCCGCGGTTGGAGGCGTGCGTGATCGCGGCGAACGTGTCGTACTTCGCCGGGCCCCAGGTCGTCGACGGCGCGCCGGCGTCCGGGCCGACCCAGCCCGCGTACAGCGTGTCGGTCTTCTTGTCGATGGAGATGCGCGCCGGGTTCCTGACGCCCATCACATAGATCTCGCCGCGCGTCTTGCCGCCGCCCTCGGCCTGTTCCTTGCCGGTGAAGAGGTTGCCCTCGGGGAGCGTGTACGTCCCGTCGGGCTCCGGGTGGATGCGCAGGATCTTGCCGTTGAGGTTGTTGGTGTTGCCCGCGGTGCGGCGCGCGTCGGCGAAGGAGACGCCCTTGAAGTTGGGCTGCGGGTTGTTGCCCGAGTAACCGTCGCTGAACCGGGAGGAGTTGTTGTCACCGGTCGCGATGTACAGGTTGTCGTTGGAGTCCCAGGCCATCCCGCCGCCCGAGTGGCAGCAGCTGTGGATCTGGATCGGCCACTTCAGCAGCACCTTCTCGCTGCCCATGTCCAGCTTGCCGGTGGCCCGGTCGAGCGTGAAGCGGGAGACGTACCGCTCGGCCATGTGCGTCTCGCGGTTGATTTTCGAGTGGGGCGTGTAGTGCAGGTACACCCACCCGTTCCGCTCGAACTCCGGATCGAGCTCGATGCCGAGGAGCCCTTCCTCGACCTTGATCAGCTCATCGCCGCCGCCCTTGTTCCCGAAGACGGTCAGCGCGCCCGCGAGCGTCGACTTCTTCGTCTTCGGGTCGTAGACGTGGATCTCGCCCGTGCCCTTGCCGATGTCCGGGTTGTCCCAGTCGGTGATCACCGGCTGGGAGGAGTCGGCACCGCCGCGGCCGATGTAGAAGACCTTGCCGTCGGGCGCGGTGACGAGGCCGTGCGGCTCCCCGATCTGGTCGTTCTTGCCCGGCTGGTTGGGCTGGGTGAGGCGCTCCGCCTTGTAGTTGGCGTCGATCGTCCCCTTGCAGTCGGCGCGCGCGATGCGGGTCGTCCACAGCAGGGCGCCCCGCAGATGGCCGCGGAAGTCCGCTTCGTCGTACGACGCCGCCGTGCCGCCCATGCCGGTGTAGAAGGAGCGTCCGCCGTCGTAGTCACGGCACCAGGACACCGGGTGGTCCCAGCCGTTCGCCCCGGCGCCCGGCTTGTAGGTCGTCTCGCGTACCCGGGCGACGGTGTGCACTTCGCCGGAGGGGTTCTTCGCCCAGTTCAGCCAGCGGTCGGGGCGCTTCCACTGGAGGGGCAGGTCCTTGGTCGCCGGATGTTGGCGGTCGCCGACCTCGACGGTCGCGCGCTGGACGTCCGTCGGGCTCGCGTCGGCCGGCCGGGCGCCGATGAGGCCGGTGAACCAGTTCGAGTACGGCTCGGCACGGGCCGCGTCGTGGATGCCGAGGAAGCCGCCGCCGGCCTCCATGTAGGCCTCCAGGCCCGCCTCCTGCTCGGGGTCGAGGACGTCGCCGCCGCCGGTCAGGAAGGCCACGGCGTTGAATTTGCCGAGCTTCCGCTCGTTCGTGAAGACGGCCGGGTCGTCCGTCGCCTCGATCCTGAACCGCTGGGCGGCCGGGCCCGATCGGCCGATCTTCTCGATCGCCTCGATGCCGGCGTCGACGACGGGCGACTCGTCGCCACCCGCCGCCGAACCGTGGAAGACCAGCACCTTGACGTTGGCCCCGCCGGGCGGCGAGGGAAGGGACATCGTTGTCAACCCCGGCTCCGGGAGAGGCTTCGCGGCAGCGGCCTGCGCCGTGAGCGCCCCGGTGACCATGGCTCCGGACAGCAGCGCGGCCGCCCAGGCCCGGCGCGAGCGGTTCGGTCTGTGGCGTGCCTGTGCTCGCGGTTGCGCTTGTGCTCGCGGTTCTGCTTGTGCTTGTGCTCGTGCGTGGATCAACCCTCTTACGGTCAAGGGCTTTTGATGCGGTGTGCGCCGCATGAGTACACCCACCCCTCGTCGGTCACAGCAACAGCGCCGACGAAGCTAGACCTCTTTTCGCAACTCGCCAATAGGTATCACCGCGATAGCACGAACTTTGTCCTGAGTGTGGATAAACAAAGATCCGGCCGATACCGTGTGGCCGTCCCCGGGGCCTCTTGCGCCCCGTCAGTCCCCTTGGTGCAGTGGGGAGTTCGTCATGGACCAACAGAAGCGGCGGAATCTGGACAGGCGGAGCTTCAACCGGCGGATGCTGGTGGGCGGGGCGGCAGCGGCGGCCGGTGTGACATCGTTGTCGGTCGCGGCCGCGCCCGACGCGAGCACGGCGGAGGCGCCGAGGACCGCGCCGGCGGGCGGCGAGGTCAGGCGCATCAAGATGTACGCGGAGAAGCTCCCGGACGGGCAGTTGGGGTACGGCCTGGAGAAGGGCAAGGCCTCCATACCGGGGCCGCTCATCGAACTCAACGAGGGCGACACGCTGCACATCGAGTTCGAGAACACGACGGATGTGGCCGCCAGTCTGCACGTGCACGGCGTGGACCGCGAGATCTCCAGCGACGGCACCAGGCACACCGGAAGCCATGTCGAGCCGGGCGGAAAGCGCACCTACACGTGGCGCACGCACGCACCGGGCCGCCGCAAGGACGGCACCTGGCGCCCCGGCAGCGCGGGTTACTGGCACTACCACGACCATGTCGTCGGCACGGATCATGGAACCGATGGCGTGCGCAAGGGGCTGTACGGGCCGGTGATCGTGCGGCGCAAGGGCGACCCGCTGCCCGACAAGACCTTCACCGTCGTCTTCAACGACATGACGATCAACAACAGGCCGGGCCACGACAGTCCGGCCTTCGAGGCCACGGTGGGCGACCGGGTCGAGTTCGTCTCGATCACCCACGGCGAGTACTACCACACGTTCCACCTGCACGGTCACAGCTGGGCGGACAACCGCACGGGCCTGCTGACCGGCCCCGACGACCCGAGCCGGATCCTCGACGACAAGATCGTCGGCCCGGGCGACTCGTTCGGCTTCCAGGTCGTCGCGGGCGAGGGTGTGGGGGCCGGGGCCTGGATGTACCACTGCCACGTGCAGAGCCATTCGGACATGGGGATGGCGGGGCTGTTCCTGGTGAAGAAGACGGACGGGACGATTCCGGACTATGAGCCGCACCATGCGGGGGCGGACGGCGAGCACGGCCACGAGCACGGTTAGCGCGCGGTACGCAGCCGTTCCAGCAGCTTGGACACCATCTCGGTCAGGTCGTCCGCGTCCGGGTAGTCCCCCGGGTCCGCGAGGCGATCGGTCCAGCCGGACGACTCCAGGGCCTCCAGACGTGCGACGAGCCGGGGCCGTACCTCGTCCGGCAGACGGAACCCTTCGCTCATCGAAGCGTTCGCGCAGACCGACACGAACTCCCAGTGCGGGTCGGGGGATTCGAGCTCGTGGAGCAGCCGGTCGTACGCGCCCGGAACGTTCCGTGCGAGGGCGGCGCCGAGGCTGAGCGCGCGGACGGCCGGGACCGGCGAGCCGGCGTGGCGCTCCAACGCGGCGGCGGCGTCCCGCTCGTTGCCTTCCTCCGCGCAGTCCAGGTTGGCCAGCGTCCTCGCGGCGGACACGCGGACGCCGACCTCCACGTCGCCGTCCAGCAGCCCGGTCAGCCCGTGCACGGCCTCCCGCTCCACCGGGGAACCCTCGGCCATCGGAACGAGGCCCTCGGCGGCGGCCTTGCGCACCTCGGCGTCCGGGTGCCGCAGTGCGTCGAGGAACAGCGCGAGCGGCGGCTCGGCCAGCGGCTTGTGCGCGTGCAGCCAGTCGTAGCAGCGCAGCACCTCGCCCAGGACGCGGGCGCCGGGCGCGGCCGCGGCCAGCCGGTCCAGGGCCGCGCGGACCGCGCCGTACCGCTGCACACCGTTGAACAGCAGCAGATCCGACAGCGTCTCGACCCCGAGCGTCCTGCGGTCCGGGTCCGCGTCCCCGCACAGCTCGAGGGCCTCGTCGATCAACAGCCCGACCTGGGCGCGCTCCGTCCAGGAGTCCTCCGCGGGGAGGTCCGCGACGGTGACCAGGATGTCGACGCGGTCGGTGGAGCCCGGCGCGAAGCGGGCAGCCTGCGCGAGGCGGGCCCGCATCGCGCCGCGAAGCCGCTCCGCCTCCTCGTCGGACAGCGGCTCGCTCCTGCGCACCACGAGTGAGGCCAGCATGACCGCGAGGTCGAACGCCAGGTCGCGCAGGAAGGTCCCGGGCCGCCCGAGACGGTCGATCCCCTCGGCGGTCCAGCCCTCGCCACGCAGATACGTGAGGCGTTCCCGCATGTCGTCGCAGAGGTCCTCGCCGATGTCCCGCGGCGCCGGGGGCCCGCCGAGCTCCGCCACGAAACCGGTCCACGCCCGCACGAAGCCTTCCGGGTCGGTCAGGTGCTCCGCGACGATCCGCTCCGTCCGCTCGCGGATCGCGGCGTCGCGGCGCAGCGCGGCCGCGAAGCCGTCCACCACGGTCTCGTGGAAGTCGTCCGTCCACGGCTCGCGCGCCACGGCCGCGGCCAGCTCCGGCAGCGCCCACCCCAGGTCGCCGGCCTCCGCCGCGTCGAGCGCCGCCTTGGCCCGCACCGCCGCATCCGGCTCCCGCAACGCCCCGGCCAGCTCCTCGTGCAGCTCCGCCTGCTTGCGCTCTCTCCGCTTCTTGAACATGGGGGCAGGGTAGGCGAGGCGTGTCCCGTGCGTACGAGGGGAGAGCCCCGCGCGTGCGTGGTTCTCGCAGGTGCCGAGTGCATGTGCGGGACGGTGATTGCTCGGTAGAGTCATTGAGAAGCGACTGGTTGTGGGGTCAACCGGCCGACGTTCAGCTGCCGATGTCCTGGGGGGCCGCAGCATATGAGTCGTCGCTCTACCGGATTTGTCGGCGCGTGGGCCGAGGTGCAACGGCAGCAGCAGCGCCAGATCGAAGCCGAGGCCAGACAGCGGAGATCGGACGCCCAGCAGGCGCGGGCCTACGAGCGGCGGGCCGCGCAGGGCTATCGCGAGTACAGGCAGGCCGAGGCCTTGCGCCGCACGGAGGAGCTGGACGCACAGGTCGAGTCGCTGCAAGGCCTTCTCGCCGCGGGCTGCCGGGCTCCGGCCTTCCGGGCGTCCTCGCTCATGCGGCCCGAGGAGGTCCAGCCGTTCGCTCCGGGGCCGTGGGCGCAGCCCGTGCCCCTGCCGGACGTCAGTCAGTATCAAGTGCAGGGCGGCTGGACCGCGGGTCGCCGGGCCCAGGCCCAGGCCGAGGCGCGCGAGCGTTACGAGCGTGACCTGGAGGCCGCCCACACGGCGGAGGCGCACAGGCAGCGCCAGCTGGCCGCGCACCAGCGGCAGTACCGGGCGTGGGCGGACGCCCAGTTGGCCGAGGCGCGTGCGCACAACGCCGGCGTCGTCGCGGTCCAGGAAGGGGTGCGGCGCCGGGACGCCGATGCGGTGGTCGAGTACTTCTCCGCCGCCCTGTACGCCTCGACGGGATGGCCCGAGGGATTTCCCCGGCAGGTCGCGGCCGCCTACGACCCCGCTGCCGGGCAGCTGGTGCTCGACTGGGAGCTGCCCGACTACGGCGTCGTTCCCGAGGTCAAGTCGGTCCGCTACATGTTCGGGGTCGATCAGGACAAGGAGGTTCTTCGCCCCGCGGGCCGGCGTCGGGCTCTGTACAGGGAGGTCCTGGCCCAGTGCATGCTGCTCGTCCTGCATGAGGTCTTCGCCGCGGACGAGCTGGGTGTGCTCGAGTCGGTGGCCCTGAACGGGTTCGTCGACGGACACGATCCCGCGACGGGCCGCCGGGGCCAGCACTTCCTCGCCACCGTCATGGCCTCGCGTGCGTCATTCCGTGAGCTGCACCTGGCGCAGGTGGACGCGGGGAGCTGCCTGGCCGGGGCGCTCCGGGGGCAGCTCTCGACGCGGCCCGACCAGTTCGCGACGGTGCGGCCGGGGCGGCGGCCGCAGGACATCGGGAACCGGGTCGTCGCCCACGGCGGCGACGAGGAACCGGACCTGTACGCCATGGACCCGATCGAATTCGAGGGGCTTGTCGCCGAACTCTTCCGGGCCATGGGGATGCAGGCGGTGACGACGCAGCGTTCGAACGACGGGGGTGTGGACGTGGACGCACTGGATCCCACGCCGATCCGCGGCGGCAAGATCGTCGTGCAGGTGAAGCGCTGCCGCACCACGGTGCCGCCCACCGCGGTGCGTGACCTGTACGGGACGGTCCAGGACGCCGGAGCGAACAAGGGCGTCCTGGTGACGACCTCAGGGTTCGGCCCCGGCTCCCACACCTTCGCCAACGGCAAACCCCTGGAGCTCGTCCCGGGGACCGAACTGGTCGACCTGCTGCACCGCAACGGTCTGCGTGGCCGGCTCGGGGCGGACGGCGGCGGGCATCCCGCACCGCAGCCGGCGCCCCCGGAGCCGGACACCCGGCTGCCCGACGACTACAACATCCTGGGCATGTCGTGGACGGGAAGCGTCGCCCTGGACGTGTGCGCTCTCGTCTGCCGCGGCACCCGGGTCCTCAGCGATGATCACTTCGTCTTCTTCAACAACCCGCGGACCCCGGAAGGCTCCGTGCGGGCCCTGGCCGCCCCCGCACCCGACAAGGCCGCGATCTGTGTCTCCTTCGACGGGCTGCCGGACGAGGCCGACCGGCTCGTGCTCGCGGCCGCCGTCGACCCGGAGATCAATCCGGACGCGGACCTCTCCGGCTTCACGGACGCCTGTATCCGCCTGCTCGACACCGGCCTGGCCGAGCTGGGGCAACTCGAGGTCTCCGACGGCCGGGCCCGCGAAACCGCCCTGGTCCTTGGCTCGTTCCGGCGCAGGTCGAACGGGGACTGGGACTTCGTCCTGGGCGGCAGGGGCTACACGGGCGGCCTGGAAGAGCTCGTGAAGGACTTCGGCATCGAAGTGGACTAGGGCCTGTCCGGCGGATCAGGTCGCGGTCGGGTGGCGGTCACGTTTCGGTGCAGGTGAGCGGGGTCTGGTGCGTCGAGATGCAAGGCGGAGGAGGGCGGCAACGCGATGGGGGCGCCCCCTGCTCGAGCGGAGCCGAGAGCTCGGGGGAGTTGACAACCGACGACAACGCCGCAGGGTTGGGGTCTCCCCTGCTCGAGCGAAGCCGAGAGCTTGGGGAAGTGCCAGAGCCCGCGCCCCGCGGCATGATCCGCCGGACAGGCCCTAGAACCGTCGAAGTGGACCGGAACCGTCGCCTGCACGGTCACGGCACGGGCAGCGCGTCGCTCAGCTCGTGAGCGTCGTGAGCCGGGCCGCGAGACCGTCGAGGACCCGGTCGAGCCCGTAGGCGAAGTCCTCGTCGCGGATCCGCTGCGGGTGCGTGTCCGCGCGGGCCGCGCTCCCCTCCCGCAGGAGCGGGTGCTGCCGGGCGGCCTCGTCGAAGGCGGGGCGCAGGCCCGCCACCCACTCCTGTTCGGTTCTGCCGCTGCGGGCGATGAGGGAGAGGTACGCCGCTTCGGAGGCGGCGATTCCGATGACGTATGCCGTGAGCGTCCCGACGGCCCGGTCCTGCTCGTCCGGGGGAAAGCCGGCGGTCTCGAACTGCGCGAGCAGCCCCGATGACATCCGCATGGCGTTCGGGCCGATGTGGACGAGGCCGACCTGGCCCAGCTCGGGGGCGATCCAGGGGTGCCGCAGCGCCATCGCCCGCAGGTCGTCGGCGGCGCGGGTGACTGCCGCGCGCCACTGGGTGCGGTCGGTGGCGGCCGGGACCCGGCACTCTCCGAAGACGTCGTCCACGACCAGCTGGATCAGCTCGTCCTTGTTGGCGACGTGCCGGTAGAGGGACGTGGCCGCGGCGTCCAGGCGGGTGCCGAGCTTGCGCATGCTGAGCGCCTCGATGCCCTCCGCGTCCAGCAGCTCGATCGCCGCGGCCACGATGTGCTCGCGGGTCAGCTGCTCCCGCTGGCGGGGCCGCGGACGGGTCCACACCGATGCGGTCGGCTTCCTGTCGGCTGACATGCGCCCCTCGTCTCTGCTGCTGCTCGTGCTTGTGCCGCGACTCTAGCGGATGGCGCGCACGGCGTACGCCGTTGCGTACACCGTTCCGGTGTGCGTACAGTGTTCGCACCGGAGGACGTCGTACGCAACGAGGTCGTACGCAACGAGTGGGGGACGATATGTCGAAGAACGCCGTGAATTGGGACGAGCGGGGTCGCTGGGATGCCAACGGCGCCTGGGGCAGCCGGAGTTCGGCGGGGCGGAAGTTCGACCTCGCCCGCTGGCAGGCCCGCCTCGACGAGCTGCGCGTCGAGCACCACGTGCCGGCCGCGTCGCTCGCCGTCCTCGTCGACGGGACCGTCCACGAGCTGGCCTGCGGAGTGCTGCACCGCGGCACGGGCGTGGAGGCGACCACCGATTCGGTCTTCCAGATGGGGTCGATCGCCAAGATCTACACGGCCACTCTCGTCATGCGCCTCGTCGAATCGGGCGAACTGGACCTGGACGCACCGGTCGTGGACCTGCTCCCGGAGTTCTCGGTCGCCGACCCCGACGCGACGAAGGCGATCACCGTACGCCGCCTCCTCAGCCACACCAGCGGCCTCACCTGCGACTTCACCTATGACAGCGGACGCGGCGACGACTGCCTCGCCCAGTACGTCGAGGCCGCGAAGGACGTGGCGCTCGACTGTCCGCCCGGCACCGCGCTCTCCTACAGCAGCGTCGGGTACAACGTGCTCGGCCGGATCGTCGAAGTGGTGACCGGCAAGGTCTGGGACGAGGCCCTGAAGGATCTGCTCCTCACCCCGCTCGGCGTCACCCACACGATGACGCTGCCCGAGGAGGCGCTGCGGTTCCGTGCGGCGATGGGGCACCTCGGCGAGGCGGGCCGGGAGCCGGAGCCGGTGCCGTCCTGGGATCTGATGCCGCGTTCGGCGGGCCCGTACGGCAGGGTCATCGCCACGGCCGGGGACGTCGCCCGGCTCGCGCAGCTGCACCTCGAGGGCGGCGTGGCCCGGGACGGCACGCGCGTGCTGTCCGAGGAGACCGTCGCGCTGATGCGGCAGCGCGTGGTCGACTCCCCGGACAAGTGGACGGTCAGCGCGGACGGCTGGGGGCTCGGCTGGACCCTCTACGACTGGGACGGGGTGCAGGGCTTCGGCCATGACGGTGCCTCCATCGGGCAGTACGGGTACCTGCGCGTGGTGCCGTCGGCGGGCGTCGCGGTGGCGCTGCTCACCAACGGCGGTGGCGCGCGCGAGCTGTACGCGGCGCTGTACCGGGAACTCCTCGCCGAGCTGGCAGGGGTGACGATGCCGGAGCCCTTCGCCCCGCCCGCCGAGCCTCCCGTGGTCGACCTCGCCCCGCTCGTCGGCACCTACCGGCGCGAGGGCGTGGTCATCACCGTGACGGAGCGGGACGGCGCGGCACACGCGGTGTACGAGTTCGTCGACGGCATGAAGGACTTCTCCGAGCCCCTGGAGATCGACCTGGTACCGGTGACGGACACGGTCTTCGCCGGCACGGGGGTGGGCGCGGCGTTCAGCGAGGACTACATGCCCGTGGTCTTCTCCACGCTGGGGGACGGCACGGGCTGCGTCTACATCGGCATGCGCTGCGGGCCCAAGGTCGCGTAGCGCGGCTCCCGGCCCGGAAGGCAGGACCGCTCAACCCGACGGGGCCGGCGACGACTTCGCCCTCCCGGGGAGTCCGTGGAGCCGATACGGGAAGATGCCTCCTGACATCGTCAGGGAGGAGTGACCGAGGTGACCGAGGAACCGCGCCCGACCCTGGAGGCCGTGGCAGCCCGTGCCGGGGTTTCCAGGGCCACCGTCTCGCGAGTCGTCAACGGCGACCCAGGGGTGCGGGAGGCGCTCGCCGAGAAGGTGCGGCACGCGGTCGACGAGCTGGGCTACGTTCCCAACCGCGCCGCCCGCAGCCTGGTCACCCGGCGCCACGACGCGGTCGCCGTGGTGATCGCCGAGCCGGAGACGCGCGTCTTCGCCGACCCGTTCTTCGCGCTCCAACTGCGCGGCATCAGCAAGGAGTTGACGGCGAACGACAATCAGCTCGTGCTCCTGCTCACCGAGGGGCGGGACGACCACGAGCGGGTCGGCCGCTATCTCGCGGGCGGTCACGTCGACGGCGCCCTCGTCTTCTCGCTGCACCTGGACGACCCGCTGCCCGGCATCATCCGGCGCGCCGGGGTGCCCACCGTGTTCGGCGGCCGGCCCGGGTGGCCGCAGCCGGGGCCGGGCGAACCGAGCGCGGCGTACGTGGACTGCGACAACCGCGGCGGCGCGCGCGAGGCCGTGCGCCATCTGGTCGGACTCGGCCGCGGCCGCGTCGCGCACATCACCGGGGCGCTCGACCAGACGTCCGCGGTCGACCGGCTCGACGGGTACCGCGACGTGCTGGGCGACGTCGATCCGCGGCTGATCGCCGAGGGGGACTTCACCCCGGGCGGCGGCGAGCGCGCGATGCGGGAACTCCTCGACCGCGTACCGGATCTGGACGCCGTCTTCGCGGCCAGCGACCTGACCGCGTCCGGCGCCCTCCGCGTGCTGCGCGAGCGGGGCAGGAGGGTGCCGGACGACGTGGCGGTGGTCGGGTTCGACGACATGCTTCCGGTGGCCGAGCAGACCGACCCACCGCTCACGACGGTCCGTCAGGAGATTGAGGAGATGGGCCGGTTGATGGCCGGGATGCTGCTGCGCGGCAGGGGAGGGGCGGAGCCCGTCGCCGAGCCGGCCGGTGTGGTCCTGCCGACGTCCCTGGTGCGCAGGGCCTCGGCGTGACCGGCCCGCCGGGACCGGCTCGTCCGACGGGGACCTGCGGTGTGCGTCAGGAGCCCACGCTCACCGTGAACCGCCGCGGATTCCCGTCGTGCGCCGCCCCCGACACGTCCGGCTGCCCGTCCGGGCGCACGTCGTCGTACGGAAACGCGTAGCCGATGGGGGAGTTGGCATGCACCACCCGTGACCAGTGGTTGGTCACCGCGTCCCGGTAGTAGTCCGCCGAGCTCGTCCCGTTCGGCTGCTGGGGGTGGGTGAGCATGATGCTGCGGTTGAACCCGGCGGCGAGCCGGGCGAGCAGGCCCTTCTTGTCGTCGGGGTCGCCCGGGTTGTTGGCGAACGGGCCGTGGTTGCAGGTGAAGATGTCCTTCGAGGTGGGCTTGGTGAAGGAGTGGCCGCCGTTGAACGTCAGTACGTTGCCGCTGACGCGCCCGGTGAACACGCCCCGGCCGCCCTGCAGATCGATCTTGAGGTCAGTGCTCCGGTACTTCTCCCACACCTTGTCGATGTAGCCGTTCCACACGTCGCGGAACGGCATCTGGTCCGGCCTGTCGAAGTACGGCGCCATGAGGTTCTGCGGCGAGATCACCCGCAGCACGCGCCCGTCGTCGCCCCGGATGACCAGCTTGTCCCAGGGCTGCCCGTCCTTCGCCGCCTGCGCCGCGAGGTCCGCCGCGATCCTGCCGACGGCGCCGTCCGGCAGCGGGGCGACGGTGTGCCTGGCGTCGCCCTCCAGGGTCAGGCCGATGGGCAGCGCGGTGACGAGGTCGACGTAGCTGATGTTGGCGTACAGCTGCTGGGGGTTGAAGGTGAACTCGCAGAACGACCACGTCCTGCCGTAGTTGGGGTCCGCCCGGGTGGCGAAGGCGGGCTCGACCAGCGCCGGGCCCGGGTTGAGGAAGAAGTCCAGCTTGTCGTCGCGTACGAAGTAGACGCGCGCGCCGAACATCTGAGGCAGCGTCAGCACCCTCGGTGCCGACCCCGCGGCCCCGAGCGGGATGGCGCAGTCGACGGGCAGCGGGGTCTGCGGCGCCGAGGGCGACTCGGGGCGGTAGACGCCGCCGTCCGGCTTGAGCAGCACCCAGCGGCCGGTGCCCTGCTCGTGCCCGGTGACGTAGGCGCGCACCTGACCGGGGAGCGACTTGTTCGCGAGGGCCAGCTCGCAGGTGGCGGGGGCGGCGGCCGTGCCGCCCGCCCGCGCGCCGGGGCTGAGCGCGCTGCCCCAGACGGGGTAGGTGAGGGCGCCCGCGGCGCCGGCTGTGGAGGTCAGGAACGTTCGACGCGATATCACGGAAGGTCTCCTGCGCGGTTGCGTGGGGGGAGGGGGCATGGCCGCCCCGAGGTGGTGCACCACTGTCCCGACGCCGGAATGCGGCGTCAAGAGTTGTGACTGAGAGCGCTCTCACAAATGTTGTCCGTTCACCAGATGACGACGTCAGAGGTGGTGGTACCGACGGCAGGGTGCATTGTCAGTGGCGGGTGCCAGACTCAGGAGTGCGGAAGAGAGATGCGACAAAGGAGTCGATCATGCTCAATAACCGTTTTCTCACGGGAGCCCCCGTCTGGGTGGACTCGTGCGCGCCGGACCTGGACGGCGTCAGTGCCTTCTATCGCGAGCTGTTCGGCTGGGAGCTCCAGCGGGGCCCCGCGGAAGTCGGCGGCTACAGCCAGTATCAGCTCGCCGGCCGGACCGTCGCGGGTGCGATGGCCATGCCGGCGGAAGAGGCCGCTCCGTCCTGGACGCTCTATTTCCGGACGCCGGATGTGGACGCCACGGTCAAGTCGGCCGAGCAGGCCGGCGGCGGCTCGCTCTACGAAGCCGTGGACATCCTCGACCTCGGCCGCATGGCGGGCCTCACCGACTCCGCCGGCGTCCCGTTCTCCGTGTGGCAGCAAGGAGAGCTGAAGGGCGTTGATCTCCTGAACGAGCCGGGCGGGCTGGTCTGGACCGAGCTGTACACCCCGGACGTCTCCGCCGCCCTCGGGTTCTACGCCTCCGTGTTCGGCTGGCAGACCACCGAGGCGGCCTTCCCCGGCGGGACGTACACGATGGTGCACCCCGCGGACGGCACGGCGGACGACATGTTCGGCGGCGTGGTCCCGCTGGCGAGCGACCCCTCCGAGGACGAGGCGTACTGGCTGCCGTACTTCCAGGTGGACGACTGCGACGGCGCGGCTGCCACGGCCCGGCGGTGCGGCGGCGAGGTGCGGATGGAGCCCCTCTCGATGGAGGGCGTCGGCCGCTTCGCGAAGCTCGCGGACCCGGCGGGGGCACGGTTCGCGGTCCTGCAGCCGTCGCCTCCCGGGGAGCAGGCCGAGTAGCGGGGAAGGAGAGGGGACCACACGGTTTCGCCGTGTCCACCGATGGGCAGTCCCCTGCGGGGCACAGGCGCTCAACGGCCGACCAGTCGTTCGTTGATCGTTCGTTGATTGCTTGTTTCGCGCGGTGGGACACCATCGGTGGCATGCAGATCGAGATGACAGCCGAGCCGGAACTCGCCTGGCAGGAGCAGGCCCTGTGCGCCCAGACCGGCGCCGACTTCTTCTTCCCCGAGCCCGGGAGCTCGGTGCGCGAGGCGAAGGACATCTGCCGGATGTGCGAGATGCGCACGGCTTGCCTGGAGTACGCACTGACCAACGACGAGCGGTTCGGCGTCTGGGGCGGCCTCTCCGAGAAGGAGCGGTACGCCCTCAGACGCGAATCCCGTGCCTGACGAATCCCGTGCCTGACCCCACCTGATTCCCGGCCCCGCGGGCTCCTTCCGAGCCCGCGGGTTCAAGGACGAGCTATCAGGCGTACGTCACGACGAACCGCCGCGTCCCCGCGGGCACCTGCACGTCGTCACCGGTGACGGGCAGGTCCCGCCCGTCCGCCGACACCGACCGCACCGTTCCGAACCGGCACGGGTAGACGTACCGCACCTGAGCCGGAGCCTCCGTCACCTCCACCGTCACCGCCCGCTTCCCCGCGTCGTGCGTGAGCCGGTACCCGAAGGGCTCACCGAACAGCGTCGGAGCGGACTCGACGGCCACCGTGTCGCCGTCCGGCACCCAGTGGGGCCGTACGCCCGGCGCGATGTACACATGCGGGTCGTGGTCCTCGTCCGCCTCGAAGAGCAGGATGTCGCGGATCAGGAGCAGATACTCGGCGGCGGCCCAGCCGTGCGGGATGTCGCCCATGTACCAGTGCCGGGACGGCACTTCCTGGAAGTCCGACGCGATGGTGAAGGCGTGCTGCTCGTTCCACGCGCCGAGCGCCACCGCCCGCTCCTCGGTCCGCGGGAAGGCGGCCCCGACGATCCAGCCGAGCAGCTCGTCCATCCGCCCCGGGGCGCCCGCCAGCAGGTACGCGTGCGCCAACTGCGTGGTGAGGTACGGGCCGAAGGCGTTCCACGCGGCCTCGTGCCGGTAGCCGCCCGACACGAAGTGGGCGTACATGGTGTCGAGCGTGCAGCGCGCCGCCGCGTCGATGTCCGTGCCCAGCTTGCTGCCCATGTGCAGCCGCAGCGGATGGAAGAACGCCGCGGTTCCGATCATCGTCGAGTCGAGCCGCCCGACGTCACCGGGACCGGTCGGGATGTACGTCTCCCAGGCACCGCGCCTGCGCTGCTCCGCAAGGACCCACCGCACCGAGGCCGCCGTCGCGCGCTTCACGTCGTCGAACGCGGCCCAGAGTTCCGGCACGTCGGGCGAGCCGATGCGCTCCGCGAGCCGCGCCGCCTCGTACAGACCGGCCAGCGCCCACAGGTCGTCCCAGTAGTGCGGCTTGTCGCGCTCGCCCAGGTGCTCGGCGCTCCAGCCGCTGTGCAGCAGCCCGTACTGGTCACGGTTGTCGCGCAGCCAGCGCGCGCCGTCGACGACGTACGGCGTGTACAGCTTCGTCCCGAACGCGGCGGCGCGGCCCTTCGTGCGGTCGAGGCGGCCGATCGCCCAGAGCGCCTGGCCGTTGCTGTCCCACTCGCGGTCGTCCCGCTCATGCGGACCGCCGTAGAAGCCGTACTCCGCGCACGGCCCGATGCGGCCCGTGCCACGGTTGAACTTCAGCGGGTAGTGCGTGCCCAGCTGGTGCTCGGCGAGCGCGGCGTCGCCCACCAGCGAGCAGGCCGTGGCCTCGACGGACGAGTCACGGATCCAGAACGAGTCGTAGACCGTCGGGCCCGGATGGATCTCCCCGTGGTCGGAGAGGATGAGCAGCTGCGCACGCGACTCGCGGAACAGGTCCGTCAAGTGGGCAACCGGGCGCGGCAGTTCGGGCTGCACGCCCTGGTCGGTCAGTTTCGAGGTCCAGAACGCCCGGTTGGCCTCCTCCAGTTCGGCGGCCGGGGTGGCCCGGATCTCGGCCAGGTCGTCGGCACCGCTGTACAGGTCGACGGGCAGCCGCACGTCCAGCTCGAACATCTCGTCGTCGACGACCCGGTACGGCCAGGCGAACGCCGCGCTGCACAACCCCGCGACCTGGTCCTGCGCCTGCGCCACACCGTTCAGCTTGCCGCCGGTCACCAGGTCGTGGAACGGGCTGCGCGTCAGATAGGAGCCCGGATCGTGGCTGAAGTCGGGGTTGCCGTACACGCCGTACTGCTCGGGCGGCGTGTCGAACACGGGGCCCCAGCCGCTGTTCGTCTCGACCCGGTTCTCCAGCGGCAGATGCCGCAGGAATGTCAGCCTCCGGTCGGTGATCTGCCGGCCGTTGCGGTCGTGCCGCTGGAAACCGCTCGGGCCCGCGGGCATGATCGCCGCGCACAGCCAGCCCTCGCGCGGCCGCCCGGTCGCGGAGCCCACCGTCACCCGCGTCACCACGAGGTCACGCTGCCGCGCGCCCACGGCCGTGGCGAAGGTGCGCTGCACGAACGAGACGCCGTCCGGCGCGCGGAAGTCCGTGAGGACGACCGGCAGGTGCGGAGCCTCCATGCGCTGCGCCACCGTGCCGCCGTCGGACAGCTGCGGCAGGTGCAGGGCGCCCGTCGCAGGGTCGTACAGGAAGAAGAACAGGCAGTACTTGTCGTAGACCGGCTCGATCTCACCGGCCTGCCCGATCAGGGACTCCTGCCGGTGGTCCTTCACGCCCACCATGTGCCAGTAGCGGTACAGGGCGTTGGAGGCCAGGGCGGCCTCCTTCGATTCGTACGTCCCGGAGTCGAAGTCGTCGCTCCAGTGCCGGAAGGCCTGCTGCGCCCACCACGGCACGGGATAGGGCACCTGCCCCTTTCCCGCCCAGCTGCGCCACATGACCTCGTAGAACATCCACTCATGGGTCTGCGCCATGGGTTCCACCCCCGGTGCCCACAGTTGCACCGCGAGGAGCGTTCGTAAATCGTGTGCCCCGGGTCAGGGCCCCGGCTTGACCGTCTTCATCGTCAGGTGCGAGTCGACGCGCAGGACACAGGGGAGGCCGGTGAGCTTGCCGGTGAGGAAGGCCTCGTAGGCGGCGTGGTCGGCGACCGCGACGCGGATGAAATAGTCGGGGCGGCCGAACATCCGCCGGACCTCTATGACCTCCTCGTAGGCGGCCACGACCTCCTCGAACTCGAGGTACGTGTCGCGGTCGTTGGCGCTGACCTCGACGTCGATGAGGACTTCGAGGCCGCGGCCGAGCGCCGCGGTGTCGATGACGGCGTGGTAGCCGGCGATGACGCCCGCCTCCTCCAGACGCTTGACCCGGCGCAGACAGGGAGGCGCGGTCAGGCCCACGCGTTTGGCCAGCTCGACGTTGGTGAGACGGCCGTCCTGGCGCAGGTGAAACAAAATGTCGTGGTCGAGGGCGTCAAGGCGAATTTCATTGCTCACGGGCCCATCATAGAGCCACTATCGGCAATCAAATTAGGCGTGGATCTTCATAACATGTCGGCATGCGAATAGCACCACCCGTCGCCGACGCCCCTCCCGTTTCCACCCCCGCCCCGGCTTCCCGACCACGCTCGGGGCTGCGGACCGCGTTCGGGGACACCGCCTCCGTAGGGCTCGCGTTCCTGCCGCTCGGTCTCGCCTTCGGGGCTCTCGTCACCCATTCCGGGCTCGACTGGTGGTGGGCGGGCCTGTCCGCCGCGCTCGTCTACGCGGGCTCGTTCGAATTCCTGCTCATCGGCATGGTCACCGCCGTCGCCCCGCTGGCCTCGATCGCCGTGGCCGCCTTCATGGTGAACGTCCGGCACGTGTTCTACGCGCTGTCCTACCCGCTGCACCGCATCGAAGGGCGGGCCGGCAAGGCGTACGGGACCTTCGCGCTCAGCGACGAGGCGTTCGCCCTGACCTCGGGGGAGCAGGCCCGCTCCTGGCCGGGCCGGCGCATCCTCGGACTGCAGCTCCTCCTGCACCTGTACTGGGTGGCCGGCTCGGTCGCCGGCGCGCTGCTCGGCTCACTCATCCCCGACAGCGTCAGGGGCCTGGACTTCGCGCTGACCGCGCTGTTCACCGTGCTCGCCGTCGACACCGTACGCGACCTGCGCGGTGATCTGCCCACGCCCGTACTCGCCGTGCTCAGCGCCCTGTTCGCCCGCCTCGTCTTCCCCGGCGAGCTGCTCCTGGCCGCCTTCGCCCTGTTCACCGCGGGGCTCCTGGCCCGCCACCTGGTCACCCGGAGGGCGCCGAGCCATGCCTGACGCCCGGTACGCCATCGCCGCGGTCCTCGTCACCGCCGCCGTCACCTGGGCCCTGCGCGCCCTGCCCTTCGCCGCCCTCGTCCCGCTGCGCGAGAGCGGCACCGTCCAGTACCTCGCCGCCCGCATGCCCGCGGGCGTCATGGTGATCCTCGTCCTCTACTGCCTTCGCGACCTCCCCCGCGCGGGCGCCTCCGCCCTGGCCCCGACGGCGGCCGTCGCCGTCACCGTCGGCCTCCATCTCTGGCGCCGCAACGCCCTGTTGAGCATCCTCGGCGGCACCGCGGTCCACGTGGTCCTGGCCAGTACCGTCTTCGCTTCCTGATTCGGTGAGCGCCGCCCGGGAAAACCCATGCGACACAGGCGCGCGCCCTTGATTACGATCAGGGCGTGCGCCGGGGGTCCTGTAGAGCAGAGGCAGACTCGCCGCCCTCTCAAGGCGGATACGCCGGTTCGAATCCGGCCGGGACCACGAGCACGGAACACGCGGGGCGGGAACACATGGGTGAGAGCGGCGGGATCAGCGAGGCGGACCTCGCGGTCTTCCACGACGTGGTCGGCAGGCTGCGGGAGCTGCCCGTCGACGACCCGGTGCGGCTCCGTGCCGAGCAGGTCGCCGCGTCCTTCGCCCGCGACGGACGGCTGCGCAGGCGCAAGGCGCGCGGCGCCGAACTGTCCGCCGCCGACGCCGCCGCCATGGCCGCCACCGCGACCGGCGCGGGCGACCGCCGCGAGGACGCGCCCCTGGCGACGGCGGGAACGGGTGGCGTCTTCCGGCGTCCGCGCCCCTGCTACGTCTGCAAGGCGTCGTATCGACAGGTCGACTCCTTCTACCACCGGCTCTGCCCGGACTGCGCGGCCGACAACCGCGCCCGGCGCGCGCTCACCACGGATCTGCGCGGGCGGCGGGTCCTGCTCACGGGCGGCCGGGTGAAGATCGGCTTCCAGCTGGCCCTGATGATGCTGCGGGACGGCGCCGACCTCGTCGTCACCAGCCGCTTCCCGCACGACACCGTGCGCCGCTTCCGTGCGGCGCCGGGCAGCGAGGCCTGGCTCGAGCGCCTCACCGTGCTCGCCGTCGACCTGCGCGACCCACGCCAAGTGCTCGGCCTGTGCGAGGAGTTGCGGCAGGCGGGCGACCCCCTCGACATCCTCGTCAACAACGCGGCGCAGACGGTCCGGCGGCCACCCGAGTCGTACGCGGCTCTCGCGGCGGGGGAGCGCAGCGAGCTGCCCGCGCTCGCCCGGAGCGCGCCGGGATTCCGGCCGGCGCAGGCGGTGACGGGCGCCGCCGGACAGGGCGCCCTCGCGCTCGTCCTGCGCGACGCCGACGAGGCCGGACTGCTCCCCGACCCGGCGCCGGAGAACTCCTGGTCCGCACGGCTCGGCGGCCTCGACCCCGCCGAGGTCCTGGAGACCCAGCTGGTCAACGCGCTCGCCCCGGCCCTCCTCTGCGACCGGCTGCTGCCCCTGCTGCTCGCGTCGCCGCGCCCCCGCACGTACATCGTGAACGTGACGGCGGTCGAGGGCCGCTTCGCCGTGCGCAACAAGATGGGCGGGCACCCGCACACGAACATGGCGAAGGCCGCCCTGAACATGCTCACCCGCACCAGCGCCGCCGAACTCGCCGAGCAGGGCGTGCACATGTGCGCCGTCGACACCGGCTGGATCACGGACGAGAACCCCGCGCCGAAGAAGGACCGCATCGCGGGCGCGGGCTTCCGCACGCCGCTCGACGTCGTGGACGGCGCGGCCCGGATCTACGACCCGATCGTGCGGGGGGAGGCGGGCGCGCCCGTCTCGGGCGTCTTCCTCAAGGACTACCAGGAGGTGCAGTGGTGAGCGAGGACCCGTCCGCCGGAGTGCCGCGCGTGGTGCCCCGGCCGGTGGCCGAACTGGCGCCCCTGCTCGCCTGGTTGAGGGCGGGGCGTCCGGCGGACGAACGCCTCGACTTCACGGCGGGCACCGCGCTGCCCGACGGCCGGCTCGACCTGTGCAAGCAGGCGATCGGCGCGCAGGGTGCGGCCCTCGTCGCCGACGCGCTGCGGGGGGCCCAAAACCCTGCTCCCGTACGCCACTTGCTGCTCGGCACGGACGGTCTCGGCGACACGGGAGCGAACGCCGTGGCGGCCGGTACGGGTGAGAGCGGCATCAAGACGCTCTACCTCGGCTGCAACGGCATCACGGCAGGCGGCGCCTGCCGCATCGCGGACCAGCTGCGCGCCTCGCCGCAGGTCGTGACGGGCGTCTGGCTCAAGCGCAATCCGCTGGGTCCGTCGGGTGGCCGCGCGGCGGCCGAACTCATCGAGTCCGTAAGGGCGTTGCGCACCCTCGATCTCGTCCAGACCGGCCTCGACGCGGACGGGCTCACCGCCCTCGCCGAGGCCCTCATCGCGGCCGCCGCCACCGGGCGACGCGTCGAGCGGATCTTCCTGGGCGGTAACCCACTGGGGCGGGAGGGCGCCGTACCGCTGGCGGAGCTGATCGCCCGGGGCGCGGTGCGCGAACTCTACGTATCGGCGGCGCGGTTGGGCGACGAGGGTGCGCTGCTGCTCGCCGCCGCCCTGGAGCGCGCGCCGCACGGCGGGCTCGACCGGCTGGCCGTCGCCAGCAACGGCATCGGGCCGCGCGCCGCGTCCCGGCTCGTCGCCGCGTCGGTCGCCGCGGGCGTGGAGCTGCTCGACCTGGGCCGGGTGCGTGCCGCGGGAGCACTCGGCGCGGCCGACAACCACCTCGACGACGAGGCGGCCGGAGCCGTCGCGGACGTGCTCGCGGGCACTGAGCACCGGCTGACCCACCTGGTGCTCACTCACACCGGAATGCGCAGCCGAGAGGCCCACCGGCTCCTCGACACCGCCGAGCACGCGCCCACACCCACGCGGTTCGTGCTCGGCCGGGGCATCGCGGCGAGCGTCAAGCGCCGTCTCGCGGCGTTGAGCGCGGACATCCCGGCGCCCGCGGTCGCGCCGGACGTCGCGGCGGTGCGCAGCGTCCACCGCTGACCGGGGCGAGGGGAGCGGGGCGTACGATCTCCCGCAAGGGCGGGGTCGTAGCGCAGTGGCAGTCGCGCCGGTCTCCAAAACCGGAACACGCCGGTTCGAATCCGGCCGCCCCGCCCCCTTCAGGCCCTGTGCGGGGCGGGGTCAGGCTCCCCGCGCCGCCAGCCGCGCCTTGCGCGCCGCCAGCCTCTCGTCGAACTTGGACGCCTCGGCGTCCAGCCCGTTCATGTAGAGGCCGAGCTCCTCCTGCGCCTTCAGCCCCTCGGCGCCGAGGCCGTCGATCTCCAGGACCTTCAGGAAGCGGAGCACGGGCTGCAGCACGTCGTCGTGGTGGATGCGCAGGTTGTAGACCTCGCCGATGGCCATCTGCGCGGCGGCGCGCTCGAAGCCGGGCATGCCGTGGCCGGGCATCCGGAAGTTGACCACGACGTCCCGCACGGCCTGCATGGTCAGGTCGGGGGCGAGCTCGAAGGCGGCCTTCAGGAGGTTCCGGTAGAAGACCATGTGGAGGTTCTCGTCGGTGGCGATGCGGGCCAGCATGCGGTCGCAGACCGGGTCGCCCGACTGGTGTCCGGTGTTCCGGTGCGAGATGCGGGTCGCCAGCTCCTGGAAGGCGACGTACGCGACCGAGTGCAGCATCGAGTGCCGGTTGTCCGACTCGAAGCCCTCGCTCATGTGCACCATCCGGAACTGCTCCAGCTGGTCCGGGTCGACGGCGCGCGAGGCGAGGAGGTAGTCGCGCATCACGATGCCGTGCCGGCCCTCCTCCGCCGTCCAGCGGTGCACCCAGGTGCCCCAGGCGCCGTCGCGGCCGAAGAGGGAGGCGATCTCGTGGTGGTAGCTGGGGAGGTTGTCCTCGGTGAGCAGGTTCACCACCAGGGCGATGCGCCCGATGTCGGTGACCGGGGACTGGCCCTTCTCCCACGCCTCGCCGTCCTCGAAGAAACCGGGGAAGTTGCGGGCGTCGGAGAACGGGACGTACTCGTGGGGCATCCAGTCCTTGGCCACCTTCAGATGGCGGTTGAGTTCCTGCTCGACCACTTCCTCCAGCGCGTAGAGCAGACGGGCATCGGTCCAGCTGTCCGTGCTGCCGAGGTGGGGAGAGGTGATCGTCACGGGGGCTCCAGAGAGGGACGGGAGTACTGACAAGCGGTGCGGGCAAGCAGTGCGAGCGGTGCACTACCTACGGTCTCGTAGGTTACGTTGCCGTAGGTTAAACCCGCCGTAAAGAGGCTGTGAGCCAGGACGCCACCCGTCCCCGCCGCAACAAAGGCCTCATTACTGGTCAGGCGTACAGCTCGCGCAATCGAACTGAGAGGCACGTCACACAGCCTTCGAGCTTCTCGAACTCCCGGATATCCACGAGAACCGGATCAAATCCGAGATCCGCGAAAAGCTCCGCGCTCTTCGGCGCACTCGCCGACATGAGCAGCTTCGAGCCGCCGAGGAGGACCACGTGCGCGCCCGCCTCCTCCGGTACGGGAAGGAAGCGGGGGAAGAGCGCGGCGGAGTCGACCAGCGGCTCGTACCCGATGACCGTCCCGTCGGGCAGCGCCGTCACCGCGGACTTCAGATGCAGGACCGTGGTCACGGGGACGGCGACGACCCGCGCCCCGAGCGGTTCGAAGACGGCCCGCAGCTGCCGCACGCCCTCCGCGTTCGTCCGCCCGCCCCGGCCCACGTACATCGTGTCGCCGATCTTCAGGACGTCGCCGCCGTCGAGCGTCCCGGGCTCCCACACCCAGTTGACCGAGCAGCCGAGCCTGCCCACCGCCTCCTCGACACCCGGGGTCTCGCCCCGCCGGGAATCGGCGCCCGAGCGCGCTATGAGGGCCACGTTCCGGAAGACCACCACCGCGTCCTCGACGAAGACCGCGTCCGGGCAGTCGTCGGCCGGCTCCACCTCGAAGGTCTCCCAGCCGTGCCCGGCCAGCACCGCCGCGTACGCCTCCCACTGCCGCGCCGCGAGCCGCGTGTCGACCGGTGCGCGCTCCAGGTGGGTGGCCAGGCCCTCGGCGAGGCGCGGTCCCGGACGGCGGATCAGGGCCTTCTTGCTGGGCACGGCTTGCTCTCCTCACGTGGCGGGACAGTGCCGCACATCATGCAGCGCGGGGACCGCCCTCGCCCAGAGCGCGTCGCAGGTGCTCCGCCGTGAACGATCCCTCGGCGCGCAGGAGCTCCGCGGGCGTCCCCTCGAACACGATCCGCCCGCCGTGCTTGCCGCCGTCGGGGCCGAGGTCGATCACCCAGTCCGCGTGCTTGACGACATCGAGGTTGTGCTCGACGACGAGGACGGTGTTCCCCGCGTCGACCAGCCGGTCGAGCAGCGCGAGCAGCCCGTCGACGTCCGCCATGTGCAGCCCGGTGGTCGGCTCGTCCAGGACATACGTCGTGCCCGTGCGGTGCAACTGCATGGCCAGCTTGATGCGTTGGCGCTCACCGCCGGAGAGCGTGCTCAGCGGCTGGCCGAGCGTGAGGTAGGTGAGGCCCACGTCCCGCAGCGCCCGCAGCCGGCGGCGTACCGACGCGTCGTCGAAGCGCTCGAAGAAGTCCAGCGCTTGATCGGCCGTCATCTCCAGTACGTCCACGACGGAGCGGCCGTCCACGGTCAGCCGCAGGACCTCGTCCTTGAAGCGCCGCCCCTCGCACGCCTCGCACGTCGTGGTCACCGGGTCCATGAACGCCAGGTCGCTGTAGATGATCCCGCGCCCCTGGCAACGCTCGCAGGCGCCACGGGAGTTGAAGCTGAACAGGCTCGCCTTCGCGCCGGTCCCGCGCGCGAACAGCCTGCGCACCGTGTCCATGATCCCGAGGTACGTCGCCGGGGTCGAGCGGCCCGAGATGCCGATGGACGACTGGTCCACGACGACCGCGTCCGGATGCGCCCCGACGAACGCCTTCGACACCAGCGTGCTCTTGCCGGAGCCGGCGACACCGGTCACCGCCGTGAGCACCCCGGCCGGCACCCGCACGCTCACGTTCCTGAGATTGTGCAGGTCGGCACCCTTGACCCAGTGTCCGCCGATCGGCTCGCGGGGGCGCTCCTTGATGCCGGTGGCGCGCCGCAGACAGCGGCCGGTGAGGCTGTCGGCCCTGCGCAGCTCGTCCGGCGTGCCCTCGAAGACCACCAGGCCGCCGGCCGCGCCGGCCGCCGGGCCCATGTCGACGACGTGGTCGGCGACCGCGATCACGTCCGGGTCGTGCTCGACGACCAGCACGGTGTTGCCCTTGTCGCGCAGCCGGAGGAGGAGGTCGTTGAGGCGTCCCACGTCGCGCGGGTGCAGTCCGACGCTCGGCTCGTCGAAGATGTACGTCATGCCGGTGAGGCTGGAGCCGAGGTGGCGCACCATCTTCAGGCGCTGCCCCTCGCCGCCGGAGAGCGTGGACGTCTCCCGGTCCAGGCTGAGATAGCCGAGGCCGATCGCCTCGATCCGCTCCAGGGCGGCCACGGCGGCGCGGGCGATCGGGCCCGCCACCGCGTCGTCGACGCGCTCCAACTCCCCGATGAGATCGGTGACTTCCATGCGGGTGCAGTCGGCGATGCCCAGGCCGTTGATGCGGGAGGCGAGCGCGGCCGGGTTGAGCCGCGCCCCGCGGCAGGACGGGCAGGCGCCTTCACTGAGGAAGCCCTGCACCATGTCGCGGGTGCGCTGCGAGAGCGTCGACAGGTCGCGGTTGAGGTAGAGCCGCTCGAAGCGGTCGGCGAGCCCTTCGTAGTCGATGTCCCGCGCACCCCCCGTGTTGTCGACGCTGACCTTCTTCTTGCCGGGGCCGCCGCGCAGCAGGAACTGCCGCTCCGCGTCGGTGAACCGGCCGACCGGCTTGTGCGGGTCGAGCTCGGTGGTGTTGGTGTACGTCTGGCCCTGCCAGGTCCCGGCGGTGAACGGCGGGAAGAGGATCGCGCCGTCCGCCAGGGACCTGGCGGGGTCGAGGATGCGGTCGTAGTCGGGGCGCACCGTGCGGCCGAGCCCGTCGCACTCCGGGCACATGCCCGACGGGTCGTTGAACGAGTACGCCGTCGCCGGGCCCGCGCTCGGTGTGCCGTGCCGGGAGAACAGCACCCGGATCACGGAGTAGATGTCCGTCATCGTGCCCACGGTGGAGCGGGAGTGGCCGCCGATCGGCTTCTGGTCGACGACGATCGCGGGGGAGAGCTCCTCGATGGCGTCCGCGTGCGGCCGCTCGTACTTCGGCAGCCGGTTGCGGACGAACCAGGTGAAGGTCTCGTTCAGCTGGCGCTGCGACTCCACCGCGATCGTGTCGAAGACGACCGACGACTTCCCGGACCCGGACACCCCGGTGAAGACCGTGAGCCGGCCCTTCGGGATGCGCAGGTCCACTTCCCTGAGGTTGTTCTCACGGGCTCCGTCGATGGTGATGTATTGATGCGTTTCCTGGTGCATGCACCAGAAGCTACGAGGAATACCCGACAGCTTCTGTCTTCTTTTCCTGGGTGATCTCCTTGAGCTCGCCGTCCAGGAGCAGCCACCGCGTGATGCCGATGGACTCCAGGAAGGGCAGGTCGTGGCTGGCGACGATGAGCGCGCCCTCGTACGACTCCAGGGCCGTCGAGAGCTGTTTCACGCTCGCCATGTCGAGGTTGTTGGTCGGTTCGTCGAGCATGAGCAGCTGCGGTGCGGGCTCCGCGAGCAGCAGCGCCGCGAGCGCCGCGCGGAACCGCTCGCCGCCCGACAGGGTCGCCGCCCGCTGATCGGCCTTGGCCCCCTTGAACAGGAACCGGGCGAGGCGGGCCCGGACGCGGTTGTTGGTGGCGTCGGGGGCGTACGCCGCCACGTTCTCCGCGACGGTGAGCTCGTCGTCGAGAACGTCGAGGCGCTGCGGCAGGAAGCGCGCCGGGACGTGGGTCCTCGCCTCTCCGGAGACCGGGTCCAGCTCCCCGGCGATGGTGCGCAGGAACGTGGTCTTGCCGGCGCCGTTGCGGCCGATGAGCGCGATCCGCTCGGGCCCGCGCAGCTCGAACTCGCCCTCCACGCGCGCCCCGTAGCGCAGTTCGAGGCCGCTCAGGGTGAGCACGGTGCGTCCCGGATGCACCAGGGTGTGCGGCAGGTCGACGCGGATCTCGTCGTCGTCCCGCACCGCCTCGACGGCGTCGTCAAGACGCTCCTTGGCCTCGGCGAGCTTCTCCTCGTGCATGATGCGGTGCTTGCCCGCCGACTCCTGGGCGGCCCGCTTGCGCGCCCCCATGATGATCTTCGGCTCGCGCTTCTGGTCCCACATCTTCTGCCCGTACCGCTTGCGGCGGGCCAATTTGACCTGGGCGTCGGCCAGTTCGCGCTTCTGCTTGCGCAGATCGGTCTCGGCGACGCGCACCATGCGCTCCGCCGCCTCCTGCTCCACGGCGAGGGCCTCCTCGTACGAGCTGAAGTTGCCCCCGTACCAGCTGACCTCCCCGTCCCGCAGATCGGCGATCTGGTCGACGAGGTCCAGGAGTTCACGGTCGTGGCTGACCACGACCAGGACGCCGGACCACGCCTCGACGGCCGCGTACAGGCGCCGACGGGCGTACAGGTCGAGGTTGTTGGTGGGTTCGTCGAGCAGCAGGACGTCGGGGCGGCGCAGCAGCAGCGCGGCCAGGCGTAGCAGCACCGACTCGCCGCCCGACACCTCGCCCGTGGTGCGGTCCAGGCCGATGTGGCCGAGTCCGAGCTGGTCGAGGGTGGCGACGGCGCGCTCCTCGACGTCCCAGTCGTCGCCGACCGCGGTGAAGTGCTCCTCGCGCACGTCACCGGCCTCGATGGCGTGCAGCGCGGCGCGGGTCGCGGCGATGCCGAGCACCTCGTCGACGCGCAGCCGGGTGTCGAGGGTGACGTTCTGCGGCAGGTACCCCACGTCGCCGGCGACGCGCACGGTGCCCTCGGTGGGCGTCAGCTCACCGGCGATGAGCTTCAACAGGGTTGATTTCCCCGACCCGTTGACGCCGATGAGTCCGGTCCTGCCGGGCCCGAAGGCCACCTGGAGGTCGTCGAAGACGTCGGTTCCGTCGGCCCAGGCGAAGGAGAGCGACGTACAGGTGATGGAAGTGGGGGAGGTAGACATACGGGCCTCGCGGTTGCGTGGTGTGGAGCGCGGTCAGGGGCAACGCGTTCGAGACACCGCGGCGCGGGGAGGCCGGAGAAATGAAGAAGGCCTGTGCCGGGGGGGCGGGGACGGCTCGTGATGCCGAGGTCGCACACGGCGCGCACGGCAGCGTGAAGCTGCGTGACGCGGTGTCTCATGACCTCAGACGAGCAACGTCCTACTCCTATCGAAGGCAACAGAACCGTTGTACACCGTAGAGAAGCTCGGTGGAGGGTGTCAACGTTTTATCGGGCGGCCGGGCGGGGCCCGCCCCCGGCGGGCCGCCTCAGAGGGCGTCCCGCATCAGCTCGGCCAGATCCTGGTCCAGGTCGACGTGGCGGTGCTCCTGGCCGACCGGCACCAGCGCCGTCGTGCGGTGCAGGAAGCGGCGGAGCTCCCCGGTGCGGATGTGGACGATCGCGGTGCCCTCGGGGGCGTGGAACTCCAGGACGGTGCGGTCGAAGCCGTACGGCCGCACGCGCACGTCACCGTCGCCGACCGCGCGCTCGACGCCCTGGGTCAGCAGTTCGCGGGCGAACGTCCAGTACACCTCGATGCCCTCGAGGGTCGCGGGCGCGGGGAAGCTCATCCGCACGGCGAAGGGATCCCGCCGGTCGTAGTGGAGCGTGGCGGGAATGGTCGGCATCCGCGGCGCGGCGGCGACCAGGCGGGCCTCTACGGCTTGCTCGATGACGGTGGACAACGCCTGCTCCCTCACTGACTGCTGGACGACTGGGGTCGGCATGTGACTAGACGACGGAAAGACGGGATCCGTGCACACGGAGGGTGGGTGAGACCGAGTGACCTCTGTCACCGCGACACCGTGGCGGCGCCCGCGGTTCCCGGCCACCACCTCATGGGGGAGGCCTTCCGGCCATCTGGACGAGCCCCGGCGCGTCGGCTAGCTTCGCCCGCCATGAGAGGCATGGGGAAGTCGAAGTCGATGAGGCGGACGGTGCTCGCGGGAGTGTGCGGGGCGGTGCTCGCCGGGACCCTCCTCGCGGCGCCCGGAGCGGCCGGTGCGGACGAACGGACCCAGCGTCCGGACCGGTATCCGCGCTGGCAGCTCAAGGACAGCGGCACCGACGCCCGCTTCCGCGGCCTCGCCGCCGTCAGCCGGAACACGGCCTGGGCGGCCGGCACCAAGGGGACCGTGCTGCGTACGGCCGACGGCGGCAGGACCTGGCTCGAAGTCTCCCCGCCCGGCGCCGCCGCTCTGGAGTTCCGCGACATCGAGGCCTTCGACGGCCGCCGCGCGGTGGTCCTCGCCATCGGCGAGGGCGAGGCCTCCCGGGTGCTGCGCACCGAGGACGGCGGAGCCACCTGGACGGAGTCCTTCCGCAACACCGACGCCAGAGCCTTCTACGACTGCATGACCTTCTTCGACCGCCGCCACGGACTGGCGATGAGCGACCCCGTCGACGGCAGGTTCCGCATCCTCTCCACCGCCGACGGAGGCCGCTCCTGGAAGGTCCTGCCGAACGCCGGGATGCCCGCCGCGCAGGAGGGCGAGGCCGGCTTCGCGGCGAGCGGCCAGTGCCTGGTGAGCTCGGGGCCGCGCGATGTGTGGCTGGCCACCGGCGGGGCGC
This sequence comes from Streptomyces sp. NPDC029674, assembly GCF_044903205.1. Taxonomy (NCBI): domain Bacteria; kingdom Bacillati; phylum Actinomycetota; class Actinomycetes; order Kitasatosporales; family Streptomycetaceae; genus Streptomyces; species Streptomyces sp. NPDC029674. Next base: position 344,699 of record NZ_JBJDPY010000008.1, read on the forward strand.
CGCGCGCGCGGGTCCTGCACTCCGCCGACCGCGGGCTGACCTGGAAGGCCACCGACGCGCCCCTCCCCGCGGGCGACCCGGCCCGCGGCGTCTTCGGCCTCGCCTTCCGCGACCGTACGCACGGCATCGCGGTCGGCGGCGACTACCGCGCGGGCCAGGCCTCGCCGAAGGCGGCCGCGGTCACCCGCGACGGCGGCCGCCGCTGGGACCCGGCGGGGCGCCCGCCGCCCGCCTACCGCTCGGGCGTGACGTGGTTCCCGCACAGCCGCTCCACGGCCCTCGCCGTCGGCCCGACGGGCACCGACGTCACCACGGACGGCGGCCGGAGCTGGCGCACGGTCGACACGGGCTCGTACGACACCGTGGACTGCGCCCGGGACCGGGGCTGCTGGGCCGCGGGGGAGAAGGGGCGCATCGCCCGCCTGGAGCGGAGCGAAGCGGCACGCTAGGCGGGCAGCTGCTCGCGGTACGGGGCGAGTGCCGGGGCCGTCTTCGTGGCGAAGAACTCCGTGATCCGGTACTCGCAGACCCCGGCCGTCGTGAACGGGTCCGTCGCCACGAGCTCCTCGATGCGTGCGCGGCTCTCCGCGACGGCGATGATCACGCCGCCGTCGCGCGGGTTCTTGCGGCCGGAGGCGATGAAGACACCGGCCTCGTACTGCTGGTCGAGCCAGTCGACGTGGGCGGCCAGCTGCTCGTCGACGGCGGAGACCGGCGCGGTGTAGGTCAATTCGAGAATGAACATGATCACGAGGCTACCGGGCGCCACCGGCGTCGGTCAGCTCCAGGAGATGGCCGAGGACGGCCGAGCCGAGGCCTCTTCCCCGGCCCCGCGGCGCCGGGTAGAAGTGCTCGAGCCATCGCCCGTCCCCGGCGGGCCTCAGCGTGACGCAGTTCCCAGTCCATGATCGAAGCATCGCCACGCGGGGCGCGGGGCACGCGGCCGGGCGCCGGGGTGCTACCGCGCCAGTTCCGCCCGTATCGTCTTGCCGGTCGGGCCGCGCGTCACGCCCACGGCTCTCGCCAGCTGCTGCACCATGGGCCAGCCGAACCCGCCGGTGCCTCCCTCGAAGTCGGGGGCCCGTTCCCGCGGCGGCCGCGGATCCGCGTCGGAGACGGCGATCGTGATGACGCCGGGCCGGGCGTGCAGCCGGAGCGAGCACAGGGCGCCGCGTGCGTGGCGCACCACGTTGGTGATGAGTTCGGAGACGACGAGCTCGATGCTCGCGGCGTTCTCGTCGTCCACGGCAGGGGTGAGTCCTGCGACGTAACTACGGGTCAGGTCCCTCGCGTCGGAGACCGCTTCCGGCCTCTTGTCGAAGGTGGCCGAAGCCGGCGGTCCGGTGTCGAGCGGTATGTGCTGTGTCCGCATGAGCCTCCTCCTTCGTCGAGTCGGCAGAGCCGAGTCATGGTCGTACGAAAGGAACTCTTGCCCGAAAAGCGGCGGATTCAACGCCCCGTTGCCTCAGTCGCGGCCCCGCCAGTCGAGGCACACGATCATCGCGTCGTCGTCGGCGTCGATCGGCCCCCGGTACCCCGAGAGCTCCTTGAGCACCGCGCGCGGGACCTGCGAGGGCGGCAGGAGGCGGGTGTTCGTCATGGCGCGTGTGAGCGCGCGCTCGCTGTAGCGCTCTCCCGTCGGTGACGCCGTGTTGTAGACGCCGTCGCTGACGAACAGGAGCCGGTCGCCGGGCCGGACGCGGAAGTGCTCCGTGCTGTACGGCGTGTCCTCGGACATGCCGAGCGGAAGCTGCGCGTCCAGTTCGATGGGCTCGGGCCGGCCGTCCCGCATCCGCCACATCTTCGGGGACCCCGCGTCGACGATCTCCACGTTTCCCGTGGCGAGGTCGAAGCGCAGGAGCAGCACGGCGAGATGGGCCGCGCCCTGGAAGTGGCCGTAGACGGCCTGGTCGGCCAGGCACGCCTGATCGGCCAGGGACAGCCCGGCGCGCCGGGCGTTGCGCAGCGCGTTCACCGCGAGGTTGGTGAGCAGGGCGGCCTGGATGCCTTCGCCCATCCCGTTGGTGACGGTGAGGGTGAGCCGGTCGGCCGAGGCCGACCAGTCGAAGTTGTCACCGTGGATGGCGTACGCCGGTTCGAGCTGGGCCCCGATGTCGTACTCGGGACGCGAGCTGGAGCAGCCGGGCAGCAACTGCCACTGCATCTCGGCGGCGAGGGTGAGCCGGTCGGCCCGCCGGGCCTGGAGGTAGAGGTCGGTGTCGCGCTCCGCCACGACGATCTGGTGGGCCAGCACCTCGGCCACCTCGGCGAGTTCGCGCACGGTGGCGGGATCGCAGGCCTCGGCGGGCAGCCGCACGCTGAGGACGCCGATGCGGTCGCCGCGCACGGTCACGGGGAGGTGGGCGGTGCTCAGGCCCTCTTGGCCATCGGTCTCGACGCGGGGTTCCTGCGAGCCGAACGCGCGGCCGACCGCACCGGAGTGGGCCGGCACGGGTGTCGCGGTTTCCGGAAGGGCGTTGACCGGTTGGAGTATGGTCATCGCGTAGTCGGCCATGAGCAGTTCCACGGAGTCGGCCGCGTAGTGGACGGCGAGCGCGTCCCGCACTGCTTCGATGAGAGCGTGCGGTGCGGATCTGCGCAGCGCACGTTCCACGGCCGTGTATCTGTCCACTTGTCGGGTACCACCTGTTCCTGTTCGGTCGTTCTGATACGGGAAGAGCTTGCGAAGGAGCCGTCGGCCTGCCATGCCTCAGCGACTGACAGGATCATTGCGAAGTGTCACAGTTGAGGGCATGGATTCCGAAACTTCCGCCGGGGACGGGCAGGATGCGGCCGCGCATGCTGCCCGGGAAGTCATCGAACTGCTCGAGGTGCTGTGGAGCAGAGGCAGGGACATCACGACGACGGCACCGGTGTCGTCGTCGCAGCTGCGCGTGCTCTACGCCCTGGACGGTGCGCGGGGGATCAACCTGCGCACCCTCGGTGAGTACTTGGGGTCGGCGCCGTCCTCGGTGAGTCGTATGTGCGACCGCCTCCATGCGTTGGGCTTCATCGAGCGGTCCCTCAGTTCTGCCAGTCGCCGCGAGCTCGAACTGCGCTTGTCGAGCCGGGGAGAAAATTACCTCAACGAACTCCGGGCCCGCCGGGAGAGTGCGCTGCTCGAAGCCATCTCGGAGATGCGGCCCGCGGAGCGCTCCGCCCTGGTCAAGGGATTGAGCGGGTTCCACAGGTCGGTGGAGTGCACCGCGCCGCGGCCCGGCTCGGCGGGCGACCACGCGGCGGAGTCCGCCTGACGTTCGCCTGAACGCGTGGGTTTACTTCCGGCGTATCCCGGTACTCGCAGACGGTCGTGGCCCGGCCACGACGCAACGGAGCCGCTGGAACGTGCAGTTGACGCGTCGTAGCCTCTGCCTTCGGATGATCGTCGACCTCGGTTAACATTTGCCGTGCGACAACAATTGCTAAGGTGGATGGAATGAACACCAGTGAGCCCGAGGCCCGGTTGCGCGTCATTGCCGCCCTGCGCGAGCAGGGGGAGAAGGTGGCCGATCGCTGGGTGCAGCTTCAGTCGGAACAGGCGGTCCTGGAGACAGGCATCACCGAGGACGAGCTGAACGAGGAAGCCGACTCCTTGGTCGAGACGCTGCTCGCCGGCCTGGAGGCCGGCCACCCCGTCCAGGACGTGGTGGCCTCGCACCGCACTCTGCGGCAGGCCATCACGGACCTCTCGATGCGCCGCGCCAGAGGAGGCGCCACCCCCACGGCCACCTACATGGCCGTGCTGGCGCTCAAGGAAGCGCTGCTGGAAGCGGTGCAGCAGGAGACGCGCGACGTCACCGCCCTCTACCAAGCCGCCCTGTTCATCAACCGGCTCCTCGACACCGCGGGCGCCATCTCCTTCGAGATCTTCGTCGAGGGCCGCGAGGAGATCATCCGGCGCCAGAGCCGTCAGCTCCTGGAAGTCTCCACGCCAGTGGTGCGCATCTGGGACCGGGTCCTTGCCGTCCCGCTGATCGGCACGCTCGACACGACCCGTACCCAGGTCGTGATGGAGAACCTGCTCGAGGCCATCGAGCGGGACGAGGCGCAGGTCGCCATCATCGACATCACCGGTGTCCCCACGGTCGACACCGCGGTGGCGCACCACCTCATGCAGACCGTCAACGCCGTGCGGCTGATGGGCGCCGACTGTGTGATCAGCGGCATCCGCCCGCCGATCGCGCAGATCATCGCGCAGCTCGGCATCGATCTGTCGCCCATCCTGACCCGCGCGACGCTCGCCGACGCCCTCGCCGCCGCCATCCCGATGCTCACGGACCAGCCGGAACAGCGGGCCATTTTCGCGGACGCCCGGTGAGCGGCGGCTTGAGCGGCGTACCGATCCTGCGCCTCGGTGACGTGCTCGTCACCGGGCTGCTCAACGAACTCGACGACAGGGCGGCGATCGCCTTCACCGAGGAGCTGACGGAGCGCATCGTCGCCGACCGTGCGCGCGCGATCCTCATCGACATCTCACGGCTCGAGATCATCGACTCGTTCGTGGCTCGTACGCTCATGGAACTGACGACCACGGCGCGGCTGCTGGGAGCCCGGGTGATAGTGGCCGGCATGCGCCCGGCGGTCGCCATCACCCTGGTCGAACTGGGGCTGCAGCTGTCCGGTGTGGAGACCACACTCAACGCGGAGCAGGGCATGATCGCGCTGGGCTGGCAGCCGTCGTCCCGGTCGTCCAAGGGGAGCCCGGACCGATCACCCAAGGGGAGCCGTGGTGTCCCTCTACGGTGACCTCGAAGAAACGCGCACCGTCCCCGCCCAGACCCGTGCCGACGCCGAGCCCGTCCGCAGCGAGCACGCCATCCGGGCGGAGGAGGACCTGCTCGCGGTGCGCCACGCGGTGCGCGAAGCGACGCTCCGGGCCGGCTTCGGCCTCGTGGACCAGACGCGCATCGTCACGGCCGCCAGCGAACTGGCCCGCAACGCCTACGTGCACGGCGGCGGTGGCTCCCTCGCCCTGGAGATCATCGGACAGGGCGACCGACGCGGGCTGCGGCTGACGGTGAGCGACCAGGGGCCGGGCATCGCCGACCTCGACCAGGCGTTCATCGACGGGTACACCACCGGGGCCGGCCTCGGACACGGTCTGGGCGGCGCGCGCCGCCTCATGGACGAGTTCAAGGTGCAGACCGCCCCGGGCCGGGGCACGACCGTCACCGCCGTGCGCTGGAACGGGCGACGGTGAGCGCCGGAGCGGCGGTACGCACTCTGCACATCGCCATCGACCACCCCAGCGCGGTGCAGAGCGCGGCCGACCAGGCCAGGTCGGCGGCGCGCGGCATGCCCGGCGCGCTGCCCGACCAGGCGGCCGTGCTGGCCAGCGAACTGGCCAGCAACATCGTCAAGCACGCCAGGAACGGCGCCGTGTTCGTCCAGCGGTCGCCGCTCGGCGACGGCCTGGACGTCGTCGCGGTCGACAGCGGCCCCGGCATGCCCGACGTCGCCCGGAGCCTCGTCGACGGCTACAGCACCACCAAGACGATAGGAGCGGGCCTCGGAGCCGCGCGCCGCATCGCCACCGACTTCGTCATCCGCTCCGAAGCCGGCTTCGGCACGCTCGTCCACGCCCGCCTCGCCGCGCCGGACACGCCGCGCGTCGCGGGCGCCCCGGGCGCGCTGTGTCTGCCCGCCGACGGCGAGGACGAAAGCGGCGACGGGTACGCGGTGGCCGAGCACGACGGCGCCCGGACCGTGCTGATGATCGACGGCCTCGGTCACGGCCCCGAGGCCGCCACGGCCGCCCAGCGCGCCGAACGCACCTTCCTGGCGAACCCCGCCGCCCCGCTGGCCGACATCCTCACCGCACTGCACAAGGCGCTGCGGCACACCCGCGGCGCCGCCGTCGCGGCCCTGCGCACCACCGGCGGCCAGGCCGAGTTCTGCGGCATCGGCAACGTCCGCGCCGTGACCCTCTCCTCCCAAGGCATCCACCGCCAGCTCACCGGGCACGCCGGCATCGTCGGCTACAACCTCCCCAGGCCCAGGAGCCGGTTCGTGGAGCTGTCCGAACACACCACCGTGGTCCTGTACACCGACGGGATCGACCACCGGTGGACCTATGCCCCCACCGACGCGCGCCTCACGCTGCCCCCGGTGCTCCTTGCGGCCTCCCTGGCCCACACCCACCGCCGCCGTCGTGACGACGCCACCATCCTGGCCCTCGGCCCCCACCTGGGAATGAGATGACCCGCGAAACCCTCCGTACGCTCACGGCCCTCCGGCACACCGTACGAAGCATCGCCCTCGGCCACCGGCTGCCCGCCGACGACCGGGCGCGCCTCGTCCTGTCGCTGAGCGAGGTGGCCGCCGCGGCCCTCGGCCGCGGCCGCCCCGTCACCCTCCTGAGCGGCCGCGAGACGGGCGAGGACGGCGCCCACCTGCTGACCCTCGCCCTGCGGCTGCCGCACCAGAGCACCGGTGCGCAGATCGCCACGGACCGGCTGCCGCTGCGCGCGCGGACCCAGCCGGACGGCACGGTCGTCTGGAACCTGCCGCTGCCGGCCCCCGGCTCCTACGGCCAGGGCCCCTCCTTCACCGGCGGCCTGCCCGCGAGCCGGCCGTCGGCCACCCCCGCCGCGGCCGCGCAGCACGGCGAGACCGACGTCGCCCTCCTTGAGGAGGAGCTCCGGGCGGCGCTGGCCCGCGCGGACGCCCTGGCCGACGAACACCAGCGGCTCAAGCACGAACTGGCCGAGACGAACAGCGGGGTCCTCGCCCTCTACGTACAGCTCGAAGAGCGCGACGAGCAGCTCCGCACGGCGCACGGCCGCACCCTGCGCGCCCTGGAGGACGCGCTGCGCCCCAGACCGCTGCACGTCCAAGGCCTGGAGCTGGCCGTCCACTACGCCCCGGCCAGCGACGACGCCCCCACCGGCGGAGACCTCTACGACTGGTTCACCCTGCCGGACGGGACCGTCCACATCACCGTCGTCGACGCGATCGGCCACGGGATCACCAGCACCCGCACCGCGCTGACCGTCACCCACGCGGTCCGCACCCTCGCCCTCGAAGGGCACCCGCTGGAGAGCATCGTGGCCCGGACCGACACGATCCTGGCGCCCTTCGACCAGAACGTCATGGCCACCCTGCTCCTCGCCCGCCTCGACCCGGTCGAGGGCAAGCTCTCCCTGGCCAACGGCAGCCACCCGCCGGCCCTGCTCGCCCACGGGGACGGCAGCGCGACCTACCTCGAGGTGCGCGGCCGGGGCATCGGCTTCCCGCTGCCCGGCAGCGACCGCGTGCTGACCACCACGATGGAACCCGACGACGTGCTGCTCCTCTACACCGACGGCCTCACCGAGAGCCGCCGGGACCCCATCGCGGGCGAGGCCCGGCTCAAGGAAGCCCTGTGCCGGCACCGCGCACGACCGACCGAGCTGATCCCCGGCCTGCTGGCCGAGGACCTGCTCAGCGACGTGCTCCACCAGGACGACACACTGGCGCTCGTGATGCGGCGTACGGCGAACTAGGGGCTTTCGTTTGGGTCAGCGGGCGGACCGGAGGAAGATGCCGGGGTGGCCTGCCGCCCCGGCTGCCCCGCCGCAGCCGGTGGCCACGCTGATCCGCCGGGATGGGAATCACCGCCCGGATGCCGCGCTTGCGCAGGTGGCCGCGGATCGCACGGGATGAGTAGGCCTTGTCCGTCAGGGCCATGTCCGGCCGGGTGCGCGGCCGGCCACGTCGCCGGGGAACACGCAGGCGGGCCATGACGTCGGTGAAGGCCGGTGCATCGCCGGCCTGTCCCGCAGTCAGAACGAACGCGAGGGGCCGGCAGCGGGCATCGGCTGCGAGGTGGACTTCGGCCGTCAGCCCACCACGGGACCGGCCGATGGCGTGGTCGGCCGGTTCGCCGCCCGGGGCCCCTTTTTGCGGGCCCCGGCCGCGTGCTGGTGAGCTCGCACGATCGTGGAGTCCACCGACACCGCCCGGGCCAGGTCCTCATTGGCGTCGGCCCAGGCCATCAGCGCGGTGAACACCCGCTCCCAGGTGCCGTCGACGGCCCACATCCGCAACCGGTTGTAGACGCCTCGCCAGGCACCGTACTTCTCCGGCAGATGCACCCACTGCGTTCCGGTCCGGAACTTGAACGCGATCGCATCGATCACCTCACGGTGATCCCGCCGGCGGCCACCACGCTTCGGCGTCCGGTCCGGGAGCAACGGCTCGATCCTCCGTAGCCGCGGAGCGCGAGCACGGTGCCGGGATCTGCTGACCCGTGTCCGGTCCCGCCGCCCGTCGTCGATCAGCCGGTACGGCGCGTCCCACATCCCGGCGGGCCCGGATTGCCTCCAGGTGGCTGCAAACGTAGGTTGGGCGACCGTTCCTGTGCTTGAAGATTGAATTGAAAGGTGCCACCAGGTGGGCCGACGCGAGAAACCGGTGGACCCCAGCGCCGGCCCGGTGCAGCGCCTCGCACACGACCTGCGCCTGCTCAGGGAGAAGGCCGGAAAGCCGCCGTACCGGGAGATGGCCGAGCGCGCCGGTTACTCCACGACCGCGCTGTCACAGGCTGCGGCCGGCGACCAGCTGCCGACGCTCGGGGTGGTGCGCGCGTATGTGGAGGCGCTGGGTGCCGACCCGGACGAGTGGGAGGCTCGCTGGCGGGAGGCGGAGGCCGAGCTGCGCGCTCCGGCGGACGACGAGCGGGCTCCCTACCGTGGACTGGCCCGCTTCGAGCCGACTGACAGCAACCTGTTCTTCGGCAGGGAAGCACTGGTCGCCGAGTTGCTGGGCCTGGTGAGCGCGCACCGGTTCGCCGCGGTGTTCGGCCCGTCCGGCAGCGGGAAGTCCTCGCTGTTGAGGGCCGGGCTCGTCCCGTTGCTGAGGGACGCCGGGGGTGGGGACCGCCCGGCAGTGATCCGGGTCCTCACCCCCGGTGAGCGGCCCGCGCACACGCACGGACAGGTGCTCCTCGCCAAGGACGGCGAGTTGGACACATGGGTGATCGTCGATCAGTTCGAGGAGTTGTTCACTCTCTGCCGGGACCGCGAGGAGCGGGATCGCTTCCTCGACCTGCTGCTCGGCGCGCGTGAGCCGGAGAGCCGTCTGCGAGTGGTGGTCGCGGTGCGTGGTGACTTCTACGGCCATTGCGCCGCTCATCGGGAGCTGGCCGAGGCCGTCAGCCGCGCCAATCTGCTGGTCGGGCCCATGAAGGAGGACGAGCTGCGCGAGGTGATCACTGGCCCGGCCACCGCAGCGGGCCTGAACGTGGAGCGAGCGCTGACCGCCCGGATCGTCGAGGAGGTCGGTGACCAGCCGGGTGCGCTGCCCACGCTCTCGCACGCACTGCTGGAGACCTGGCGCCGTCGCCGGGGCCGCACGCTGACGCTGGCTGGATACGAGGAGGCGGGCGGGGTACGCGGCGCGATCGCCGCCACGGCCGAGCAGGTGTACGGCGACCTGACCGCGTGGCAGGTACGGACGGCCCGTCGCATCCTGCTGCGGCTGATCGCTCCCGGCGGCTCCGCTCTCGAACGGGGTTCGCCGCTGTCTGCGGGTGCCCCTGACACGCGCCGCCCGGCGTCCCGCGCGGAACTGACCGGACCGGACACCCTTGAGGTGCTGGAACGTCTTGCCGCCGCCCGTCTGATCACCCTCGACGGCGACACGGTGGAGCTGGCCCACGAGGCCCTCATCACGAGCTGGCCTCGGCTGGCCGGCTGGATCGAGGAGAGCCGTGAGCGGCTGCACGCGCAGCGTCTGCTCGGCGACGCCGCCCATGCCTGGGACGGGCTGGACCGCGATCCCGGTGCCCTGTACCGGGGCACCCGGCTGGCCCAGGCCGAGGAGCTGTTCCCCGTGACGCAGACCGGGCGACAGGCCGAGGACGACGATCTGTCTCCGCTGGAGCGGGCCTTTCTCCGCGCGTCGGGGGCGGGCCGGGACGCGGAGCGGGCCGCCGGGGCACGGACCGCCCGACGCACGCGCGCGCTCGCCGTGGGACTTTCGGTGTTCCTCGTGTGCGCGCTGGCGGCCGGCCTGCTCGCCTGGCAGCGTGACCGGACGAGCGAGCAGGAATCCGCGAAGGCCGCCGCCCGACACCTTGCCACGATCGCCGAGAGCCTGCGCGCCAGTGACCCCCGCACCGCCGCCTTGCTCGGCGTCGCGTCCTGGAAGCTCGCCCCGCTGACGGAGTCCCGTTCCGCGCTGCTGGCCTCGCTGGCCCAGCCGGAGCGGGACACCTTCACGGATCCGCAGACGGGCAGTGACGCCCGGCGCTTCCTCACCGACCGCGGCCGGAGCCTCGTCAGTGTCGCGGGCCGCACGGTGAGGGTGTGGCGTGTCGCCGACCACCGGCGTAAGGCGACCTACCGCCTGCCCAGCGGCATGGAGGTCTACGCCGCCGGCCCCGACGCCCGTTCCCTGAACCTCTCCGGGCAGGACGGTGAGGTGCTGTGGGACCTCGCCGCCGGGAAGCCCGCCGCCGAACTCGGCGATGCCGCTTTGGTGGACGCCTCCGAGGACGGAAGCGCGTACCTCACCGCTCCCACAGGGGACGAGGGCTCGCTGCGGCTGCGGCGGACCGACGGCGCCAAAACCGCCTTCTCGGCCGATGCCCCGGGCAGCACGGGCATGACGGCCGTGGGTCCGGGCGGTCGGCTGCTGGCGCTGTGCCCTGCCCGAGGCCGGCCGCAGGTGTGGGACACCGCCCGGCACCGACGGCTGACGGGTGAGTGGGACAAGGCCGACAACACCGTCTGCGGCACCGGCTCGGGCGCGGACGACGGATCCCGCCTGCTGAAGTTCAGCGCGGACGGTCGACGGCTGGCCGTCGCCCACGGCACGGCGATCTCCGTCTGGGACGTGGCCGGCAGGCGCACGGTCGCCGACTTCGAAAGCGGCGGCATCACCGGGTTCACACAGCTCGCCCTCTCCGCTGACGGTCGGTTCCTCGCCACGGCCGACGACCAGCAGATCGCCGTGTGGCGCCTGGACAGCGGAGGCACCCTCGCCTACGAGCGGCCGCTGTCCGGCGCGGAGGTGAAGGGGCTGACCTGGGCCCCGGGCGGGCGACGCACCCTGCACTACCTGGACGGCGCCACCGTCCACAGCTACGACCTGACCGAGCGCCTGCGCCCCCGATGGCAGGACACCGAGGCGGACGCGACCGCCCTGAGCCCCGACGGCACCTCTCTGGCCACCGTCACGCGCTCCGGCCACGGCTACCGCTTCGAGCTGCGCTCCACGCGCACCGGCAGGATGCTCGCCAGGGCCCGGCTCGGATCGATGCCCTCACCGGAGAACGCCGGCCCTCTGCTGTCGTTCAGTCCGGACGGCCGGTCGCTCGCCGTCGCCGACACCACCTCCGCGCGCGGCTCGCTGCGGCTGCGGTTCACGATCTGGGACGTACCGGAACACAAGGTGCGCACGGTCTTCGACACCGCCGGTGCCGATGACCATCCTGCGTCCGGCCTTGCCCTGGGTCCCGGCGGGCGGACCCTGCTGGCCGTTCGCTCCGACGAAAGCGGCGCCGAGGTCTGGGACACCGCCCGCCACCGCAGGCAGCGGACCCTGCGCGGCCTGTCCGAGACCGCCATGGCGGTCCGACCGGACGGCCGGCTGCTGGCCAGTCACGGTGACGCGTACGGGGACCTGGCGTCCGGCGAGGCCACCGGGCGTTCGCTGGCCGACGGCCGGCAGGTCACCGCGCTCGCCTTCAGCCCCGATGGCACCCGGCTGGCGGTCGGTGACGAGACGGGGCACGTCACCCTGTGGGACGGCGGCATCCGGCGGCGTACGGGCGTGCTGACCGGTACCGCCGATACGGTGCCCCGGGGCCGGCCGGAGCCTGTCACGGCGCTCGCGTTCTCCGCCGACGGAGACACCTTCGCCGTGGGCGGGATGGGTGGCACGCTGCGGCTGTGGGACTCCGACGGCCAGCGGCTGCTCGGCGGCGACCTGCCCACGTCCGGTGACGAGATCGACTCCCTCTCCTTCGCGCGGGACGGGGGCACGGTCTATGCCGCGGGCCCGCACGTCCCGCTGCAGGCGCTGCCCATCGCCCCGGATCATGCCGTCCGCGCCATGTGCGAACGAGCGGGTGGCGGACTCACCCGGGTCCAGTGGCACACCTACGTACCCGACGCCCCGTACCGGGAGGTGTGCCCCGCGCCGCGGTGAGAAGAGCTGGGATTGTGGGACGAGAATTGTTCAGGGTGACCCCGGGGGTCGCTGAAAAACGCCTCTGACCTGGAACATCGAGAGCACAACGGCCGTCCGCGCGCTCCGGGTGCAGGGCGGCCGACCGGCGTCCGTTCCGTGATGCCCGGCACGTCCTCTTCCCACCAGGTTCTCCGCATGCGTACTCACATCCTTGTTCCCACGGCGCTTCTCCTCCTCGGTGCATGCACCTTGACCGCCTGCTCCGACGGCGCCGGAGTCGTGGAGTCCTCTCCTGCCCGGGCACAGGCTGGACCGTCCTCTCCTGGGGCCCCGGCGGTCGACCCTTCGAAGATCAAGGGTCTGGAGATCGTCAGCGACAGCAGTGAGCACGGCTCCTGCCCGTTTGCCGTCAGCTACCCGAAGGTGCCCGGGGCAAGGGCGATGACGGCCGCGCTGAAGAAGGACGTCGACCAGCGCCTGGCCACTTTCCGCTCCAGCAGGTGCGGCAGCGACTCGACCGCGGTCGGCGAGCTCAACATCAGCCACCGCTTCCTGGCCGCCTCCGGGGACGTGCTCGGAGTTCGACTCACCACCCTGGACAGCAGTGGGGCGGGTAACCCGCGGACGGCCAAGAGCTACTGGTACGACGGGAAGGACGGCGCCTACCACCCGGCGCTCGACCTCGTCGCCGACGGCTCACGGAATGCCTTTGTCGCCGCCTTGAAGAAGCGGCTCAAGGGCCGTGAGGGAGTGGACCCCGCCCTTCTTGACGAGGCCTTTGCCGACACCAGGGACCTCGCCGACCTCCTCGGCGATCTGTCCTTCACCGCCGACGGCGGTCTCCGGGTGCACGTCGCTCCGGGCGCCGTGGGAGGCGCTGCGGCCGGGGCCTATGTCGTGTCCCTCACCGAGGCGGCGACCACGCCCTGGTTGTCCCCCTTCGGCAAGCGCGCCCAGAAGCAGAGCGAGCACCCCGGCGACGGCCTGGATCTGGGCTCCACCCGCACGCCCGCGGCCGTGCCCACCCACACCGCCTCCGCCGACGACGACACCGACTGCAAGAAGGTCAAGTGCATCGCTCTGACCTTCGACGACGGCCCGGCTGCCCCGGAGTCCGCGAGCCTGCTGCATCACCTCGCCCGGTACAAGGCGCGGGCCACTTTCTTCGTCGTCGGCCAGAACGTGGCAACCCATCCCGAACTCGTACGAGCCGAGGCGAGGGCCGGTCACGAGATCGGCAACCACTCCTGGAACCACCCCGACCTCACCAAGCTCACCTCCCGGCAGGCCGCCTCCCAGCTGGGTCGCACCAGCGCCGCGATCAAGGCAGCGACCGGCAAGACCCCCACTCTCTTCCGGCCGCCCTACGGCGCGGTCAACACCCGGGTGAAGGCCGCCACCACGCTCTCGCCCGCGCTGTGGGACATCGACACCGAGGACTGGAAGTACCGGGACAGCGCCAAGGTCGCCCGGAAAGTCATCGCCAAGGCGCGGCGCAACAGTGTCGTCCTGATGCACGACATTCACCCGACATCCGTGGCCGCCGTACCGCAGATCCTGCGCACTCTCACCGCCAAGGGCATGCACTTCGTCACGGTGAGCCATCTGCGGGCCACGCTCTGAGGCCCGCCACCTTCGGTTGCACGGTCCTCGCGGCAACCATCCTCGAACCGGCGGCAACTGTTGAGCGGCCCGTGTCTCACGGGCGCCCCCCACGTACGTACAGATGGGAAACGACGCATGACTGAGCCGCACAGCCACGGCAGGGCCCGGCACCGCAGAAAGAAGACGGCCCTGGTGGCAGGGGTCCCGCTGGCGCTGGCCGCCGCGGGAGCCCTGGCCTACGGCGGTGCCTTCGGGGTCTTCGGCGCGGACGCGCAGCCGCGGGCCGCCGCCGCCCCCGCACCGGCCTGGGCGAACGACGCGGCCGACGGTTTCGCCTCGGTCCACGCGCTGGGGCAGAAGGGCACCTACGGTGGCCGCGGCGGGCGGACGGTCACCGTGCGGACCCTCGCCGACCTGGAGAAGTACGCGACCGCGAAGGAGCCCTACGTCATCGTCGTGGCCGCCACGATCCCCATGAACCCGAAGGGCAAGGAGATCAAGGTCGCCTCGGACAAGACGATCGTGGGCGCGGGCACCTCGGGGCAGATCGTCGGCGGCGGCTTCTTCCTCGGCCAGGGCGTGCACAACGTCATCATCCGGAACCTCACGATCCGGGATTCCTACGAAGGGACCTGGAACGACAAGGACCACGACTGGGACGCCATCCAGATGGACGGCGCGCACCACGTGTGGATCGACCACAACGATCTGCGGCACATGGCCGACGGCCTGATCGACAGCCGCAAGGACACCACCAACGTGACGGTGTCCTGGAACAGGCTGAGCGACAACAACAAGACGTTCGGCATCGGCTGGACCGAGAACGCCACCGCCGACCTCACGATCCACCACAACTGGTTCCGCGAGACCGAGCAGCGCAACCCCTCGACCGACAACGTCGCCCACGCCCACCTCTACAACAACTTCCTCCAGGACGACCCCGGCACCGGCGTCACCTCGTCCTACGGCAACTACGCGCGCGGCAGGACGAAAATGGTCCTGGAGAACAGCTACTTCCAGGGCGTGAACAACCCCGTCACCAAGGACGGCACCGCCGCCCTCGTACAGCGCGGCAACGTCTTCTCCCGCACCACGGGCCGCAACGAGAGCGGCGGCACGGCGTTCGACCCGAAGGCGTACTACCGCTACACCCTCGACAAGGCCGCCGACGTACCCGCGCTCCTCAAGTCCGGGGCCGGACCGCGCCCTTCCATCGGGGTGACGGCGGCCCGGGCCGCGGCCGCCGCGCGGGGGACCCTCACCGTGGCCAAGGACGGCAGCGGCCAGTACAAGAGCGTGCAGAAGGCCGTCGACGCCGTCCCCGCGGGCAACACCTCACGCGTCGTCATCCGCATCAAGCCCGGCACCTACCGCGAGACGGTCAAGGTCCCCGCGAACAAGCCGCACGTCACGTTCGAGGGCACCGGCCGCAGCCGCAAGGACACCGTGATCGTCGAAGGCCACGCCGCCGGCATGAAGAAGCCGGACGGCACCCCCTACGGCACCGGCGGCAGCGCGACCGTCGCCGTGGAGGCCGACGACTTCCGGGCCCGCAACCTCACCATCTCCAACGACTTCGACGAGGCCAGGCACCAACAGCTGAAGGACCAGCAGGCCGTGGCGCTGCGCACCGCCGCCGACCGGGTCCGCCTGGACGCCCTCATCGTCAGCGGCGACCAGGACACCCTGCTCCTGGACACGGCCGCCAAGGAGAAGACGGGCCGGGTGTACCTGACCAACTCCTACGTGATCGGCAACACCGACTTCGTTTTCGGCCGCGCCACCGCGGTGATCGACAAGTCCGTCCTGACCCTGAAGAAGCGCTGGAACGGCACCTCGGCCGGATATGTCACCGCGCCAAGCACTCCGGCCGGACGCAAGGGCTTCCTCATCACGCGCACCACCATCGACGGCGACGTCTCCGCCCGCAGCTTCCACCTCGGCCGCCCCTGGCACGCGGGCGGCGACGCGTCCCTCGACCCGCAGACCACCATCCGCGACAGCAAGCTCGGCGCGGCCGTCAAGACCGCTCCCTGGACCGACATGGGCGGCTTCTCCTGGAAGAAGGACCGTTTCGCCGAGTACAACAACGGGGGCCCGGGTGCAGGCGCCGCCAACAGTGACCGCCCGCACCTGACCGACGCCCAGGCCGCTGCCCAGGAGACCACCGACTGGTTCGGCGACTGGAAGCCCACCGCCTGAACCCCGTCGGCTCGGGGACAAGCCGGGACGCCCCCTGTGCCCCGGAACGGCTGAGCCGAACGGAACCCAAAGCACTGCGTGATGGAGGCCCCACTCGTATGCGGCAGGGCCCGGTGCGGGATGCGCCGGGCCCCCGTACGGGGGAGTGCTACCCGGAGGCGGCAGGACACTCCCCGAGCGTCTCTCCCGTCACAGAAAGCCTGTTGCCTTCCACCCCGAACAAGGGGGCGCCACTCGGTCGTTTGTAAGCCGATGTCATATCCGTCCACACCCGAAGGAGAAGCGCGTGAACCGTACTCTGCGCAGATCTTCGTTCCTCGCCCTGCCCGCCGCCGTCATGCTGACCCTGATGCCGTCGAGCGCGTCCGCCTACCCCGGCCCCGGGAGGGTCACCGGCGACGTCACCGTCCACGACCCGACCATGCTCCGCGCGCCCGACGGGCGCTACCTGCTCCACTCCACCCACGGCTACCTGGAGTCCCGCACCTCCACCGACCGCGTCGCCTTCAGCCGCAACGGCAACGCCTTCACCTCACCGCCTCGTTGGTGGTCGCGCTATTCACCCGAGAACGACCCGTGGGCACCCGACGTCTCCTATCACGGCGGCCGGTACCTGATGTACTACTCCGTCTCCAGCTTCCGCTCCAATACCTCGGCCATCGGCCTCGCCACCTCCACGACCGGGATGCCGGGCAGCTGGAAGGACCAGGGCGTCGTCTACTCCTCCACGGCCAGCAGCGACTTCAACGCCATCGACCCTGACCTGTTCGTCGACGACGACGGCAAGTGGTGGCTGGCCTTCGGCTCGCACTGGAGCGGGATCAAGATGATCCGCCTCGACCCGGGGACCGGCAAGCAGTACGCGAGGGACACCACCCGCCACTCGCTCGCCTCGCGCTCCACGGCCCCCAGGGCGGTGGAGGGCCCGACCGTCATCAAGCGGAACGGCTACTACTACCTTTTCGCCTCGTACGACACCTGCTGCAGCGGCACCTCCTCCACGTACAAGATCAAGGTCGGCCGGGCCACCAGCCCCACCGGGCCCTACTACGACCGCAACGGCGTCGCGATGAACAAAGACGGCGGCACCGTCGTCATGGCGTCCCAGGGATCCGTGATCGGCCCCGGCGGGCAGGACATCATGCGCGACGGCGGCAAGGACCTGCTCGTCTACCACTACTACGACGGCAATGACGGCGGTGCCTCCAAGCTCGGCCTCAACCTGCTGAAGTGGAGCGGCGGCTGGCCCACCGCATACTGACCGGGACTCGGCGGCGCGGGGGCGGCGGTTCGCGTAAGGGCCGCCACTCCCATGCCTTCGCGCGCGACGGGCACGTGCGGCCCGCCCGCTGCACCACTCGGTCTTCCCACCGCGCCCTGCCCCGCCGCCCTGCCCCGCCGGTTCATGGTGCACCTTCGCCGTCCCACCGGTGCGCATCACGGCCGGGACCGGACGGCAGCCGACGAGCCGGAGGTTTCCTCGTCGCTCACGCGCCCGTCTGCGGTCGGCGGCGGGTGACCGGTGGCTGAAGCAGGGCTCCTGCGGCCCGGCCGTAGGCCGTTGAACCGACAACCTTTACATAGGGGCGGCGACCACCAGCGGCCCCTGCCCCCGACCCATGAGGTATCCATGTCCCTTGTTCCACCCGCAACGCACCGCCGTCGCCGCAGAGGGCGGCTGCTCGCGGCAGCTCTCGCTGCCGTCCTCGTCGGCACCGGCGCTTCCCTGGCCCTGGACCGGTTCGCGGACGCCGCCGACACACTGCCCGCGCCCGCCAACAAGGCGACGAAGGCTCTGGCCGCAGCCCGCGTCGCGGAGCGCCTCGACCGGGGCCTGGTCGCGGTGCCCGCGGACGGCGGAACGCTCGTCACCTGGCGGATGCTCGGCAACGATCCGGAGGGCGTCTCCTTCAAGCTCTACCGTGGCAGTGAACTCATCGAGGAGACACACAAGACCAACTACCTCGATACCCGAGGCGGCCCCTCGTCGACGTACGAGGTCCGTGCCGTCGTCAACGGCGCGGAAAAGCCCGGCGAGAAGGCCCGGGTGTGGGCTTCCGGACGCCTCGACATCCCCTTGCAGAAACCCGAAGGCGGCACCACCCGCGACGGCGTCGCCTACACCTACTCCGCCAACGACACCTCAACGGGCGACCTGGACGGCGACGGCCAGTACGAGCTCGTCGTCAAATGGGCGCCCTCGAACGCCACCGACGTCGCCAACTCCGGCACCTGCACCGGACCGACCGTCTACGACGCCTACGCGCTGAGCGGCAAGCGGCTCTGGCGGGTCAACCTCGGCACCAACGTCCGCAGCGGCTCCCACTACGACTCCTTCCAGGTGTACGACTACGACCGCGACGGCAAGGCCGAGATGGCCGTCCGCACCTCCGACGGATCAAAGGACGCCGCGGGCACCGTCATCGGCGACCGGAACGCCTCGCACCTCGCAGCCAATTGCGCGGTCATCAGCGGAGCCGAATACCTGTCCGTCTTCAACGGAGCGAGCGGCAAGGTCATGGACTCCGAACCCTTCGAACCCGCCCGCGGCTCCGCAGCCGACTGGGGCGACACCTGGGGCAACCGTGAGGGCAGGCTGCTCTCCGCCACCGCCTACCTCGACGGCACCAGGCCCAGCATGGTCTTCACCCGCGGCATCTACGCGCGCACCGCACTCGCCGCGTACGACTGGAACGGCTCACAGCTGACCCGGCGCTGGAAGTTCGACAGCAACAGTTCGGCGAACCGCGGCAAGGGCTACGACCAGCAGGGCAACCACAACCTCGCGGTCGCCGACGTCGACGGTGACGGCAAGGACGAGATCATGTACGGCGCGATGGCCGTCGACGACAACGGCTCGGGCCTGTGGACCACGAAACTGGGACACGGCGACGCCCTGCACGTCGGCGACCTGAACCCGACGCGCCCCGGCCTGGAGTCCTTCAACGTGCACGAACACAAGGACTCCGCCTACGGCTTCGAGATGCACGACGCGAAGACAGGCCAGATCCTGTGGGGCCAGAAGACCGGCACGGACGTCGGCCGCGGCATCTGCGCGGACCTGGCCAGGCAGCACGCAGGCGCCGAGTGCTGGTCGAGCGGCGGCGGGCTCTACACGGCGGCCGGCAAGAAGATCAGCGACAGCATTCCGGCGTTCGGCGGCGGCGCCTCGTACAACTCCGCGATCTGGTGGGACGGCGACGCCCACCGTGAACTGCTCGATCACCGCTGGTCAGGCTCGGCGAAGACCGGCTACGGCCAGATCCTGAAGTACGACGGCGACAGCGAGCTCACCCGCATCTGGCACGACCAGGACGCCAAGTCCAACAACTGGACCAAGGGCAGCCCGGCGCTCTCCGCGGACCTGCTCGGTGACTGGCGCGAGGAGATGATCTGGCGGAACGCCGACTCCACGGCGCTGCGGCTCTACAGCACCCCGCATCCCACCGAGTACCGGCTGCCGACACTGATGCACGACCCCGTGTACCGCACGGGCGTGGCCTGGCAGAACACCGGCTACAACCAGCCGCCGCAGGTCAGCTACTACCTCGGGACGAAGTAGACGGGGCACGGGCGAGCCCTCGCCTACGAGGCGAGGGCTCATGGCAGATGCGAGGGCGCCGGAGGCGCCGTCATCGGCGCACACCGTGCTGTACGCCCCCACGGCCTGGCCGACGCCGCGTTCCTCCTGGACCGCGCCCGGTACGAGGTGCTCGTCACCACCGTCCTGGCATGGAAGGACCCGGGTCTCACCGCACGCGACTACGAACAGATCGTGCTCCAGCTGACCGGGCACGCCCGCGCCCTGGCCGTCGACGTCCAGCGGCCATGCCGCCGCCCTGCCCAAGGACGACGGCCGCAGCGCGCTCGCCGAAGTCGTCCTGCGGGAAGCCACCAGCCGCCTGTCCCAACCGATACACGGCACCGTGCACTGCGCCCAGAACCGCGCCCGCCTCGACCGGGCGCTCCACGAACGGCTCGACCGCCTCACCGGGCCCCGACAGCCACCCCATAGCCGTGCTACCACTGCCCTCTGACAGGTGATCTTGACTGATTGACAAGTGATCTTGACCGGGGCTGGGTCGTCCCTGCTGGTGCGGCGGAAACTGCGATGCGTGTGGGTCGGGCGGCGACCGGCTTACGCCCCATCGGCGAGGATGAGTTCGGCCATCGCAAGCAAGCCTTTGAAGACCCTGAGTCCCTCTCGGTACTTCGCCGAACGCGCCAGCAGCGCCACGGCCGCACGGAGCTCCGGCAGGCAGTCACGGAGAACCTCGACGTCGTCCGGGCCCGGAACTCCATCGTTCCTGAGATAGGCCGTGACGCAGCCGGCCATGTTGAGATCCAGGTACGCCAGATCGTGTCGGTGATCAAACGGCACGTCGGGGAACGGCCCGGGGTGGTGCGCGGCCCACAGGAGGGCCACCTCGCTGACTATCGCCCGGTGTCGGTCGGGCCCGGGAGGCGGGATGAGAGTGGTCACGAAGCGATCCTCCCGCACGCGCCGAGCCCCACCCGCCGCCGGGCCTCCTTCGACGTGGCCGACATGTTGACCTCTCGCAGCGAAGGTTGCTCACGACAGGTGTGGCCGGGCCGCGGTCCTGGGTGGGGGTCGTCGTGGTCGGCGCCGTACACGCGCCGCAGGGGCGTGTCCAGGCGCGGCTCCAGATCCATCGCCTTTGCCCCGATGGAGCCGAATCCGCCACACAGATCCGCGCACACGTATGGACGGCAGACGTCCCGGCCGCCGGCACCGACTCGTGGGTCTACCTCGGAGTCGGAGGGCGCGAGTTCCTTCTCGACACCGGGGAAACCGATCTTCAGCAAAACCAGGACCAGGAGTGCATCTTCGGCGAGGGCAGCAACGCCAAGAACGCCGAGTACAACGACCCGCGTACACCTCCCCTGCCCACCGAAGATGCGGCGGACATGGTCCTGGCGGACAAGGCCTACTCATCCCGTGCGATCCGCGACCACCTGCGTAAGCGCGGCATCCGGGCGGTGATTCCCATCCCGGCGGATCAGCGTGGCCACCGGCTGCGACGGGGCAGCCGGGGTGGCAGGCCACCCGCCTTCGACCGCGAGACCTACAAGCAGCGCAACACCGTCGAGCGGTGCATCAACCGCCTCAAACAGTGGCGAGGCATGCCACCCGCTACGAGAAGACCGCGACCATCTACCTCGCCGGACTCCACATCGCCGGCATCTTCCTCCGGTCCGCCCGCTGATCCAAACGAAACCGCCTAGTCGGTCACCGCGATCCGGCCGTCGACGGGCGCGGGCGCCGGTGTCGGCGTCCTGCCCCCGGTGAGGTTCTTCAGGAGCTCCGCGAGGTCGACTCCCGTGGTGGAGTTGAGGAGTTCGACGCCCTGGGCGACGTTGTCCGCGACCGTCCGCGAGAGCTGACTCGCCCCGTCCGTCGAGATCACCGTCATCTTGTCCACCGCGCTGAGCGGCTCGGACGCCTTGGCGACCACGCTCGGCAGCACCTCGACGAGCATCTGCAGGACCGCCGCGTCGCCGTACCGCGTGAACGCGTCGGCCTTCTTGTGCATCGCCTCCGCCTCGGCGGAACCCTTCGCGCCGATCGCGGCGGCCTCCGCCTCACCCTCCAGGCGCACGGCGTCGGCGAGCGCGGCGCGGTGCGCCTTCTCGCCCTCACCGGTGAGCCGGGCCCGCTCCGCGTCGGCCTCGGCCTGCTTGACCAGGCCGATCCTGCGGGCCTCCGCCTCCTGCTCGGCCTGGTAGCGCGCGGCGTCGGCGGGCTTGCGGATCTTGGTGTCCAGCTCGCGGTCGGTCAGCGCGGCCTGGCGCTGGGCGACCTTCTCCTGCTCGGACAGGACGTCCTGCTGCCGGGCCGCCTCGGCGAGCGGTCCGGCGGCGCCCGCGCGGGCCGCGGCCTCGTCCGTCTCGGCCTTGATCTCGGCCTGCTTGAGCGCGAACGTCCGCTGGGCGATCGCGATCTCCTCCTCGGCCTTCAGCCGCGCCTGCTCGGCGGCGCGGCGCGCCACTGCCTCGGCGATGTCCGCCTCCTGCTTGGCGCGGGCCGCCTCGGGCCGCCCCAGGTCCTCCAGGTAGGAGCCCTCGGTGGTGATGTCCTGGATCTGGAAGGCGTCCAGGACCAGGCCCTGCCCGGAGAGGCTGGCCTCGGCCTCCTCGGCGACCTGCCCGGCGAACGCGGCGCGGTCCCGGATGATGTCCTCGACCGACATCCGCCCCACGATGGAGCGCAGCGCGCCGGACAGCACTTCCTGGGTGAAGCCGACGATGCCGTCCTGCTGCACCAGGAACCGCTGGGCCGCGGCCCGTATCGAGTCCTCGGTGCCGCCGACCTTCACGATGGCGACGCCTTCGAGGTTCGCCTTCACACCGCGCAGCGTGACCGCGCCGCGCACCGCGATCGGAATGTGCCGCGAGGACAGGTCGAGGGTGAACTTCTGCTGCACGAACGGCACGACGAACACGCCGCCGCCGACCACGACCTTCTGGCCGCTGTTGTCGGTCATGACCCGGCCGGTGTCCGGGTCGGTGGACTTCTTGCCGCGCCGGCCGGTCACGATGAAGGCCTCGCTGGGCCCGGCGACCTTGTAGCGCGTGATGACGACGAGCGCCAACAGGACGAGGAGTACGACGACTCCGACGACGGAGATCAGGACTGAGCTCATGGTGCATTCCCCCTCTGCCGTCCGGGGACGGCAGATCGGTTTCGGGATGGTCTGTGTGTGGGTGGCCCGCAGGCGTGTGCCCGGGTCAGCGCTCCACGGGCCGCACGGTCACCGAGGTCGGCGAGAGCGTCGCGTCGACCCAGACCTCGGTGCCCCGCGCCACGGCGACGGAGCTGCGGGCCGCGAACTTCACGCGCTGGCCCGCGAGGTGCAGCAGCACTTCGCCGTAGCCGTCGGCCGGGATCGCGGTGACCACGGACCCCGGGGTGCCCACGAGGTCGGCGCCGCGCGGAGTGCGGGCGGTCTGGTCGCGCATCAGGGCGCGGGTGACCTTCCACGTCAGCAAGGCGGCTCCGGTCCCGGCGCAGGCGCCCGCGACGGTGGCGGGGCCCGCGCCGAGGCCGGTGGTGCCGAGCACGAGCGCCCCGCCGAAGCCGAGCATGGACACGAACCCGGCGACGACCGGCAGTGAGAGGAGCCCATCGAAGAGCCCGTCCAGCGCGCCCGCCCCGTCGAAGAGGCCTTCGAGCACCCCGCCGAGGACGAGCGAGAGCACCAGCAGCACGATCCCCGTGATGCCGAGAACCAGAAAGACCGTCATCGGATCACTTCCCCCGTCACGCCGTCCACCTCGGTACGGAGCGATCCTGGCACGCCGGTGGAGGCACTGACATTGCCTGGTTCCGGCAGTCTTTACGCGTCTTTAATGCCGGACACTCCGCCCGTCGCCAACTAGGCTGGCCCGCACCATGATCAGCTGCATACTGCCCCCGGACTGGCCCACCGACGAGCGGACGGCGCGCGCCGTCCAGGACGAACTGCGCACCCGCGTCGTCCTCGACGAGGAGGGCCCGCCGCCCGGCACGGGACACGTCACCGGGGTGGATGTCGCCTACGACGACGAGCGGGACATCGTCGCCGCGGCCGTCGTCGTGCTGGACGCCGCGACGCTCGACGTGGTCGAGGAGTCGACGGCGGTCGGCACGGTGGCGTTCCCCTACGTGCCGGGCCTGCTGGCGTTCCGCGAGATCCCGGCGGTCCTCGCCGCGCTCGCCGGGCTGCGGGCCGACCCCGGCCTGGTCGTCTGCGACGGCTACGGAATCGCCCACCCGCGCCGCTTCGGCCTCGCGAGCCACCTCGGCGTGCTGACCGGCCTGGCCACGCTGGGCGTCGCCAAGAACCCCTTCACGTTCTCGTACGAGGCCCCGGCCGCCGGACGGGGGAGCGCGGCGCCGCTCCTGGACGGCTCCGAAGAGGTGGGCCGCGCGCTGCGCACCCGTGAGGGCGTGAAGCCGGTCTTCGTCTCGGCGGGCCACCGGGTGAGCCTGTCGAACGCCTGCGCGCACGTGCTGCGCCTGACGCCCCGCTACCGCCTCCCGGAGTCCACGCGGCGCGCGGACGCCCTGTGCCGGGCGGCCCTGCGGGAGGCGACCGCGGCGGGGGGTTGAAAGATCAAATGAGGGGCGGGTTAGCATATGAGCGCCGCCTAGCTCGAAAGATACTTCTGTGACTGTCAATGACGACTCGTTCACCAATTGGAAGCACCGCGAGGAGATCGCGGAGTCGATGATCCCGATCATCGGGAAGCTGCACCGCGAGCGGGACGTGACGGTCCTGCTGCACAGCCGCTCCTTGGTGAACAAGTCGGTGGTCAGCATCCTGAAGACGCACCGGTTCGCCCGGCAGATCGCCGGCGCGGAGCTCTCGGTCACCGAGACGCTGCCGTTCCTGCGGGCCCTCACCACGCTCGACCTCGGTCCCTCGCAGATCGACATCGGCATGCTCGCCGCGACGTACCGGACCGACGACCGCGGTCTGAGTGTCGAGGAGTTCACCGCCGAGGCCGTCGCCGGCGCCACGGGCGAGAACAAGATCGAGTGCCGCGAGGGCCGGGACGTCGTCCTCTACGGCTTCGGCCGCATCGGCCGCCTCGTCGCCCGTCTGCTCATCGAGAAGGCCGGCTCCGGCAACGGCCTGCGCCTGCGCGCCGTCGTCGTCCGCAAGGGCGGTGACCAGGACATCGTGAAGCGCGCCTCGCTGCTGCGCCGCGACTCCATCCACGGCCAGTTCCAGGGCACGATCACCGTCGACGAGGCGAACAGCACGATCATCGCCAACGGCAACGAGATCAAGGTGATCTACGCCAACGACCCCTCCGAGGTCGACTACACGGCGTACGGCATCAAGGACGCCATCCTCATCGACAACACCGGCAAGTGGCGGGACCGCGAGGGCCTCTCGCAGCACCTGCGCCCCGGTATCGACAAGGTCGTCCTGACCGCCCCCGGCAAGGGCGACGTCCCGAACATCGTGCACGGTGTCAACCACGACACGATCAAGCCGGACGAGCAGATCCTGTCCTGCGCGTCCTGCACCACCAACGCGATCGTGCCGCCGCTCAAGGCGATGGCGGACGAGTACGGCGTCGTGCGCGGCCATGTGGAGACCGTCCACTCGTTCACCAACGACCAGAACCTGCTGGACAATTACCACAAGGCCGACCGCCGCGGCCGCTCCGCGCCGCTCAACATGGTCATCACCGAGACGGGTGCCGCGTCCGCCGTCGCCAAGGCGCTGCCGGACCTCAAGGCGCCGATCACGGGCAGCTCGATCCGCGTGCCCGTGCCGGACGTCTCGATCGCCATCCTCAGCCTGCGCCTCGGCCGCGAGACCAACCGCGAGGAAGTCCTCGACTACCTCCGCAACGTGTCGCTGACCTCGCCGCTCAAGCGCCAGATCGACTTCACCAGCGCCCCCGACGCGGTCTCGAACGACTTCATCGGCTCGCGCCACGCCTCGATCGTCGACGCCGGCGCGACCAAGGTCGACGGCGACAACGCGATCCTCTACCTCTGGTACGACAACGAGTTCGGCTACTCGTGCCAGGTCATCCGGGTCGTCCAGTACGTCTCCGGGGTGGAGTACCCGACCTACCCGGTGCCGGTGGTCTGATCTCCGGTGGATGCCCCGCACGGAAACGTGCGGGGCATCTCCATGTGGCCGTACTCGCCGCCCTACCGCACCGAGCTGCCCTACCGCACCGAGGCGACCCGGAACGACATCCCCGCCGCCCGCAGCCGCGCGAGCAGCGGGTCACCCATCGCCACGGCCGTCGTGACCTGCCCGGCCGTCGGGGGCAGCTCGTCCAGGGCGAGGCACAGCGCCGACTCGGCCAGGATCTTCGCCGTCTCGTCGTACCCCGGGTCGCCGCCCGACACCTCGGTGAAGACCCGCTTGCCGCCGCCCTCGCCGACGAACCGCACCGAGAACCACGTCCTGGCCCGCCGCTCCTCGCTCGGCCCGTCACCGGGCTTCAGCCGGTCCGACAGCCAACGTCGCACGGACGGCAGTTGAGCGGCTGCCAGCAGCCCGCCGAGGGCCACCGGTGCGCCCAGCGCGACCGGCAGCGTCTTCACGGCCGCGTAGTGCCGGTAGCGGAAGTCGGGCCCGTACCGCTCCAGGGCCCGCGCCGAGCGCTGCACCACCTGCGGGTCGATCGTCGGCAACGGCAGTGCCCACGCGCCGACTTCGCCCGCGTACCTGGGCGCGCTCGGCGGGGCGTACGCCTTGCGGTCCGTCGGGCGGGGTTCGTGGCGCCGCCGCTCCTTCGCGGCGGCCAGCATCTGCGGGGCCCGCGCGAACTGGTTGAGCGCGGAGGCGAAGGTGCCGCCGGAGAACTGCCCGTTGGTCCGCACGAATCCGTCGACGCGCAGCGGCACCCCCTCGGGCAGTTGCTGCACGGTGAAGTACGCTCCCAGGTCGTGCGGGACCGAGTCGAAGCCGCAGGCGTGCACGAGGCGGGCGCCGGTCTCCCGCGCGCGGGCGTCGTGCTGCACGTACATGAGGTCGATGAACTCGGGCTCGCCCGTCAGGTCCACGTAGTCCGTGCCGGCCTCCGCGCACGCGGCGACCAGTTCCTGCCCGTAGGTCAGGTAGGGGCCGACGGTCGTGGCGACCACGCGCGCGTGGGCGGCCATCTCCCGCAGGGAGTCGGGGTCGGCCACATCGGCGCGCACCAGGGGGAGTTCGGCGCACGCCGGGTCGAGTGCGGCCAGCCGCTCGCGCACCCGCTCCAGCTTCCCGGTGTCGCGTCCCGCGATGGCCCACCGCAGCCCCTCGGGGGCGTGCGAGGCGAGGTACTCCGCGGTGAGCACCCCCACGAAGCCGGTCGCTCCGAAGAGCACGATGTCGTAGGGGCGGTCCGTCTTCGCGCCGGTCTCGTCGTTCCCGTCGCTCTCGCCGTGCTGACTGGTCATGACACCTCTCCGCTGTACGCCCCCGTGCGGTCGTGAGTGGCCGAGGCTAGCGTGCGCGCCCGGAGACCACGCCTACACCCCCGGAGGACACGGCTATACCCCCGGCGCGGATCGGACCGCTATCCCGTTCCGCTCGAACAGCGCCGCGGTGACCCCGTCGCCCGCCACCAGCTCCCCGCCGAACGACCCGTCGTACACCTCCCCGCGCCCGCACGAGGGGCTGCGCGGCATCAGCAGCGCCTCCGTGCACCCGCCGTGCCGCGCGGCCGCCAGCGCGCGCCTCGCACCGTCCACGAACTCGGCCGTCACGTCGCGGCCGGTGTCCTCGACCACCCGCGCGGTGCCGTCCAGGACGTCGTGCCCGTCGCCCCCCACGAGTTCCGCGGGGCGGCGCGGCGTCGGAAGTCCGCCTGCGGCCTCGGGGCAGAACGACACGACCGTACGGCCGGCCACCGCCTCGTCGAGCTCCGGCGAGGCCTTGTCGCGGCCGTCGTAGCGGCACGGGACGCCCCGCAGACATGCGCTGACCAGTACGGAATCCATGCCCCCAGGCTAGGCGGCGCCGGGTCGGCGGCCGAGTGCGCCCCGGAAATTGGCTAAGCGCTTGCTCGCCAGGGGCTTGTGCGCGGTGGGACACGTTCATAGCATCACTGGTGTTACATCAGTTGTGTCATAGCTGTGTCATAGCGCTGGGGGCTCAATGGCAGTGCCGGGCAAGGGCGTTCACGGACCGCTCGCCGGAGTGCGTGTGGTGGAGCTGGCGGGCATCGGGCCCGGCCCGTTCGCGGCCATGCTGCTGGCCGATCTCGGCGCGGACGTCGTGCGCGTCGACCGCCCCGGCGGTGGCGGCCTCGCGATCAATCCCGAGTACGACGTGACCAACCGCAACAAGCGCTCCGTCGTCGTCGACCTGAAGGCGGACGACGGCGCGGACCGCGTCCTCGGCCTCGTCGAGCGCGCCGACATCCTCATCGAGGGGTACCGGCCGGGCGTGGCCGAGCGCCTCGGAGTCGGCCCCGAGGCCTGCCACGACCGCAATCCGCGGCTCGTCTACGGCCGGATGACCGGCTGGGGCCAGGACGGACCGCTCGCCCCGCGCGCCGGGCACGACATCGCGTACATCGCCATCACCGGCACCCTCGGCATGATCGGCAACGCCGACGAGCCGCCCGCGATCCCCGCCAACCTCGTCGGTGACTACGCGGGCGGCTCGCTCTACCTCGTCGTCGGCATCCTCGCGGCGCTGAACCATGCGCGCGTGCACGGTGCCGGGCAGGTCGTGGACGCCGCGATCGTCGACGGCGCGGCGCACCTCTCCGCGATGATCCACGGCATGCTCGCGGCCGGCGGCTGGCAGGACCGGCGCGGCGCCAACCTCCTCGACGGCGGCTGCCCCTTCTACGGCACCTACGAGACCGCGGACGGCGGTCACATGGCCGTCGGCGCCCTGGAGCAGCAGTTCTACGACGAGTTCATCGCCCTGCTCGGCCTCGCAGGCACCGCCCCCGCCCGCAAGGACCTGGCCCGCTGGGGCGAGCTGCGCGAGGCGGTCGCCGCCCGCTTCAAGGAACGTACGCGCGACGAGTGGACGGCCGTCTTCGAGGACTCCGACGCGTGCGTGGCGCCCGTCCTGTCCCTGCGCGAGGCCCCCGCCCACCCGCACCTCGCCGCACGCGGCACCTTCGTCGACCACGGCGGCATCACCCAGCCCGCCCCCGCGCCCCGCTTCTCCGCCACCCCGACGCGCGTCCGCACCGGCCCGGCCCAGCCGGGCGCCGACACCGCCGAGGTGGCCCGCGACTGGGACGTACCGGCCCTCGCGGAACCCTCCGAGGAACAGGAGGACCACTGATGGAGATCTCGGTCCCGCTCGCCTACGCGGGCGACCCGCGCGAGGGCGCCGACGGCGTCGCCGCACTGGAGTCCGCGGGCCTGGACGCCGTATGGGTCGCGGAGGCGTACGGCTTCGACTCGCCCACGATCATGGGCTACCTCGCGGCGCGCACCCGGCGCATGAAGATCGGCGCCGCCATCCTCAACGTCTACTCCCGCACCCCCGCCCTGATCGCCCAGACCGCCGCGGGACTCGACGCGATCTCGGGAGGCCGCGCGATCATCGGCCTCGGCGCATCGGGCCCGCAGGTCGTCGAGGGCTGGCACGGCAAGGCGTACGACAAGCCGCTCGGGCGGATCCGCGAGACCATCGAGCTGACCCGCCGCATCCTGCGCCGCGAGGTCATCGACCACCACGGCATCACGGACATGCCGCTGCCTGCGGAGAAGGGCGGCAGGCTCGGCAAGCCCCTGAAGATCCTCACGAAGCCGGTCCGCCCCGAAGTACCGCTCTACGTCGCCTCCCTGGGCCCCGCCAACGTCCGCATGACCGCCGAGATCGCCGACGGCTGGCTGCCCACCCTCTTCATCCCGGAAAAGGCCCACCAGGTGTGGGGTGCCGCGCTCGCCGACGGCAAGGAGAAGCGCGATCCGGCCCTCGGCCCGCTGCGGACGGTCGCCGGGGGACTGCTGGCCATCGGCGACGACGCGGGGGCCGTACGGGATCGCGCCCGCCCCCAGATCGCCCTCTACGTAGGCGGCATGGGCGCGAAGGGGAAGAACTTCTACAACGACCTCGCGGTCGCGTACGGCTACGAGAAGGAGGCCGCACGCATCCAGGAGCTGTACCTCGCCGGGAAGAAGAAGGAGGCCGAGGCCGCCGTCCCGGACGAGTTCTGCGAGCTCATGTCGCTCTGCGGGCCCGAAGGGTACGTCCGCGAACGCGTCGAGGCCTTCCGGGCGGCGGGCGTCACCATGCTCAACGTCATTCCCGTCGGCCCGGAGCCGGCCAAGCTGATCGAAACCGTCAAGGGCTGGCTCTAGGAGGCCGTACGTGAAGCGACAGATCTTCTCCGCCGAGCACGAGGCGTTCCGCGAGACCGTCCGCACCTTCCTGGCCAAGGAGGTGCTGCCCCACTACGAGCAGTGGGAGAAGGACGGGATCGTCAGCCGTGACGCCTGGCTCGCCGCGGGCAAGCAGGGGCTGCTCGGCCTCGCCGTCCCCGAGGAGTACGGAGGCGGCGGCAACGACGACTTCCGCTACTCCGCTGTGCTCGCCGAGGAGTTCACACGCGCGGGCGCCGCCGGACTCGCGATCGGCCTGCACAACGACATCATCGGCCCCTACCTGACCTCCCTCGCCACCGAGGAGCAGAAGCGGCGCTGGCTGCCCGGCTTCTGCACCGGCGAGACCATCACCGCCATCGCGATGACCGAGCCCGGCGCGGGCTCCGACCTCCAGGGCATCCGCACCGGTGCCGAGGACCACGGCGACCACTGGGTGCTCAACGGCTCCAAGACGTTCATCTCGAACGGCATCCTCGCCGACCTCGTCATCGTCGTCGCCAAGACGTCCCCCGAAGGCGGCGCCCACGGACTGTCCCTGCTTGTCGTCGAGCGCGGCATGGAAGGGTTCGAGCGCGGCCGCAACCTCGACAAGATCGGCCAGAAGGCGCAGGACACCGCCGAGCTCTTCTTCAACGACGTACGCGTCCCCAAGGAGAACCTGCTCGGCGAGCTCGACGGCGCCTTCATCCACCTGATGACGAACCTCGCGCAGGAGCGCATGGGCATCGCCGTCGCCGGGATCGCCGCCGCCGAGCACCTCCTGGACATCACCACGACGTACGTGAAGGAGCGCGAGGCCTTCGGGCGCCCGCTCTCCCGGCTCCAGCACATCCGCTTCGAGATCGCGGAGATGGCCACCGAGTGCGCCGTCACCCGCACGTTCCTCGACCGGTGCATCGTCGATCACTCGAACGGGGAACTCGACGCAGTCCACGCGTCGATGGCGAAGTGGTGGGCGACCGAGCTGCAGAAGCGCGTCGCCGACCGCTGCCTGCAACTGCACGGCGGCTACGGCTACATGACCGAGTACCGCGTCGCCAAGGCCTTCACCGACGGACGCATCCAGACCATCTACGGCGGCACGACCGAGATCATGAAAGAGATCATCGGCCGTTCCCTCCTCGGCTGACCCTCACCCTCCCGAAGACCCCGCGAAAGGCTCAACGCGTGACCACCGAAGCGTACGTATACGACGCGATCCGCACCCCGCGCGGACGCGGCAAGGCCAACGGCGCCCTGCACGGCACCAAGCCGATCGACCTCGTCGTCGGCCTGATCCACGAGATCCAGGCACGGTTCCCCGACCTGGACCCGGCCGCCATCGACGACATCGTCCTCGGCGTGGTCGGTCCGGTCGGCGACCAGGGCTCCGACATCGCGCGGATCGCCGCCATCGCCGCGGGACTGCCCGACACGGTCGCCGGCGTCCAGGAGAACCGCTTCTGCGCCTCCGGCCTGGAAGCGGTCAACCTCGCCGCGATGAAGGTCCGCTCCGGCTGGGAGGACCTGGTGCTCGCGGGCGGCGTCGAGTCGATGTCACGCGTCCCGATGGCCTCCGACGGGGGCGCCTGGTTCAACGACCCGATGACCAACTTCGAGACCGGCTTCGCGCCGCAGGGCATCGGCGCCGACCTCATCGCCACCATCGAGGGCTTCTCGCGGCGCGACGTCGACGAATACGCGGCCCTCTCCCAGGAGCGCGCCGCCGCGGCCTGGAAGGACGGCCGCTTCGCCAGGTCCGTCGTCCCGGTCAAGGACCGCAACGGCCTCGTCGTCCTCGACCACGACGAGCACATGCGGCCCGGCACCACCGCCGACTCCCTCGGCAAGCTGAAGCCGTCCTTCAAGGACATCGGCGACATGGGCGGCTTCGACGCGGTCGCGCTGCAGAAGTACCACTGGGTCGAGGAGATCGACCACGTCCACCACGCGGGCAACTCCTCCGGCATCGTCGACGGCGCCTCGCTGGTCGCCATCGGCTCCAAGGAGGTCGGCGAGCGGTACGGCATCGCGCCGCGCGCGCGGATCGTCTCCGCGGCGGTCTCCGGCTCCGAGCCGCTGATCATGCTGACCGGGCCCGCGCCCGCGACCCGCAAGGCGCTCGCCAAGGCCGGCCTCACCATCGACGACATCGACCTCGTCGAGATCAACGAGGCGTTCGCGGCGGTCGTGCTGCGCTTCGTGAAGGACATGGGCCTGTCCCTGGACAAGGTGAACGTCAACGGGGGTGCGATCGCGCTCGGTCACCCCCTCGGGGCGACCGGGGCGATGATCCTCGGGACGCTGGTCGACGAGCTGGAGCGCAGGGATCTCCGGTACGGGCTGGCCACGTTGTGTGTGGGCGGTGGGATGGGCATCGCCACGATTGTGGAACGGCTGTAGGGGTCGCGCCGTAGGGGCTGGGGTGCGTCGCCGACCGCGGGTGCGCCGTGGTCGCTCGCGCAGTTCCCCGCGCCCCTGAAGGCCTGCGGCTGCGCGCCTTCCCCCGACGCGCCCCTGAGACGGCGCACGGAGTGCGCCTCTCAGGGGCGCGGGGAACTGCGCGACCAGCCCCCACCGGCGGTCAGCCGACCACGATCCCCAGCCGCCCTCCCCAGATTCCGCCCGCCACAGACTTCACGGAGAAACGAACATGACCGCAAGCACGACCATCCGCTGGGAACAGGACGACACCGGTGTCGTCACCCTCGTCCTCGACGACCCCAACCAGTCCGCCAACACCATGAACCAGGCCTTCAAGGAGTCCATCGCGGCGATCGCCGACCGCGCCGAGGCCGCCGTCGCGGCCGACAAGGACGCCGTCCGCGGGTTCATCTACACCTCCGCGAAGAAGACCTTCTTCGCGGGCGGCGACCTCAAGGACATGATCAAGGTCGGCCCGGACAACGCCCAGGAGGCGTTCGACACGGGCAACGCCATCAAGAACTCGCTGCGCCGCATCGAGACCCTCGGCAAGCCCGTCGTAGCCGCCATCAACGGCGCGGCCCTCGGCGGCGGCTACGAGATCGCCCTCGCCTCCCACCACCGCGTCGCCCTGGACGCCCCCGGCTCCAAGATCGGCCTGCCCGAGGTCACCCTCGGCCTGCTCCCGGCCGGCGGCGGCGTCACCCGCACCGTGCGCCTCATGGGCATCACGGACGCCCTCCTCAAGGTGCTGCTCCAGGGCACCCAGTACAACCCGAAGCGCGCTCTGGAGAACGGCCTCGTCCACGAACTGGCCGCCACTCCGGAGGAGATGATCGAGAAGGCCCGCGCCTTCATCGACGCCAACCCCGAGTCCCAGCAGCCCTGGGACAGGCCCGGCTACCGCATCCCGGGCGGCACCCCGGCCAACCCGAAGTTCGCGGCGAACCTGCCCGCCTTCCCCGCCAACCTGAAGAAGCAGACGGCGGGTGCCAACTACCCGGCACCGCGCAACATCCTCGCCGCGGCCGTCGAGGGCTCCCAGGTCGACTTCGAGACCGCGCTGACCATCGAGGCCAGGTACTTCACCGAGCTGGTCACGGGCCAGGTCGCGAAGAACATGATCCAGGCGTTCTTCTTCGACCTCCAGGCCGTCAACTCCGGCGCCAACCGCCCCAAGGACGTCGAGCCGCGCCAGGTCCGCAAGGTCGCCGTGCTCGGTGCCGGGATGATGGGCGCCGGCATCGCGTACTCGTGCGCCCGCGCGGGCATCGAGGTCGTCCTGAAGGATGTCTCGGCGGAGGCCGCGCAGAAGGGCAAGGGGTACTCCGAGAAGCTCTGCGCCAAGGCCGTCGCCAAGGGACGTACGACCCAGGAGAAGGCGGACGCGCTGCTCGCCCGCATCACGCCGACCGCCGACCCGCAGGCCCTCGCGGGGTGCGACGCCGTGATCGAGGCGGTCTTCGAGGACACCTCGCTCAAGCACAAGGTGTTCCAGGAGATCCAGGACATCGTCGAGCCGGACGCGCTGCTCTGCTCGAACACGTCCACCCTGCCGATCACCACCCTGGCCGAGGGCGTCACGCGTCCCGTCGACTTCATCGGCCTGCACTTCTTCTCGCCCGTCGACAAGATGCCGCTCGTCGAGATCATCAAGGGTGAGCGGACCGGCGACGAGGCGCTCGCCCGCGCCTTCGACCTGGTGCGCCAGATCAACAAGACGCCGATCGTCGTCAACGACTCGCGCGGCTTCTTCACGTCGCGCGTCATCGGGCACTTCATCAACGAAGGCGTCGCGATGGTCGGCGAGGGCATCGAGCCCGCGTCCGTCGAGCAGGCGGCGGCCCAGGCGGGCTACCCGGCGAAGGTGCTGTCCCTGATGGACGAGCTGACCCTCACCCTGCCCCGAAAGATCCGCAACGAGACGAAGAAGGCCGTCGAGGAGGCGGGCGGCACCTGGGCGGGCCACCCCTCGGACACCGTGATCGACCGCATGGTCGACGAGTTCGAGCGGCCCGGCAGGAGCGGGGGAGCGGGCTTCTACGACTATGTGGACGGCAAGCGCGGCAAGCTCTGGCCGGGCCTGCGCGAGCACTTCACCAAGCCGGGGCACGAGATCCCGTTCGAGGACATGCAGGAACGCATGCTGTTCTCCGAAGCGCTCGACACCGTACGCCTCTTGGAGGAGGGCGTCCTGACGTCGGTCGCCGACGCCAACATCGGCTCCATCCTCGGCATCGGCTTCCCGGGCTGGACGGGCGGCGTCCTGCAGTACATCAACGGCTATGAAGGCGGCCTGCCCGGATTCGTGGCACGCGCGCGTGAGCTCGCCGAGCGCTACGGAGAGCGGTTCACGCCGCCCGCGCTGCTCGTCGAGAAGGCGGAGAACGGCGAGAAGTTCAGCGACGCCTGACCCTGCTCTCAACCTGACCCTGCTCTCAAGAGGATCCCGCGCGGGAGTGGCTCAGCTCTCCTTGAGCCACTCCCGCAGCTCCTCCTTGAGGGAGCGCTGGAACGCGGTCACCAGCGCCTGCACCACCATCGGCTGCATATGGGCCGAGAGCGACCGCATCGCCGCCACGTGCTCGGGGTCCGACTCCCGCTCGCGGTAGGGCCCCC
Organism: Streptomyces sp. NPDC029674; assembly: GCF_044903205.1. NCBI lineage: Bacteria > Bacillati > Actinomycetota > Actinomycetes > Kitasatosporales > Streptomycetaceae > Streptomyces > Streptomyces sp. NPDC029674. The sequence goes on from NZ_JBJDPY010000008.1 coordinate 379,467, forward strand.
ACACCTCGTCGCGGAAGAGCCGGGACAGCTCGTGCGCGGCCTCGCGGGTGTGCTCCATCAGGACCGTGCGCGCCGCGAGGATCGTCTCGTGCGCGATCGGTACGTCCAGGAGCTGCACGCCGAGGCGCAGCAGGCCCAGGTCGACGCGGTACGTGCCCGGGGCAGGAGTGCGGGCGATCACGCCCATCGCCGCGAGCCGGTCAAGGTCCTCGTCGTCGAGCGCGCGGCCCGCTCTGCGCTCCAGTTCGGCGTGTGTGGTGTCCTCCGCCGAATCCGGCGCCCACGAGGCGACCACGGCCCGGTGGATGGCCAGGTCGTGGGCGCTCAGGTCCGCGGGCAGCTGCTCCAGGTAGCGCTCGATGGCGGCGAGCGTCATGCCCTGGTGCTGCAACTCCTCGATCAGCGCGAGCCGGGACAGGTGGTCCTGGCCGTAGTGGCCGACGCGGCGCGGGCCGATCACCGGCGGCGGGAGCAGCCCCTTGGTGCTGTAGAAGCGGATCGTGCGGACCGTGACGCCCGCGCGCGCGGCGAGTTCGTCGACCGTGAGCGTCGGCTCCTCGGTGTTCGTGTCCGTGTCCGTGTCCGTCGTCATGACGCGCTCCTCCCCGGCCGGCTCTCCGGACCTCTCCCCGTTGTGCAGCGGTCCGGTGCGTGGCCGGGCGTGCATCAATCCGGTGCAACAGTATTGCTGGCACACCAGTGTTGTGAAACCCTCCGGGCCAGTCACATGCTTGTCCACCGCTCGGCCACTCGCTCCTCACGCACCCGTCCGCTCACGCACAGCCGATGGCGCCAGGAGGCGGTCATGACCACGATCCTGCGACTCCCCGGGGACCCCGCCGACATCACGCTCCCCGCCCTGCTGCTCCGCAACGCCGAGGACCACGGCGACCTCCCCGCGCTGTCCTGGCGTGTGGGGGAGGAGTGGTCGACGCTCACCTGGCGAGAGGCGCGGCGCAAGGTCGCCGTCCTCGCCGCCGGTTACGCCGCGCTCGGCGTCGAGCGCGGCGAACACGTCCTGATGATGATGGGCAACCGCCCCGAGCACTGGCTGAGCGACCTCGCCCTGGTGCACCTCGGCGCCGTCCCCGTCACCGTGTACGGCACCTCCGCCCCCGGGCAGGTCGCGCACATCGTCCGGCACAGCCGGGCCCGCTTCGCGATCGTCGAGGGTGCCCGCGAGCTGCCGCGCTGGGAGCCCCTCCTGGCGGACGACACGGCCCCGCTGGAGCGCCTCGTCGTCGTGGAGGCGGCCGAGGCGGGCGAACACCGTACGTACGGCTCCCTGCACGCCACCGGGAGCCGGCTGTTCAACCCCGACGCCTTCGAGAAGGCCTGGCGCGAGAACCGCCCGGCCGACCCGCTCACCGTCGTCTACACCTCGGGCACCACGGGCGACCCCAAGGGCGTCCGCCTGACCCACCGCAACGTGATCCTCAACGGCATCGCCCTGGACGGCGTCGTCGACTTCCCCGAGCACGTCGGGCACATCTGTTACCTGCCCTTCGCGCACATCGCGGAGCGCCTCCTCGGCATCTACCTGCCGGTGCTGCGCGCCGCCCACGTCTATCTGTGCGCCGACCCCGCGCACGTCGCCGCCACCGCGCGCGAGCTGCGGCCCTTCCAGTTCTTCGGTGTCCCGCGCGTGTGGGAGAAGCTCGCCGCGTCCGTGCGGGCCGCGCTCGCCGGGCTGCCGGAGGAGCAGCGCCGCGCCATCGAGGCGGCCAACGAGACGGCACGCGCCCACGTCGCCTGCCGGGAGCGCGGCGAGGAGCCCCCCGCCGAGCTCCGGACGGCGTACGAGGAGGCCAAGGAGCGGGTGCTCGATCCGCTGCTCGCGCTGGCCGGGTTCGACCGGCTCGTGTGGACCGCGAGCGCCTCGGCGCCGATGCCGCTGGACGTGGCCAGGTTCTGGGCGGGCTTCGGTCTCGTGATCATGGACGCGTGGGGGCTCACCGAGACATCCGGCGTGGTCACGACGAACGGCCCGGACGGGTTCCGGCTCGGCTCGGTGGGCCGCCCCATCGAAGGCCTCGAGGTACGCGTCGCCGACGACGGCGAGATCCTGGTGCGCGGCGCGACGGTCTTCGACGGGTACCTGCGGGCGGACGGCGGCGTCGACGACGCACGGGACGCGGACGGCTGGTTCGCCACCGGGGACATCGGGCGGCTCGACGAGGACGGCTACCTCTGGCTGACCGACCGCAAGAAGGAAATGATCGTGACCTCGACGGGCAAGAACGTCGCGCCCGCCCTCGTCGAGAGCGCGCTCAAGGAGCACCCGCTGATCGGCCAGGCCCTCGTCCACGGAGACGGCCGCTCCTACCTGGTGGCGCTCCTGGTCCTCGACCCGGAGATGGCGCCCGTCTGGGCGGCCGCGCGCGGCATCGAGGGGGATCTGGCCGCGCTGGTCACGCACGAGGCCGTGCTCGCGGAGGTGGCCCGCGCGGTGGAGGCCGCCAACGCGCGCCTGAACCGCACCGAGCAGATCAAGCGCTACCGGCTGCTGGCCGAGGAGTGGGGCCCCGAGACGGGCGAGCTGACACCGTCCCTGAAGCTGCGCCGCCGGGTCATCCGTGACAAGTACATGCAGGTCATCGATGCTCTGTACACCCCCTGACCAGCATGTGAGAAGTTCCGCTATGTGACGTGCGCCACCGCGTGGGGGGCGATCTCTGAGGGAAGGTGTCCCGTCGGTCCGCGCGCGTCAGGGGTGTCGCGGGCCGGAGCACATCCGGACCCCGGGAGCTCTTCCGGGCACCAGAGAGTAGATCCCCCACGTGAGCAAGGAAGCCGTAGACACGGCCGCCCTGGACGCATCCCGCACCGATGCTCCCCAGGCCCCCGCGGACGCGGGCGACGCCGGTTACAGCAAGGACCTCAAGGCCCGGCACGTCAACATGATCGCGATCGGTGGCGCGATCGGCACCGGCCTCTTCCTGGGGGCGGGCGGCCGCCTCCACTCGGCGGGCCCCGCGCTCGCCCTCGCGTACCTCGTGTGCGGCATCTTCGCGTTCTTCGTCGTCAGGGCGCTCGGCGAGATGGTCCTCTACCGGCCCTCGTCCGGTTCGTTCGTCTCGTACGCGCGTGAGTTCCTCGGCGAGAAGGGCGCGTTCTTCGCCGGTTGGATGTACTTCCTCAACTGGTCGACCACCTGCATCGCCGACATCACGGCGATCGCGCTCTACACGCACTACTGGAGCTTCTTCACCGACATACCCCAGTGGGTGCTCGCGCTGATCGCCCTCGCGGTCGTGCTGTCGGTGAACCTGGTCTCGGTGAAGTACTTCGGCGAGATGGAGTTCTGGTTCTCGATCATCAAGGTGGCCGCACTGAGCGCCTTCATGATCATCGGCATCTGGCTGCTTGCCAGCCAGCACAAGGTGGGCGGCGAGACGCCCGGCCTCAACATGATCACCGACCACGGCGGCCTGATGCCGAACGGTCTGATGCCGGTCGTGATCGTGATGCAGGGCGTCGTCTTCGCGTACGCCTCGCTGGAGCTGGTCGGCGTCGCGGCGGGCGAGACCGCCGAGCCGCAGAAGATCGTCCCGCGCGCGGTGAACTCGATCATGTGGCGCGTCGGCCTCTTCTACGTGGGCTCCGTCGTCCTGCTCGCGCTGCTGCTGCCGGGCACGGTGTACTCGGCCGACCAGAGCCCGTTCGTGACGGTCCTCTCCAAGATCGGCGTCCCGGCCGCCGGCGACGTGATGAACTTCGTGGTCCTCACCGCCGCCATGTCGTCGCTGAACTCCGGCCTCTACTCCACGGGCCGCATCCTGCGCTCGATGGCGATGGCGGGCTCCGCCCCGAAGTTCACGGCGAAGATGAACCGCAACCAGGTTCCCTACGGCGGCATCCTCCTCACCGCCTCCCTCGGTGTCGTCGGCGTCGGCCTCAACAAGGTGGTCCCGGGCAAGGCCTTCGAGATCGTCCTGAACGTGGCCTCGCTCGGAATCATCGGCACCTGGATCACGATCATGGTCTGCCACCTCGCCTTCGTGCGCAGCGCCAAGCGCGGCGAGATCACCCGGCCGAAGTTCCAGCTTCCCTTCAGCGGCATCACCGAGTACGTGACGATCGCGTTCCTGCTCGCCGTCCTCTGCCTGATGTGGAAGGACGCCGAAGTCGGCCGCAAGACGCTGTTCCTCATCCCGGTCGTGGGCGCGGCCCTGGTCGTGGGCTGGTTCGGCGTCCGGCGCCGGGTGGAGCGCGAGGCGCAGGGCCTCACGGTGCCGCAGGACAAGTAGCAGCGCGCCACTGATTGTCAGTGGCAGCCCCTACGGTGGCGTCATGTCGGAGATCACATATGTCCGGGGTGACGCCACCGCGCCGTTCGGCAAGGGCGTCAAGCTGATCGCCCACGTCTGCAACGACCTCGGGGGCTGGGGGAAGGGCTTCGTGCTCGCGGTCTCGCGCCGCTGGCCCGAGCCGGAGAAGGCGTACCGCGCCTGGCACCGCGAGCGCGCGAAGAACGACTTCGGACTCGGCGCCGTCCAGTTCGTCGACGTCGGCCGCGGCGTGTGGGTCGCCAACATGGTGGGGCAGCGCGGCATGCGCACGGGCAGCAAAGGCGTCCCCGTGCGGTACGAGGCGATCGACACCGCCCTCGCCGCCGTCGCCGACAAGGCCGAGGAGCTCGGCGCCTCCGTGCACATGCCGCGCATCGGCTGCGGGCTCGCGGGCGGCAAGTGGTCCCGGATCGAGCCGCTGATAGCCGGGCGCCTGGCGGCGCGCGGGATCCCCGTGACGGTGTACGACTTCGGGGACTGAGACGGTCGCGCGTGGGGTGCGCGGACGACGGCACGACCCCGGCCGCCCAACTGCCCTGCATGTGTGCGTTGTTGCGCACGGATGAGCGGGTAAGGCTCCGGCATGCAGTTCATTCCCGCGCAGCTCGTGCCCATGGGAGTCGGGGCGATCGGGCCGCAGGTCCAGGGGCCGGCCCTCGCCGTGGTCCTGCTCTGCGCCCTCTGCCTCCTCGCCGCCCGCTTCCTGCCCCGCGGCGGCCGGGCCCCCGTGCTCGAAGAGCTGCCCCCGCCCGGCGCTCGGCAGGGGAGGCCGGAAAGGCTGCACTCCGAGGCGCGCGCGGACAGCCCGTGGGAGGACGACGGGCCCCTCGCCACCGGTCAGGCCCGCGAGGAGGCGGCGCGCGCCGAGGCGGAGGCGGAACTGCGCCGCCAGATCTCCGAGTGGGCCTCCGAGGCGGCGGGCCGCATGGCGGACGCCCCGCAGACCGCCCCGCACACCGATCCGTGGAGCGATTCGCGGGCCGATCCGTGGAGCGACCCGTGGACCGATCCGACGGGTTCAGGTCGCTAGGCGTACGCATTCACGCCCTCGTCCGCCCGCACCACTGGTGGCCCGGCCCCCGCACCCGGAGACTCGGGGCCATGGACGTCATGGTCTCGGTCAAGGACGGCGAACTGTGGTCGCACGACTCGGGTGAACCGAGCGGCACGGGCGGCGAAAGCCTCCCCCTGGTCCTGCTGCACGCCGGAGTCGGCGACTCCCGCATCTGGGACGGCATCCTGCCGCAGCTCACGGAGCGGCACCGAGTGATCCGCTACGACGCCCGGGGGTACGGCAGGTCGCCGGCCCCGACCGCCCCGTTCTCCCTGGTGGAGGACCTGATCGCGGTCCTCGACCACTACGGCGTGGCCCGCGCGGTACTGGCCGGGTCCAGCATGGGCGGCGCGACGGCCCTCAGCCTCGCGCTCCGCGACCCCGCGCGGGTGGCGAGCCTCGCCCTGGTGGTCCCGGCGGTCACCGGCGCGGAGGAGCCGCTCCCGCCGGAGTTCATGGCGGAGGTCGGCCGGCTCGCCCAGGCGGGCGACGTGGACGGCATCGTGACCATGATGCGGGGCGTCTCCGCCACGATGGGCACCGGGGACGACCCCGAGGTGACGGCGCACCTGAAGGCGGTGGTCCCGGCGTGGTTCGCCGTGCACCCGCACCACATGCCCGACCCGCCCGTCTTCGACCGGCTCGGCGAGCTCGACGTGCCGTGCGTCCTCGCCCTGGCCGAGCACGACCAGCCCGGGGTGATCCGCGTGAACGAGGCGATGGCGCGGCGCATCCCCGGCTGCCGCCTGGTGCGCCTCGCACACAGCGACCACTTCCCGACGGTGCGGGAACCCGAAGCGGTTCTGGAGGTCGTCCTGGACGCGTACGCCCTGGCGCGCTGACGGCCCCCGCGCCCGCGGTCGCATACTGGAACACGCACGCACCGGGGTACGGCCGAGGAGCACGTCACATGAACCACCACGCCGACGTCCGCGACCCGGCCCCGCCCCCGCCCGGCGGCATCCTCTGGAGCATCGCGGGCGACATCCGCATGTTCCTCATGCTGCCGCCCGCGCTCACCATGCAGGTCGCGCACCCCGCGGTCGGCGCGGGCGTCGACGAGCACTCGGTGTTCCGGACCGACCCGTGGGGGAGGGGAGAGCGCTCGGTGCGCTCGGTCCTGCTGTGGGTGTACGGCGGGGACGAGGCCGCCGCGGAGGGCCGCAGGCTGCGCGTGCTGCACCGCACCATCCAGGGCACGGACACGCGCGGCCGCCGCTACCACGCGCTGACGCCCGCGAACTACGCGTGGGTCCACGCCACCGGCTTCCCCGTCTACCGGCACGCGCAGAAGTACCTGGGCCGCCCCTTCACCGAGCGGCAGGAACGGCAGCTGTACGCGGAGTGGCTCCGGGTCGGGCGGATACTCGGCCTGCGCGACCGGGACATGCCGCAGACGCTGGAGGAGTTCTGGCCGTACTACCGCAAGGTCCTCGCCGACGAGCTGGAACTCACCCGGGTCGCGGCCGAACTCACCGCTCCCGACCAGCCCGTCCCGCCGCCGGACCGCGGCCCGCTCCCCGTCCGGCTGCTGCTGCGCGTCCTGTGGCCCGTGCTGTGGCCCCCGGTGGCCCGCTTCCGCCGCTTCGTCACGATCGGCCTGATGCCGCCGGACGCCCGCGAGGCGATAGGCCTGCCGTGGACCGCCGCGCAGGAGCGCGGGCTGCGCCGGTTCGGCCGGGTGGTCCGCACGGTGGTGCCGCTCCTGCCGGAGCGGCTGCGCTACCTCCCCGCCGCCCGACGGGCGAGGGCACGGCACCGCGCCGCCGGGCGGTAGACCCGGACGGCGCGGCGCACCCGGCCGTCAGTGACCGTGCTTCTCGTGCTTGGCGTGTCCGTGGTCGTGCACGCCGTTCGTCGCGGCGATCTCCTTCCACGACTTCGGCTCGACCGGGGCGGCCTTCGAGCGGGCGATCCCGGCCTTCCGCACGGCGGGGGCGTCCGGACGCGACGGCTGGTAGAGCCACGTGTCGAACAGCTCCGCGAGCGGCTTGCCCGACACCTTCTCGGCGTACTTCACGAAGTCGCCGACCTTGGCGTTGCCGTACGCGTGCTTCTTCGGCCACCCCTTCAGGATCGCGAAGAACGCGTCGTCGCCGATCTCGTTGCGCAGCGCCTGGAGGGCGAGCGCGCCACGGTCGTAGACCGCGCCGTGGAACTGGTTGTCGGGGCCCGGGTCGCCCGGCTTGACCTTCCAGAACGGGTCGTCCGCGGGGCGCTGCGCGTACACGTAGTCCGCCAGCTCCTGCGCCGTGCCCTCGCCCTCCTTCTCCGACCACAGCCACTGGCTGTACCGGGCGAAGCCCTCGTTGATCCAGATGTCCTTCCAGCCGTCCACGGAGACGCTGTCGCCGTACCACTGGTGGGCGATCTCGTGGACGACGATCGACGCGTTGGAGCCGTTCGCGAACGCGGCGGGGCTGTAGAAGGGCCGCGTCTGGGTCTCCAGGGCGTAGCTGCTCTTCACGTTCGGGACGTACCCGCCGAGCGCGTTGAAGGGGTACTTCCCGAAGACCGTCTCCAGCCACTCGGTGATCTCGGTGGTCCGCTCGATGCTGGCGCGCGCCGAACCCGCGTTGTCGCCCAGGTCCTTGCTGTACGCGTTGAGGACGGGCAGGCCGCTCTCCGTCTTGTCGGTCGTGATGTCGAACTTGCCGACCGCGAGCGTCGCGAGGTAACTGGCCTGCGGCTTGTTCGACCGCCAGTTGTAGCGGGTCCAGCCGAGCCGTGAACTCTGCGACTGGAGCACGCCGTTGGAGATCGCCTGGGTGCCGTCGGGCACGGAGACGGACACGTCGTAGGTGGCCTTGTCCAGCGGGTGGTCGTTGGAGGGGAACCACCACACGGCGGCCTCCGGCTCCTGCGCCGCGACGCCGCCGTCCGGCGTCCGGTGCCAGGCCGTGTAGCCGTTGATCTTCAGCTCGGACGGCTTGCCCGCGTACCGGACGACGACCGTGATCGGCGTGCCCTTGGGCAGCCCGGCCGGCGGCGTTATCTCCAGCTCCTGGTCGCCGGTCTTCTTGAACTTCGCCTTCTTGCCGTTGACCCGCACCTCGGAGACCTTGAGGCCGAAGTCGAGGTTGAAGCGCGAGAGGTCCTGCGTGGTGCGGGCGTTGAGCGTCGCCGTGCCTTCGAGAAGGTCGGTCGTGGGCTGGTACTTCAGCCGCAGGTCGTAGTGCGAGACGTCGTATCCGCCGTTGCCGCTGGCCGGGTAGTAGGGGTCGCCGATGCCCGGCGCCCCGGGGGAGAAGTCCGCGGCCGATGCCGGGATCGCCAGCAGCAGAGAGGCAGCGAGCGCGCCCGGGGCGATGAGTCTGCGGTGCACGAGAGCTCCAAGTCGTAGGGGCACAACATGTGTTCTTTCCTGGTCGTGAGCCTATTCAGCCCCGCCCGCACACGTCATGTCCATGGCCCCGGACGTCACACGATCGCCATTCGGCCGACATGTGCCTGGATGTCCCACGCACCTGTCGCGACCGTGTCGGCCCTCTGTCGCACAGGAGTTCACCGGTGTACCTTCCGCGCCATGCCGATACGTGCGCGACGCACCCGCGTCCTGTGGAGAACGCTGCTGACGGCGGCCCTTGCCGCCCTGATGGCCACCCTCTTGTCCCCGGGCGCGGCGCAGGGCGCCGGCCCGGCCCCCCGCATGCCGGGCGAGAGCAGACCCGTGTACTCGTACGAGGACGCGATACGCGAATCCGTATGGGTCGACACCCGGATCGACGGCGACGCGGACGGCAGGACCGACCGCGTCGCCGTCGACATCGTCAGACCCCGCGAACTCGACCGCACGGGCCGCCGCATACCCGTGATCATGGACGCGAGCCCGTACTACGCCTGCTGCGGACGCGGCAACGAGAGCCAGAAGAAGACGTACGACGAGAACGGGAACCCCGTACGCTTCCCGCTCTACTACGACAACTACTTCGTGCCCCGCGGCTACGGCTACGTCGCCGTGGACCTCGCCGGCACCAACCGCTCCGACGGCTGCGTCGACGTCGGCGGGCGCTCCGACGTCCAGTCCGCCAAGGCCGTCGTCGACTGGCTGAACGGCCGCGCCCGCGGCTACACCAGCCGCACCGGGACCGAACGCACGAAGGCGTCGTGGAGCAACGGCGCCACCGGCATGATCGGCAAGAGCTACGACGGAACCGTCGCGCAGGGCGTCGCCGCCACCGGAGTGCCGGGCCTCAAGACCATCGTGCCCATCGGCGCCATCTCCTCCTGGTACGACTACTACTTCGCCAAGGGCGCCCCGCTCTACGACAGCGGCCCCGAGTGGCTGTCCGACTACGTGGAAAGCCCCGAGGCGCGCGCCCGCTGCGGCGCCGTGCAGCAGCGGCTGATCGACGGGGCGCCCCGCACCGGCGACTGGACCCGCCTCTGGAGCGAGCGCAACCACGTCCCCGACGCCGACAAGGTGCGCGCCAGCGTCTTCGTCGTGCACGGCATGCAGGACCTCAACGTCCGCACCAAGCACTTCGGCCAGTGGTGGGACGCGCTCGCCGAGAACGGCGTCGACCGCAAGATCTGGCTCAGCCAGGCCGGTCACGTCGACCCCTTCGACTTCCGCCGCGCCGACTGGGTGCGCACGCTGCACCGCTGGTTCGACCACGAACTCCTCGGCTACGACAACGGCGTCGACCGGGAGCCGATGGCCGACATCGAACGCGCCCCGGACCGCTGGAGCACCGACCGCGTCTGGCCCCCGCGCGGCACCCACGCCGTCAAACTCCGCCCCGCCAAGGGCACTGCCCCCGGCGTCGGAACCCTCGGCATCCGCCCCGGCAAGGGCACCGAGACCTTCACCGACGACCCGGCGCTGAGCGAGACCGACTGGGCCGAGCGGATCGACACATCGACACCCGGCAAGGCGGGCTTCGTCAGCAAGCCCCTCGCGCGCGACCTGCGCCTGTCCGGCTCCTCGAAGGTAACCGTCACCGCGACCCCGACGACCCGCACCGCCCACCTCTCCGCGGTCCTCGTCGACCTGGGGCCCGACACCATCCGCGACTACGCCGCCGCCGGTGAGGGCATCACGACCCTTCCCGAACGGACCTGCTGGGGCGCGAGCACCACGGGTGACAGCTCCTGCTTCAAGGAGACGCGCGCCAAGACGGCCGACGTCGACTACACCATCTTCAGCCGCGGCTGGGCCGACCTCGGCAACTGGGCCGACGCCGGGCACGGCCGCCCCCTCACGCCGGGCAAGCCGCACACCATCACCCTCGACCTCGCCGCGACCGACCACGTCGTACCGAAGGGCCACCGTCTCGCCCTGATCGTCGCGGGCACGGACAAGAACCTGATCGAACCGCCCGCCGACACCCCGACGCTCACCGTCGACCTGGCCCGCACGTCCGCGAAGCTGCCGCTGGTCGGCGGCGCCGGCTCGTTCGCCACCTCCACCCCGTCCGGCACGCCCCGTGATTCCCGTCTCGACGGCGTGGCCCCGCCGCGTCCCCTCAACCCCGTCCCCGGAGGCAGCACTTCATGACCCCGCGCATCCGCACCCTGGCGCTCGCCTGCGCCGCCGCCGCGCTCGCCGCTCCGCTCGTGACGGCGCCCGCACAGGCGACGCCGACCCCGCCCCGTACCGGATTCGAGGAGACGAACGGCGCGCGCTGGACCAGCCGGCCCGAGGAACAGGCCCTCCTCGCCACCGTGGACAAGGCGGCGAAGAGAGTCTCGGTCGCCCGAATAGGCACCACCAAGCAGGACCGCCCCGTCCAACTCGTCCGCATCGGCGAACGCCCGACGAAGAACACCGTGTTGCTGATCTGCAGCCAGCACGGCGACGAGCCCTCGGGACGCGAGGCCTGCCTGTCCACGATCCGCGACCTGACGTACGCGAAGGACAAGAGGACCCAACGCTTCCTCTCCCGCACCACGCTCCTCGTCGTGCCCACCGCCAACCCGGACGGCCGCGCCGCCGACACCCGCGGCAACTCCGACGGCGTCGACATCAACCGCGACCACCTCTCCCTGCAGACGGCGGAGGCCCGCGCCATGGCCGCCGTGATCCGCGACCACAAGCCGGACGTCATCTACGACCTGCACGAGTACGGCTCCACCCCCGAGTTCTACGAGAAGGATCTGTTCGACCTCTGGCCGCGCAACCTCAACACCGACGCGGCCGTGCACGGCGAGGCGCAGACCCTGTCGAAGGCGTACGTCCGCCCGGCCGCCGAGCACGACGGCTACACCACGGGCACGTACGGCATCTGGACCGACCCCGTCACCGGTGAGCCGGTCAAGCAGGTCGCGGGCGACGGCCAGGAGCGCATCCTGCGCAACATGTCCGGCATCAAGCACGCCGCCGGCCTGCTGATAGAAAGCCGCGTCAACCCCCTCACCGAAGCCGAGAAGAAGGACGAGGCGCTGAACAACCGGCGCCGCGTGACGTCCCAGCGCTCGGCACTCGGCGGCCTGTTCGACTACACGGACGAACGCCGCCGACAGCTGGAGGCGGCCACCGGCGCGGCCCGCACCGAGGGCTACCGCGACCGCGGCCCGGTCTACGTCGGCGGCGCCGACAACGACCCCGCCGAGCCGTCGGAGACGATCCAGGACCCGCCCTGCGGCTACCGCCTGAACGCCGCCCAGTACGGCGACATCAAGGACGAACTGGCCCTGCACGGCGTCACCGTGCAGCGCCACAAGTCCGGCGCGTACGTCCCGCTGCGGCAGTCCGCGCGGGCCCTCGTGCCGCTGCTGCTCGACGAGCGTGCGCCGTATCACATGGTCACAGCTCGACCCGACATGGTCTGTTGAGAGAGTGAGAGGTGCGTCACATGTGGTAGGGGGTAGCGGAGAACAAAGTCTCGACCCAATCGACCCCTTGAAAGGTGTCACTTGTGACGCAGGATCAGCATAAAGCGGACGACGGGGGAGGGTCGGCGGAGATCATGGCGCCCGCCCCCGGTGGCCGTTCCCCACAGACGGACCGGGTGGTCTTCGGCGTGACCGCCGTGCTCACCCTCGCGTTCGTGGTCTGGGGCGCGGTGTCGACGGACTCGCTCGAGAATGTCTCCACGGACATGCTCGAAGGTCTGATGCACAACGGCGGCTGGTTCTTCATGCTGACCGCCACCGGGTTCGTCGTCTTCGCGCTCTGGCTGGCGGTCAGCCGGTACGGGAAGATCACGCTCGGCCGGGAGGGCGAGGACCCGGAGTTCCGCACCGTCTCCTGGGTCGCCATGATGTTCAGTGCCGGTATGGGCATCGGCCTGATGTTCTACGGGGTCAGCGAACCCCTGGCCCACTTCACCACGCCACCGCCGGGCACCGACCCGGCGGACGCGCCCGCGGCCATGGAGACCGCGATGGCCACCACCCTCTTCCACTGGACGCTCCACCCGTGGGCGATCTACGCGGTCGTGGGCCTCGCCATCGCCTACAGCACCTTCCGCCGCAACCGCCGGCAGACCATCAGCGCCGTCTTCGAGCCGCTCATCGGCAAGAAGCACGCACGCGGCGCCTGGGGACGGGTCATCGACATCCTCGCCATCTTCGCCACGCTCTTCGGCTCGGCCGCCTCGCTGGGCCTCGGCGCCCTGCAGATCGGCAGCGGCATCGAGGAGCTCGACTGGATGGAGACCGCGGGCACCGGCCTGCTCGTCGTGATCATCGCCGTGCTGTCCGTGGCGTTCGTGGCGTCCGCCGTCTCCGGTGTGGAGAAGGGCGTGCAGTGGCTCTCGAACATCAACATGGTGCTCGCCGGGCTCCTCGTCCTCTTCGTCTTCATCGCGGGCCCGACGGTCATCATCCTCGACATGGTGCCGACGTCGATCGGCGCCTACCTCAACGACCTGCCGCAGCTCATCGGCCGCACCGAGGCGTCCAGCGGCAAGGGCGTCGCGGACTGGCTGAGCAGCTGGACGGTCTTCTACTGGGCCTGGTGGATCTCCTGGACGCCCTTCGTCGGCATGTTCATCGCGCGGATCAGCCGCGGCCGCACGGTCCGGCAGTTCGTCGGCGGCGTCATCCTGGTGCCCAGCACCGTCAGCCTCATCTGGTTCGCGGTCTTCGGCGGCAGCGCCATGACCGTCTCCGACCGCGGCGGCCTCAAGGGCGACATGTCCCAGGAGGCCCAGCTCTTCGGGCTCCTCAACGAGTATCCGATCGCCACGGTGACCAGCCTGCTCGTGATGATCCTCGTAGGCATCTTCTTCGTCTCCGGAGCGGACGCCGCGTCCATCGTGATGGGCACGCTCTCCCAGAAGGGCGCTCTCGAACCCGGCCGGTTCGTCGTGGTCTTCTGGGGCCTCGTGACGGGCGCCGTCGCGGCGGTCATGCTGCTGATCGGCGACGGCTCGGACGACGCGCTCACCGGCCTGCGCAACCTCACGATCCTGGTCGCCGCGCCGTTCACCCTCGTCATGATCGGCATGTGCGTCTCGCTGATGCGGGACCTGCGCCACGACCCGCTGATCGTGCGCGGCGAACACGGCACGGAGGTCCTGGAGAAGGCTGTCATCGCCGGCCACGAGCACCACGCCGGTGACTTCGAGCTCCGGATCGGCCCCGCCGGCGACGGCAACGGCGACGCCGACGGCCCGGAACGGGACAACGACCCGGCCGACCCCCGCTGACCGGCTGTCCCAGGAGGCGGCGCCCACCGGACGACGGTGACACCGGGCGCCGCCTCGCCCCGGGAACGCGGCGGAATCCGCGATGCCGTGCTCACATCGCACGTCAGGTGGGGATACTCACAGCATGTCTGCCGAGTACGCGACCTTCGGTCTGGCACCGGCCATGCGCGCCGGTGGAGTTCTCGCCAACGGTGACTATCAAGTGCACCGCGATTTCGTCGACTTCATAGTGAACGGGCGTCCCCTGCTCTTCCAGCTGTCCGACCTCGACGCGGTGTCGCCGCTGGCCGCCGACATCCCTCCGGCGATCTTCACCGCACACGTCCGCAGGCTCCTCCTGGAGGCGCCGGCGCCGCTGGGCGACGGGCGGTACGTCATCTACGGCTGTCCCGAGTGCGAGGGTCTCGAGTGCGGCGCGGTCACGGCGGTGATCGAGCGCAGCGCCGACGGCGGCGACGGCGGCGACGACTTCGTATGGCGCGACTTCGCCTGGCAGACGGCCGAACCCGCCGACCTCGAACGCAACGGCTACCACGGCATAGGGCCCTTCCGCTTCCGCGGTGCCGAATACCGCGCGGCGCTCGGCCAGTTGCTCTCCGAGAGCGAGCGGCAGACCCGCCGCCGGGTCCTCCTCATCGGCGCCCGCGTGGCGGTCCTCGCCAAGCTGGCGGCGGCCCTCCGCACGATCGGCATCGGCGCGGAGATCGCGGCGGACGCGACGGGCGTCCCGCGCGACGAACTCCGCACGTACGGAGCGGTCGCCTTCGGCCCCACCATCCCCGAGGAGACCCGCAGGTCCGTACGGTCGGCCTTCGACGCGGCGGGCGTCGACGTCGCCCACGTCGACGGCCTCGCCCCGGTCATCCCGCTCCTCGTCGCCCAGATCGAGTACGCGCTCGACCGCAGCCCCCAGGAACAGCGCCGCCTCACCCGCCTCACGGCGAGCCCCGCCTCGGCCGAGCTCGACGTCACGTCGACGTGCCGCATCCAGCTGACGACCTACCGCGTGGACCGCCTCTCCCGCACCCACGTCCACGAGGTCTTCGACGAGGTCCTCGAACCGGGCCACCACAACGTCCCCCTCGCCCCCAGGGCCACGAAGGGCAACGCCTACGTGGTCGCCCGCACCTCCACCAGCGTCCTCGTCGCCCCCGTCCGCCCCTCACCTACAATCACCCCCTGATGACCGCAACTCTCGTCGCCAAAGATCTCGCCGCAGGCCACGGCGACCGCACCCTGTTCTCCGGACTGGATCTCGTCGTCGCCCCCGGCGACGTCATCGGTCTCGTCGGTGCCAACGGAGCGGGCAAGTCCACCCTCCTCAGGCTCCTCGCGAGCCTGGACACCCCCGAAGGGGGTGAGCTGAGGCTCTCGCCGCCCACCGCGTCCGTGGGACACCTCCCGCAGGAGCCCGACCGCCGCCCCGGCGAGAGCATCCGCGCCTTCCTGGCCCGCCGCACCGGCGTGGCCGAGGCGCAGCGCGTCATGGACGACGCCACCCAGGCCCTCGTCGACGGCGCCCCCGGCGCGGACGACGCGTACGCCACCAGCCTGGAGCGCTGGCTGGCGCTCGGCGGCGCCGACCTCGACGACCGGGCCGAGGAGGTCGCCGACTCGCTCGGCCTCTCCGTGAACCTGGACCAGCCGATGACGTCGCTCTCGGGAGGCCAGGCCGCCCGCGCGGGCCTCGCCTCCCTCCTCCTCTCCCGCTACGACGTGTTCCTCCTGGACGAGCCGACCAACGACCTCGACCTCGCAGGACTGGAGCGCCTGGAAAGCTTCGTACGAGGGCTGCGCGCCGGCACCGTCGTGGTCTCCCACGACCGCGAGTTCCTCACCCGCACCGTCACCAAGGTCCTCGAACTCGACCTGGCCCAGCAGCAGATCAACCTCTACGGCGGCGGCTACGACGCGTACCTGGAGGAGCGCGAGACGGCCCGCCGGCACGCCCGCGACGACTACGAGGAGTACGCCGACAAGAAGGCCGCGCTCCAGGGCCGCGCCCAGATGCAGCGCTCGTGGGCCGACAAGGGCGTCAAGAACGCCCGCCGCAAGGCCGCCAAGGGCGGTGACAACGACAAGATCGGCCGGAACTTCCGCAGCGACACCAGCGAGAAGCAGGCGGCGAAGGCCCGTCAGACGCAGCGCATGATCGAGCGCCTCGACGTCGTCGAGGAGCCCCGCAAGGAGTGGGAGCTCCAGATGGAGATCGCCGCGGCACCGCGCTCCGGCTCGGTCGTCGCGAGCCTGCGCGACGCGGAGGTGCACCGCGGCGCGTTCACCCTCGGCCCCGTCACCCTGCAGATCGACTGGGCGGACCGCGTCGCCATCACCGGAGCGAACGGCTCGGGCAAGTCGACGCTGCTCGCCGCCCTCCTGGGACGCGTCCCGCTGAACGCCGGCCACGCGGCCCTCGGCTCGGGCGTACTCGTCGGCGAGGTGGACCAGGCACGCGCGCTGTTCCACGGCGAGGAGTCCCTGCTGGACGCGTTCTGCGCGGCCGTCCCCGACACCGAACCGGCCGAGGTCCGCACGCTCCTGGCGAAGTTCGGCCTGAAGGCGGACCACGTACTGCGCTCGGCGGCCACGCTCTCACCCGGCGAGCGGACCCGCGCCGCCCTCGCCCTGCTCCAGGGCCGGGGCGTCAACCTTCTCGTCCTGGACGAGCCGACGAACCACCTCGACCTGCCCGCGATCGAGCAGCTGGAGTCGGCCCTGGACTCCTACGAGGGCACGCTGCTCCTGGTCACGCACGACCGCAGGATGCTGGACGCGGTCCGGGTGACGCGCCGCCTGGAGGTGGCGGAGGGCAAAGTGACGGAACTGCCACTCTGACCTCCGCCACCCCGGCGTCACACGTCAGCCCCGCTTCGGATCCACGAGCCCGGCCCGCCGCAGCGCCTCGGCCATCGCGTCGTTGGCCGGCGGCGGCCCCTGGCGCTGCGGCTTCTGACCGCGCTGGCCTGCGCCGCGCTGGCGCTGCTGGGGCGGCCGCCCGCCGCCCCGCTTCGGCCGCCCCTCACCCGGCGCGGCGGCCGGGGAAGCGTCGGAGGCGCTCGCCTCGTCGTCCAGGCGCAGCGTCAGCGAGATCCGCTTGCGCGGGATGTCGACGTCCATGACCTTCACCTTGACGATGTCGCCGGGCTTCACGACGTCCCGCGGGTCCTTGACGAACGTCTTCGACATGGCGGAGACGTGCACCAGACCGTCCTGGTGCACACCCACGTCCACGAACGCCCCGAACGCGGCCACGTTCGTGACGACGCCTTCGAGGACCATCCCGGCGGTCAGGTCGGAGATCTTCTCCACGCCGTCCTTGAACGTCGCCGTCTTGAAGGCGGGCCGCGGGTCGCGCCCGGGCTTCTCCAGCTCCTTCAGGATGTCCGTGACCGTGGGCAGACCGAAGACCTCGTCCACGAACCGCTCCGGCTCCAGCGAGCGCAGCACCGCCGTGTTGCCGATCAGCGAAGCGACCCCGCCGCCCGCCGACTTCACCATCTTGCGCACCACGGGATACGCCTCCGGGTGCACGCTGGAGGCGTCCAGCGGGTCGTCGCCGCCGCGGATGCGGAGGAAGCCCGCACACTGCTCGTACGCCTTCGGGCCGAGCCGGGCCACGTCCTTGAGGCCCTTGCGGCTCTTGAACGGGCCGTTCGCGTCGCGGTGCGCCACGATGTTCTCCGCGAGGCCCGCGCCGATGCCCGACACACGCGCGAGGAGCGGGGCGGACGCCGTGTTCACGTCCACGCCGACGCCGTTCACACAGTCCTCGACGACCGCGTCCAGCGAGCGCGACAGCTTCACTTCCGACAGGTCGTGCTGGTACTGGCCGACGCCGATCGACTTGGGGTCGATCTTCACGAGCTCGGCGAGCGGGTCCTGGAGGCGCCGCGCGATGGAGACCGCGCCGCGGATCGAGACATCGAGGTCCGGCAGCTCCTGCGAGGCGAAGGCCGACGCCGAGTACACGGAGGCGCCCGCCTCGGACACCATCACCTTGGTGAGGTTCAACTCCGGGTGCTTCGCGATGAGTTCACCGGCGAGCTTGTCGGTCTCGCGGGACGCCGTGCCGTTGCCGATGGCGATCAGGTCGACCGAGTGCTCCTTGGCGAGCTTCGCGAGCGTCGCCAGGGACTGGTCCCACTTGTTCGCCGGGACGTGCGGGTGGATCGTGTCGGTCGCGACGACCTTGCCGGTGGCGTCGACGACGGCCACCTTCACACCCGTACGGAAACCGGGGTCGAGGCCCAGCGTCGCGCGCGTGCCCGCGGGCGCGGCGAGCAGCAGGTCGCGCAGGTTCGACGCGAAGACCCGCACCGCCTCGTCCTCGGCGGCCGTCCGCAGCCGCAGCCGCAGGTCGATCCCGAGGTGCACGAGGATCCGGGTCCGCCAGGACCAGCGCACGGTGTCCTGGAGCCACTTGTCGGCCGGTCGGCCGCGGTCGGCGACGCCGAAGCGGTGGGCGACGATCCCCTCGTACGAAGAAGGGCCCTCAGTGGGCTCCTCCGGCTCCAGGACGAGGTCGAGGACGTCCTCCTTCTCGCCGCGCAGCATGGCGAGGATGCGGTGCGAGGGCAGCTCCTTGAAGGGCTCGGCGAAGTCGAAGTAGTCGGCGAACTTGGCGCCCGCCTCCTCCTTGCCGTCCCGGACCTTCGCCACGAGACGGCCGCGCACCCACATCCGCTCGCGCAGTTCGCCGATCAGGTCGGCGTCCTCCGAGAACCGCTCGGCGAGGATCGCCCGGGCCCCGTCCAGGGCGGCCTGCGAGTCCGCGACACCCTTGTCGGCGGCCACGAACGCGGCCGCCGCGGCGTGCGGTTCCACCGTCGGGTCGGCGAGCAGCCCGTCGGCCAGCGGCTCCAGGCCCGCCTCGCGCGCGATCTGCGCCTTGGTGCGCCGCTTCGGCTTGAACGGCAGATAGATGTCCTCGAGCCGCGCCTTGGTGTCCGCCTCACGGATCCGGGCCTCCAGCTCGTCCGTGAGCTTGCCCTGCTCACGGACGGATTCGAGGATCGCGGCGCGCCGGTCCTCCAGCTCCCGCAGATAGCGCAGCCGCTCCTCGAGCGTGCGCAGCTGCGCGTCGTCGAGCATCTCGGTCGCTTCCTTGCGGTAGCGCGCGATGAAGGGCACCGTGGAGCCGCCGTCGAGCAGGTCGACGGCGGCCTTCACCTGCCGCTCCCGTACGCCGAGCTCCTCGGCGATCCTGCTCTCGATGGACGCTGGGGTGGACGTCTTCAAAGCTGCCACGTTCCGGTACCGCCTTCTCGCTCAGGTTGCCGGGCAATTGTGGCAGGTGGCGCCGGTAGACAGGGATCAGACCCGGCGGGCCCGCCCCATGCGCCCCGATCGGCGGCCGCCGCCGCGCCCGCCCCGGCTCGCGGTACTGGAGGCTCCGCCGAACAGCCGGGCCAGGGCCCGGAACGGCAGGGTGACGACGGTGGCGATGGCGGCACCTATCTGGCGCAGAACGTCCGCGATGGCACGGAACATGAGAACTCCCCTTTCCTCCCCCCGGACCGCCGGTCGGCGGCGCCGGAGGACGGACGAGTACCTCGGACGCCCGAAGCCATGCGCTCCCGGTGCCGCCGGCCGCTCAGCGCTTGCCGAGAAGGTCCGCGGGGAACGCGCCGGCCCGCAGCGCCGTGCCCGTGAACAGAGTGCCGAGTTCGGTGAGCCGCTCGACGCCCGCCGCGCCCAAGTGCTCGTACGGCGCCCGGTCCAGGTGGTCCGTCCGCACCTCGACGTCCCGGCGCAGCGCCACGCCGTCCTCCGTCAACTCGCCCTCCCCGTCGAGCAGTCCACGCCCCCGCAGCCGCTCCACGGCGGCGTCCCACTCCTCCTGGTTCCAGCCACGGGTGGCGAAGACCCACTTCGGTGAGGTGCCCTTGCCGGTCGCGGTGTGGCTCACCAGGGCTTCGAGGCCGTCGAGTCCGGCGTCGAGCAGCGCGGTCAGGTGCCCGTCGCCGCGGTGCTCGCGCAGCAGCGTCGCCGCGTGCCAGTAGGCGAGGTGCGGCTCCTCGGGGACGGGCAGGTCGGCGTGCGCGGCGTACAGCGGGCGGGCGCCGCGGGTGCAGGCCTCGGCGGCGCGCAGCGCGAGGCCCGCGGCCTCCGCCATCTCCGGCGACGTGACGAGGTCGTCGCCGAGGAGCCGGCGCAGCGTCGTGTCGACGGCCCGCAGACGCGCCGCGAGGACATCCTCGGGCGAGGCCGTCCGCCACACCTGCGGGACGTGCGCGGCGACGAGCTCGTACTTGTAGTTGTAGAAGGCGGCGGCCACGGTCCCCGGCCCGACGGCCCCCAACGCGGCCGCGCGCACGGCGAAGTTGACGGCGCTGGGGTGGGTTATGCCCAGCCCGCCCAGTTCCCGGCCCACGTCGGGTGAGAAGTAGTGCGTCGAGTGCAGTGCGTTGAGCACGTTGTGGCAGCGGCGTCCGGCGCGGGGTTCCAGCGCGGCGGGCGCGGACGAGGTCGTCGAAGAGGTCATGTGCGCACGATACCTACTGGTTGGTATGGGCAACCGGACCGTCGGCGGAACCGGATGGCAGGAAAGGTGGGTTATTCGTCATTGCGGACATCGGTCGGCGGGCCAAGAATCGAGGGCATGGCCCAGCGAACCGTCCTGGTCGTCCTCTTCGACGACGTCCAGAGCCTCGATGTCACCGGGCCCGTGGAGGTCTTCGCGGGCGCGAGCTCCTGTCTGGCCGACCCCACAAGCGGCTACCTCCTCCACACCGCTTCCCTGGGCGGCGGCCCCGTCCGCGCGTCCAGCGGCCTCACCCTGGTCCCGGACTCCACGCTTGCGGACGCCCCCGCACCGCACACCCTGCTGGTCCCGGGCGGTCTCGGCACCCGCGATGAGGCCCGCGAGCTGACCGACTGGCTGCGCGAGAACGCTCCACGCGCGGAGCGCCTGGTGTCGGTCTGCACCGGAGCGCTCCGGCTCGCCGAGGCGGGTCTCCTGGAGGGGCGCAGGGCGACGACGCACTGGGCGTTCTGCGACCGCCTCGCCAGGGAGTACCCGGGCGTCGAGGTCGACCCGGACCCCATCTACGTACGCGACGGTCACATCGCGACGTCCGCCGGGGTCACCGCCGGCATCGACCTCGCCCTGGCGCTCGTCGAGGAGGACCTGGGCCGCGAGGTGGCGCTCACGGTCGCCCGCCATCTCGTGGTCTTCCTGCGGCGGCCGGGAAACCAGGCGCAGTTCAGCGCGCAGCTCGCCGCGCAGACCGCACGGCGCGAACCGCTGCGCGAGGTCCAGCAGTGGATCACCGAGCACCCCGCCGACGACCTCTCGGTCGACGCGCTGGCCGCCCGCGCCCGGCTCTCGCCCCGCCACTTCGCCCGCGCCTTCCAGGCGGACACGGGGCTCACACCGGGCAAGTACGTCGAGCGCGTCCGCATCGAGCACGCCCGCCGGCTCCTGGAGGACACCTCCGACGGCGTCGAGGAGGTCTCACGCGCCTGCGGCTACGGCACCCCGGAGGCCATGCGCCGCGCCTTCGTCAAGGTGCTCGGCGCCGCACCCGCCGAGTACCGCCGCCGCTTCTCTCCCGCACCGACCGCACCGACCGCACCGACCGTACGGACCGTGCCGACCGGCACCTCCGCCGCTCCCCACCGATAGGGACACCATGCAGATAGCCATCGCCCTCTACGAGCACTTCACCGCCCTGGACGCCATCGGCCCCTACCAGACGCTGAGCAGCCTCCCCGGCGCCGAGACCGTCTTCGTGGCCGAGCAGGCGGGTCCGGTGCGGGACGACACCGGCAGCCTCGCACTCGTCGCCGACAAGTCCTTCGCGGAGGTCCGGCGCCCGGACATCGTCGTCGTCCCGGGCGGCCCCCGACAGAGCGACCAGACGGAGAACGAGGCGCTCCTCGACTGGCTCCGCGCGGTCGACGCCACGACCACCTGGACGACCTCGGTGTGCACGGGCTCCCTCGCCCTGGCCGCCGCAGGGCTTCTCAAGGGCCGCCGCGCCACGTCCCACTGGCTCGCCCTGGCCGAACTGGACCGGCTCGGCGTCGAGTCGACGGGGGAGCGGGTGGTCTTCGACGGCAAGTACGTCACGGGGGCCGGCGTCTCCGCGGGCATCGACATGGGCCTCACCCTGGCCGGCCGGATCGCGGGCGACGAGCACGCGCAGACCGTACAGCTCCTGACCGAGTACGACCCGCAGCCGCCCTACGACGCCGGGTCCCCGGAGAAGGCCCCCGCGCACATCGTCGCGAAGTTCCGTGAGAAGAGCCGCCTCGACCAGTAGGCGACCCCGGCCCCGCGGGGCTCAGTCCCCCTGCGGGCTCCAGGTGAACCGCGGCTGCCTGCGCTCCAGGAAGGCGGCGACACCCTCGGCGGTGTCGCCGCTGCCGCGCGCCTGCTCCGCCCAGTGCGCGTCCCGGTCCGTGCGCCCCGTCGCGAACTCCTTCGCCGCCGCCTGGGTCAGCTGCGAGCGCGCCGTGAGGGTCCGGGTGAACTCGGCGACCCGCTTGTCCAGTTCACCGGCCGGCAGCACCTCGTCCACCAGACCCGTGCGCAGCGCCCGCTCGGCGTCGATCAACTCCCCGGAGAAGAGCAGGTACTTGGCGGTCGCGGGCCCCACCAGGGAGACCAGGCGCCGGGTGGACGACGCCGGGTAGACGATGCCCAGCTTGGCCGGCGTGACGCCGAACGAGGCACCCTCGTCCGCGAACCGCAGATCGCACGCCCCCGCCAGCTGGGCGCCCCCGCCCACGCAGTAGCCCCGCACCGCCGCGAGCGTCGGCTTGGGAAAGGCCGCAAGGGCGTCCTCGGCCCGCACCGCGAGGTCCTGCGCCGTGCCCGGCGACTCGCGCAGCGTGGAGATGTCGGCGCCCGCGCAGAAGGTGCCACCCGCGCCGGTGAGCACGACGGCGCGCACGGCGGGGTCGGCGGCGAGCGCCGCGCAGAGCGGCGGCACCTGGCGCCACATGTCGGCGGTCATGGCGTTGCGCTTGGCCGGATGGTCGATGAGGACGGTGGCGACGCCGTCCGTGACGGTGTGCCTCAGCTGCGGCTCCATGCGCCGGATGCTATCCGCACCCCTCGAACGTACGATCAAGGAGGGGTGGGACCAAAGGTGCATACGGGGCCAAAGCTGCGGGACAGGGTGCGCAAGGCTCTGCCGAGCGAGAGGGAGACGCTGATGGCCAGACCCAGGGACGACAGAGCCACCACGGAGGCCAGGACGGTCAGCCGCGGCTTCGGCTGGCTCGCGCTGCTCGGCGCGATCCTCGCGGTGGCCGGCGTCATCGGCCTCGTCTACACCGGCCTCGCCACGCTGACCTCGATGCTCCTGTTCGGCTGGCTGCTGCTCGTCGGCGGCGTCGTCGGCCTGCTGCACGCCGTCCAGTCACGCGGCACCAGCTTCTTCTGGCTGGGCGTGGTGGTCGCCGCGCTGAACCTGGCGGCGGGCGTCGTCATCATCCGCAGGCCGGAGGTGGCGGCGGAGGCGCTGACCATGTTCGCGGCGCTGCTCTTCCTCACCGGCGGTGTGTTCCGGCTGGTCGGCAGCCTGGTGGTGCGCGGCCCGCAGTTCGCCCTGACGCTCCTGCAAGGCGCCTTCGGCCTGCTGATCGGCATCCTGGTGCTCGCCGAGTGGCCCAGCAGCAGCCAGTACGTCATCGGCTGCTTCTTCTCCCTGACGCTGCTCTTCGACGGCCTCGGCCTGCTCGCCACGGGCATCGGCGGGCGCCGCATCGTCGGCCTCGTACAACCTGAAGAACACTTGAAGGCGCCACATCGAGGGCAGGGCGAGCAGGACCAGTCGCCCAACTGACGGCGTCATGCGCCGCCGGTCAAAATCCGTCGATATTCGCTGACTTCTGGTCAGTGGCGCGGTCCGGACCAGGACATTCTCAACACTCGATGTGTGGCGACAATCGAGCGCGAGGGCGGCGACCGGACGATGCGGAGCGACGGGAGAGGGCCGGACCCACTCCCAAGAGGCGGCGGTCCCGCGCCGTACGAAGGTGTGTGGCGCTTCACCGCCCCCGCCGTCGACGCCTCCGTACCCCAGGCGCGGCACGCGGTGCGCGACCTGCTGGCCCGACAGGGAGTACCGGCGCCGGACGACACCGTCCAGGGCCTGCTGCTCATCGTCTCCGAGCTGGTCACCAACGCGGTGCGCCATGCGGCCCTGCTCTCGCCGATGCTCGCGGTGGAGGTCGCGGTCGGCGCCGAGTGGGTGCGGGTCTCCGTGGAGGACAACCATCCGTACCGTCCCACGGCCCTGGTGGCGGACCACGGGCAGACGGGCGGGCGGGGGCTGCTCCTGGTCCGTGAGATCACGGCGGAGGCGGGCGGCGCCTGCGACGTCGAGCACACCGCGAGCGGGGGCAAGGTCATCTGGGCGGCCCTGCCCCTCAAGCCCGACCTCGTCTGACGGACCGGCTACCAGCCCGCGGCGGGTCCTGTCAGCTCCCTGATCGCGGGACGCGCCGCGTCGAGCACGGTCATGAACCACGCGGAGAACGGCTCCCTCTCGTGCCGCTCGGCCAGCTCCCCGGCCGTCACGAACGCGGTCCCGCCGATCTCGTCGGGGTCGGGGCGCAGCGGGGACTGCACCATGCCCACGAACAGGTGGTTGAACTCCTGCTCCACGAGGCCCGAGTCGGGGTCCGGGTGGTTGTAGCGCACCGTGCCCGCCTCGGCGAGCAGCGACGGCGAGACCCCCAGCTCCTCGTACGTCCGCCGGGCTGCCGCCGCGAACGGCGCCTCGCCCGGGTACGGGTGCCCGCAGCAGGTGTTCGACCAGACGCCGGGGGAGTGGTACTTGCCGAGGGCGCGCTGCTGGAGCAGCAGCCGCCCCTGCTCGTCGAAGAGGAAGACGGAGAACGCCCGGTGGAGCTGCCCGGGCGCCTGATGCGCGGAGAGTTTCTCCGCTGTGCCGATCGTCCTGCCGTCCTCGTCGACGAGTTCGAGCAAGATCGCTTCTCCGGTGCCGCTCGACGAGTTGTTCGCCGCGGTGGCAGGTGTGATCGGCATACGCATCCTTCGCTTCGGTTCCCGAGCTCCAAGTCTGCCGTACGTTCCGGACACCTCGGGCACTCCGGCGGCCCGCATGTCCCGCCGCGTCGGAGCACGGCGGGACACGCGGCGGGCGCGCCGCACGCGCGCGCCCGCCGGAGCGTCAGACCCCGAAGGCGGCCGGATAGCGGATGGTGCCCCGCGGCAGCCGCCCGGCATCGCCGGACCCGTCCAGGGCGAGCGCCATCATCGCCTCGTCGGGCACCTCGAACCCTGGCCGGATCCCGTACCCGGAAGCGGGCCGGAAACCGAACCGCGGATAGTACGAGGGGTGCCCGAGCACGAGGACGAGCCGCTCCCCACGCGCGCGTGCCGCGTCGAGCACGGCGCGCACGACCGCCGAACCGGCCCCCGTCCCCTGGTGCTCGGGCCGGGTGGCGACGGGCGCGAGCGCCAGCGCGGGCGCGCCGTCCACCCGGCAGCGGGTGAGCAGCGCGTACGCGGCCACCGAGCCGTCGGGCGCCTCGGCGACGTACGACAATTCCGGAAGCCAGGCCTCCGGGTCCGTACGCAGCGCGTCGACCAGGTCGGCCTCCGCCTCCGTCTCGAAGGCGGCGGCGTTCACCGCGTGCACGGCGGCGACGTCGGCCGCGGTCTCCGGGCGGGTCGGCCAGGAGTCCGCGGGCCGCAGGACATAGCCGGTGTAGCCGTACTCGCTCCCGTGCTCGCGCCGCATCGCGATCTCCTCGCGGGTGGCGGCGAGGGCCTCGGCCATGCCGGGAGCGCCCGGGTCCGCGGCGTCCGCGCGCGCGGCCAGCGGACCGTAGTACTCGTCCCAGTCGGACTCGGGCTGCGGGTGCACGCCGAGGACGGAGTACCCGGCGTTGGTCGCGGCCCGGGTGTTCGCCTCGGTCGTACGCAGCGCGTAGTGCCGCTCCCAGAAGGCGCGGGCCGCGGCGGACGGCTCGGCGGCCGTCCACTCACACTCGGTGAGGACGAGCGCCCCGCCGGGCGCGAGCAGCCGCCGCCAGTCGCGCAGCGCGGTGTCGAAGCCGATGCCGTAGACCGAGCTCTCGGCCCAGACGAGGTCGAACGACCCGTCGGGGTAGGGGAGTTCGGCCATGTCGGCCTTGACGGTGGTGATCGAATCGGTGAGCCCGCGCGCCTCGGCGGACGCGTGGAGCTCGTCGAGGAACGGCTCGTGGAGATCGACGGCCGTCACCTCGGCACCCGCCTCGGCGGCGAGCAGGAGCGAGGCCCGGCCGGGCCCGCAGCCCAGGTCGAGCACGCGCGGCCGCTCGGGCAGCGCACCCGCGAGGGAGAGCAGCCGCCGGGTGGTGGCGTCGGAGCCGGGACCCTGCCGCGGCAGCCCGTGGTGCAGGGCGAAGAAGGCATGGCTGATGGAAGCGTTGTCAGTCAACGTGGAAATCCTTGAGTGAAGGACCCGCGGACCTGACGTACCGACTGTGGTGTACGTGAAGTCAGACGCGCGTCCGGAGAGTGGGGATGCACGTGTCGCCGCGCAGAGCAGCGTCGGCCGCGACAGTCATCAACCCACCTCCAGGAACTCAAGAACTCCGGCGACTATAACACCGGCGCCACCACCGGCACGGGTGCCGTCAGTGACAGAGCTTCGCCTCGTGCTCCGCGTGCCCGCTCGGCTCCAGCTGGAAGGTGCAGTGCTCGACGTCGAAGTGGTCGCCCAGGCAGCCCTGCAGCTCGTGCAGCATCTTCTCGTGCCCGATCGAGTCGAGGGTGCCGGAGCCCACCACGACGTGGGCGGAGAGCACGGGCATCCCCGACGTGATCGTCCAGGCGTGCAGATCGTGGACCTCCTCGACGCCCGGCAGGGCGAGTATGTGCGCCCGCACCTCCGCCATGTCGACACCCTTGGGCGCCGACTCCAGGAGCACGTTCAGGGTCTCCTTGAGGAGCTTGACCGTACGCGGGACGATCATGAAGCCGATGACGAGCGAGGCGATCGGGTCGGCGGCCTGCCAGCCCGTGAGCATGATCACGACCGACGCGACGATGACGGTGACCGAACCGAGGGTGTCCGCGACGACCTCCAGGAAGGCGCCGCGCACATTGAGGCTCTCCTTCTGGCCGCGCATCAGCAGCGAGAGCGAGACCATGTTCGCGACCAGGCCGAAGACGCCGAAGTAGAGGGCGAGGCCGCCCTCGGTCCCCGCGGGCGTGATGAACCGCTGGACCGCCTCGAAGAGCACGTACCCGCCCACGCCGAGCAGCAGCAGACAGTTGGCGAGCGCGGCGAGTATCTCGGCGCGGGCGTAGCCGAAGGTGCGGTTCTCGGTGGGCGGCCTGTTCGCGAAGTGGATCGCGAGCAGCGCCATGCCGAGGCCGAGGGCGTCCGTGGCCATGTGCGTCGCGTCCGCGACGAGCGCGAGCGAGTCCGCCATGATGCCGCCCACGATCTGGGCCAGCATGACGGTGACCGTGATGCAGAGCGCGATGCGGAGCCGCCCCTTGTAGGCGTTGGCCGCGGTCCCCGTGGCCGGTGCCCCGTGCGTGTGTCCGTGATCGTGCCCAGCCCCCATGGAGCGGCCCTCCCGCGTAGTTCACCGGTCTGTCCCGCGCTGTCGCGCGACCACAGTGAACTACGGGTGGGGGGTATCTGGCAACGCGGCACTGAACACCGTTATCACTCCGCTGACCTGCTGAAATGGCAATGATTGCCGTCAAGGAGAGGGGTGCAGGTCAGGGGGCCCGGCCATCAGTCGCGGCGTGCTTCCGGGTGGTGCAGGCACCATCCCGCCCAGGCCGACTCGACCATCTCGCGCACCCCGCGCCGGGCCGTCCAGCCGAGCTCCGCGGCCGCCAGGCTCGCGTCGGCCACCGCCCGCGGCGCGTCACCCGCGCGGGCCGGCTCGACGAGCGCGGGCCGGGCGTCCCCGCTCACCTCGCCGATGAGCGTGACCAGTTCGCGTACGGAAACACCGCGGCCGCGGCCGATGTTCACCGTCAGATCGCCCTCGGCGCCGGACGCGACGCGGCGGGCCGCCGCGAGGTGCGCCTCGGCGAGGTCCGAGACGTGCACATAGTCACGTACGCACGTGCCGTCCGGCGTCGGATGGGTGTCGCCGAAGATCCGCGGCGCCTCGTCGCGCCGCAGCCGGTCGAAGACCATCGGGATCACGTTGTAGACGCCGGTGTCCGCGAGCTCGGGGGCCGCGGCGCCCGCCACGTTGAAGTAGCGCAGGCAGACGGTCGAGATGCCGTGCGCCCGCCCGGCGGCCCGCACCAGCCACTCCCCGGCGAGCTTCGTCTCGCCGTAGGGACTGACCGGGGCGCAGGGCGCGTCCTCCCGCACCAGCTCGGCGTCCGGCGGATTGCCGTACACCGCGGCCGACGACGAGAACACGAACCGCTCGATGCCGGCCTCGGCGACGGCTTCGAGCAGCGTCGTGAGGCCGCCCACGTTCTCCCGGTAGTAGCGCAGCGGCTGCTCCACCGACTCCCCGACCTGCTTGCGGGCCGCGAGATGCACCACACCGGTCACGCCGTGCTCGGCGAAGACCCGGCGCAGCAGCTCCCCGTCCAGCGAGGAGCCCTTGATCAGGGGCATGTCCGCGGGCAGCCGCCGCGGCACCCCCGACGAGATGTCGTCGAGCACGACGACGTCCTCACCGGCACCGGCCATGACCCGCGCCACATGTGCCCCGATGTATCCCGCTCCGCCTGTGATCAGCCATGTCATGGGCGCCCACCCTAAGCGACCGCCGTGTGAGGCCGACCGGCAGCGGGCAGGTGGCAGCTATGCGGGCAAGCCGGGCACCGGGCGGGCGCGGTTTGTGGGCGCGGCCCCCCATCCACCATGATGATCGTGAAGGCCGAGGCCCTCGCAGGCCGCCCTCGGAGCCTGACACAGGCTCTTATCGGGGCGTGAACGGGTGATGAACGCCCGCTTCCCATCATCCGATAGCCTCTGCCGACGTGCCGCCCGGCCGCCATGGCCAGGGGCGCTCCCCTTACGCATGTGCCCGGCGCGAGCCGCGCCGGTACTCAAGGAGTGAGTTCGTCTGTCGACCGCCATCCTCACCGGTCAGCCGGTCCCCGGGTCGCCGCTCGAAGGCGATCTGCGGTCCCTCGGCTTCGACGTGCGGGTCGCCTCCGACGCGGCGGACGCCGCGGCGCTGCTCGCCGCCGTCCCCGGTGACCAGCGG
The DNA here is from genome assembly GCF_044903205.1 of Streptomyces sp. NPDC029674. Lineage (NCBI taxonomy): Bacteria > Bacillati > Actinomycetota > Actinomycetes > Kitasatosporales > Streptomycetaceae > Streptomyces > Streptomyces sp. NPDC029674. The sequence goes on from NZ_JBJDPY010000008.1 coordinate 408,581, forward strand.
GTCGCGGTCGTCGACGCGCGCTTCGTCGGCCACGTCCACGCGCTGCGCCTCGCCCTCACCGACCCCCGCTTCGCCGCCGCCGCGGTGCCCGGCGCCGTCACGGCCAAGCCGGAGGCCCGCGCCGAACTGACCCGTGCCCTGCGGGCGGGCGCCGGAAACACGGGCGGCGTCACGACGCTCGACGCGCTCCCCGACTCCATCGCCTCGGCCATGGAGTCCGGCGCCACGGACGTGCACCGCCCCGAGCTCGGCACCCTCGTCGCGACCGTGCCCAGCGACCCGCAGACGCGGAACGAAGCGCGCCAGGCCGTCGCCGCCGTGGACGACGAGGCCGTACGCCTGCGCACCGCCGTCAAGTCGCGGGACGGCTTCTTCACGACGTACTGCATCTCCCCGTACTCGCGCTACATCGCCCGCTGGTGCGCGCGCCGCGGCCTCACCCCCAACCAGGTCACCACCGCCTCGCTGCTCACCGCGCTGATCGCGGCCGGCTGCGCGGCGACCGGCACGCGCGGCGGCTTCGTCGCGGCAGGCCTGCTGCTCCTCTTCTCCTTCGTCCTGGACTGCACCGACGGGCAGCTCGCCCGCTACTCCCTGCAGTACTCGACGCTCGGCGCCTGGCTGGACGCGACGTTCGACCGCGCCAAGGAGTACGCCTACTACGCGGGCCTCGCGCTCGGCGCCGCCAACGCCGGCGGCGGCGGTGACGATGTATGGGCGCTCGCGCTCGGCGCGATGGTCCTGCAGACCTGCCGACACGTCGTGGATTTCTCCTTCAACGAGGCGAATCACGACGCGACCGCCAACACCAGCCCCACCGCGGCCCTGTCCGACAAGCTCGACAGCGTCGGCTGGACGGTCTGGGTGCGCCGGATGATAGTCCTGCCCATCGGCGAACGCTGGGCGATGATCGCGGTGCTCACCGCGCTCACCACTCCCCGCATCACCCTCGTCGTCCTACTCGTCGGCTGCGCCCTCGCCGCCTGCTACACCACCGCCGGACGCGTCCTGCGCTCGCTGACCCGCAAGGCGACCCGCACCGACCGTGCCGCCGCGGCCCTCGCCGACCTCGCCGACAACGGCCCCCTCGCATCGGCCTTCTCCGCCCTCCGGCCGCGGGTGACCTGGCTGCGTCCCGCCCCGGTGCTCGCCTTCGTCGGCGGCGCCGGACTCGTCGGCACGGCGCTGGCCAACCCCTACGGCAGCCCCGTGGTCGTGGCCGCCGCCGCGCTGTACATCGCGCTGTCGGGCCTCGCCCTGATCATGCCCCTCAAGGCCCCCCTGGACTGGCTGGTCCCGCCGTTCTTCCGCGCCGCCGAGTACTGCACGATCCTGGTCCTCGCGGCCAAGGCCGAGGTGAACGGAGCCCTTCCCGCGGCTTTCGGGCTGGTGGCCGCCGTCGCCTACCATCACTACGACACGGTGTACCGCATCAAGGGCGGCGCCGGCGCGCCTCCGCGCTGGCTGGTACGGGCGATCGGCGGCCAGGAAAGCCGGACCCTCGTGGTCGCGCTGGCCGCAGCCCTGCTGCCCACCACAGATTTTCCCGTCGCGCTCACGGCACTCGCCGTGGCCGTGGCACTCGTGGTGCTCGTCGAGAGCATCCGCTTCTGGGTCGCCGCCGAGAAACAGGGCGCACCCGCCGTACACGATGAAGGAGAACCCGCATGATCGGCCTCGTGCTGGCGGCCGGCGCCGGACGGCGTCTTCGCCCTTACACGGACACCCTGCCCAAGGCCCTGGTGCCCGTCGACGGTGAGACCACCATCCTCGACCTGACGCTCGGCAACTTCGCCGAGATCGGTCTGACCGAGGTCGCGATCATCGTCGGCTACAAGAAGGAGGCCGTCTACGAGCGCAAGGCGGCGCTCGAGGCGAAGTACGGCCTCAAGCTCACCCTGATCGACAACGACAAGGCCGAGGAGTGGAACAACGCCTACTCCCTGTGGTGCGGCCGTGACGCCATCAAGCACGACGTGATCCTCGCCAACGGCGACACCGTGCACCCCGTCTCCGTCGAGAAGACGCTGCTCGCCGCCCGCGGCAACGGCCAGAAGATCATCCTCGCCCTCGACACGGTGAAGCAGCTCGCCGACGAGGAGATGAAGGTCATCGTCGACGACGCCAAGGGCGTCCAGCGCATCACCAAGCTGATGGACCCCTCCGAGGCCACCGGCGAGTACATCGGCGTCACCCTCATCGAGGGCTCCGCCGCCGACGAGCTCGCCGACGCCCTGAAGACCACCTTCGAGCGCGACCCCGACCTCTACTACGAGGACGGCTACCAGGAGCTCGTCAACCGCGGCTTCAAGGTCGACGTGGCCCCGATCGGCGACGTCAAGTGGGTCGAGATCGACAACCACGACGACCTCGCCAAGGGCCGGGAGATCGCGTGCCAGTACTGACGAGGCTCATCCCCTCGCCGGTCGTCGTCGACATCCGGCCGGGGGCGATCGACGACCTGGCCGGTGTCCTCGCCGACCAGCGGATCTGCTCGTCGACCGGCAAACTTGCCATCGCCATCAGCGGTGGCTCGGGCGCGGTGCTCCGCGAGCGGCTGATGCCCTCGCTGAGCGGCGCGGAGTGGTTCGAGGTCGGTGGCGGCACGCTCGACGACGCCATCAAGCTCGCCGACGCCATCAAGAAGTCGGGCCGCTACGACGCGATCGTCGGCCTCGGCGGCGGCAAGATCATCGACTGCGCCAAGTACGCCGCGGCGCGCGTCGGCCTGCCGCTGGTCGCCGTCGCGACGAACCTGTCGCACGACGGCCTCTGCTCCCCGGTCGCGACCCTCGACAACGACGCGGGCCGCGGCTCGTACGGGGTGCCGAACCCCATCGCGGTCGTCATCGACCTCGACATCATCCGCGAGGCCCCGGTCCGCTTCGTCCGCTCCGGCATCGGCGACGCGCTGTCCAACATCTCCGCGATCCGCGACTGGGAGCTCGCCGCCCGTGAGCGCGGCGAGGACATCGACGGCCTCGCGGCCGCGATGGCCCGGCAGGCCGGTGAGGCGGTCCTGCGCCACCCCGGCGGCGTCGGCGACGACGGTTTCCTCCAGGTGCTCGCCGAGGGCCTGGTGCTCACCGGCATCGCGATGTCCATCTCGGGCGACTCCCGCCCCGCGTCGGGCGCCTGCCACGAGATCAACCACGCCTTCGACCTCCTCTACCCCAAGCGCGCCGCCAGCCACGGCGAACAGTGCGGCCTGGGCGCGGCCTTCGCGATGCACCTGCGCGGTGCCCGCGAGGAGTCGGCGTACATGGCCTCCGTGCTGCGCCGCCACGGCCTGCCCGTGCTGCCGGAGGAGATCGGGTTCACCGTGGAGGAGTTCGTGAAGGTCGTGGAGTTCGCTCCGCAGACCCGCCCGGGCCGCTACACGATCCTCGAACACCTCGACCTGTCCAACGACCAGATCAGGGACGCATACGCCGACTATGCAAAAGCCATCGGTAGCTGAGCTCCGCCCGGTTGTTCACCCCCCGGGGGTGAAGGACCGGCGCAGCGGCGAACACTGGGCCGGCCGGCTCTACATGCGCGAGGTCTCCCTCCGCATCGACCGGCACCTGGTGAACACGCGGGTCACGCCCAACCAGCTGACCTACGTGATGACCGTCGCCGGCGCCCTCGCCGCCCCCGCCCTGCTGGTGCCGGGCATCACGGGCGCCGTGCTCGGCGTGCTCGCGGTCCAGCTCTACCTGCTGCTCGACTGCGTCGACGGTGAGATCGCCCGCTGGAAGAAGCAGTACTCGATGGCCGGCGTCTACCTGGACCGGGTCGCCGCCTACCTGTGCGACGCCGCGGTCCTGGTCGGCTTCGGGCTGCGCGCCGCCGACATCTGGGGCTCCGGACGCATCGACTGGCTGTGGGCGTTCCTCGGCACCCTGGCCGCCCTCGGCGCGATCCTGATCAAGGCCGAGACCGACCTCGTCGGCGTCGCCCGGCACCAGACGGGCAAGGAGCCGGTCAAGGAGTCGGCGTCCGAGCCGCGCTCCTCCGGCATGGCGCTGGCCCGCAAGGCCGCCGCCGCGCTGAAGTTCCACCGGCTCATCCTCGGTGTCGAGGCGTCCCTGCTGATCCTGGTCATCGCGTTCGTGGACCAGGCCCGGGGCGACCTGTTCTTCTCGCGCCTCGGCGTCGCGGTCCTCGCGGGCATCGCGCTGCTGCAGACCCTGCTCCACCTCGTGTCCATCCTCGTATCGAGCAGGTTGAAGTGAGCACCCCGAGCACCCCCAGCACCTCGGCACAGCAGCTGAAGGTCGGCGCCGTCATCATCACGATGGGCAACCGGCCGCAGGAGCTGCGCGCCCTCCTCGACTCGGTCGCCAAGCAGGACGGCGACCCGGTCGAGGTGGTCGTGGTCGGCAACGGCGCCCCCGTGCCCGAGGTTCCCGAAGGCGTACGCACCGTCGAGCTGCCCGAGAACCTCGGCATCCCCGGCGGCCGCAACGTCGGCATCGAGGCCTTCGGGCCCGGCGGCACCGACGTCGACATCCTGCTCTTCCTCGACGACGACGGCCTGCTCGCCAACATGGACACGGCGCAGCTGTGCCGCGAGGCCTTCGCCGCCGACCCGGAGCTCGGCATCATCAGCTTCCGCATCGCCGACCCGGAGACGGGGGAGACGCAGCGCCGCCACGTGCCGCGGCTGCGGGCCTCCGACCCGATGCGCTCCTCGCGCGTGACCACCTTCCTCGGCGGCGCCAACGCCGTCCGTACGAAGGTCATCGCCGAGGTCGGCGGTCTGCCCGGCGAATTCTTCTACGCGCACGAGGAGACCGACCTCGCCTGGCGCGCCCTGAACGCGGGCTGGATGATCGACTACCGCTCCGACATGGTCCTTTTCCACCCGACGACGGCCCCCTCCCGGCACGCGGTCTACCACCGCATGGTGGCCCGCAACCGCGTCTGGCTGGCCCGCCGCAACCTTCCCGCGCTCCTGGTCCCGGTCTACCTCGGCGTCTGGATGCTCCTCACCCTCGCCCGGCGCCCCTCGGGCCCCGCCCTCAAGGCCTGGTTCGGCGGCTTCAAGGAGGGCTGGACCACGCCCTGCGGACCGCGCAAGCCGATGAAGTGGCGTACGGTATGGCGGCTGACGCGACTGGGCCGACCTCCTGTCATCTGACAAGCTCGGGTCTGAGAGCATTCGGGCCGTACCCCGGTCCCTGGCCCACGCCTATGCCCGACCGGCTGCGCATCTGAAGACGAAAGTTTCCACTCGTGAGTGAGACAACGCATGACGGCGGAGTCACGGTGACAGCATCCCCGTCGACACCGCCGCCCGATGACGGGCTCTCCCGCGCCGACCTCGCCGCCAAGTACGGTCTGACCGTCAGCGGCGCCCGGCCCGGACTTTTCGAGTACGTCCGCCAGCTCTGGGGACGGCGCCACTTCATCCTCGCCTTCTCCCAGGCGAAGCTCACCGCCCAGTACAGCCAGGCCAAGCTCGGCCAGCTGTGGCAGGTGGCGACGCCGCTCCTGAACGCGCTCGTCTACTTCCTGATCTTCGGTCTGATCCTCAAGGCGGACCGCGGCTTCGAGCGTGAGGTCTACATCCCGTTCCTGGTCACGGGCGTCTTCGTCTTCACCTTCACGCAGTCCTCGGTGATGGCGGGCGTCCGGTCGATCTCCGGCAACCTGGGCCTGGTCCGCGCACTGCACTTCCCCCGGGCCTCGCTGCCGATCTCGTTCTCGCTCCAGCAGCTCCAGCAGCTGCTGTTCTCGATGATCGTGCTGTTCGTCATCACGATCGGCTTCGGCAGCTACCCCAAGCTCTCGTGGCTGCTGATCCTCCCGGTCCTGGTCCTGCAGTTCCTCTTCAACACGGGCCTCGCGATGGTCATGGCGAGGCTGGGCAGCAAGACGCCCGACCTGGCGCAGCTGATGCCGTTCGTGATGCGTACGTGGATGTACGCGTCCGGCGTGATGTTCTCCATCCCGGTCATGCTGAAGGACCATCCCGCCTGGATCGCGGACATCCTGCAGTGGAACCCCGCGGCCATCTACATGGACCTGATGCGCTTCGCGCTGATCGACGGCTACGGCAACACGTACCTGCCGACGCACGTCTGGGCGGTCGCGGTCGGCTGGGCCGTGGTGGTCGCCGTCGGCGGCTTCGTGTACTTCTGGAAGGCTGAGGAGCGGTACGGCCGTGGCTGACGAGACCGGCGTCGACAAGACGCACATCCCCACCGTCATCGCCGACGAGCTGCACATCGTCTACCGCGTGAACGGCGCGAAGACGGGCAAGGGCAGCGCCACCTCGGCCCTGAGCCGCATCCTGCGGCGCGGCGAGGAGCGGGGCGTACGCAAGGTGCACGCCGTGCGCGGCGTCAGCTTCACCTCCTACCGCGGCGAGGCCATCGGCCTGATCGGCTCGAACGGCTCCGGCAAGTCCACCCTGCTCCGCGCCATCGCGGGCCTGCTCCCCGCAGAGAAGGGCAAGGTCTACACCGACGGCCAGCCCTCGCTGCTCGGCGTCAACGCGGCCCTGATGAACGATCTGACGGGCGAGCGCAACGTCATCCTCGGCGGTCTCGCGATGGGCATGACCCGCGAGCAGATCAGGGAGCGCTACCAGGAGATCGTCGACTTCTCCGGCATCAACGAGAAGGGCGACTTCATCACCCTTCCGATGCGCACCTACTCCTCCGGCATGGCGGCCCGCCTGCGCTTCTCCATCGCGGCCGCCAAGGACCACGACGTCCTCATGATCGACGAGGCGCTCGCCACCGGCGACCGCAAGTTCCAGAAGCGGTCCGAGGCCCGCATCCGCGAGCTCCGCAAGGAGGCCGGCACGGTCTTCCTGGTCAGCCACAACAACAAGTCGATCCGCGACACCTGCGACCGCGTGCTGTGGCTGGAGCGCGGCGAGCTGCGCATGGACGGGCCGACCGACGAGGTCATAAAGGAGTACGAGAAGTTCACGGGCAAGTAGCCCGTTCGAGCCATCGGGCGAGCACCCGTTCGGCAGCAGTGCCCCGCCGGGAGGAATCCGGCGGGGCACTGTCGTGACATGGTGTCCCCGAAACCTCTCGCGTCCCTCAACTCACCGGCGGTGAAGGTACTTTGACGCCAATCGGTGTGTTGTTGTGATGCGCCGAACACCCCGACGATGCGTGCGGGGTTGTACAACGTAAGCTGTACCGGTGCTGATTCGCGGCAAGTGGGGCGATATCGCGCGGCGCCCCGGCTCGGAGCACGGTCCACCTCGGAGAGTGCTGGGCGGCGTGTCCGAAATAGGATGTATTGGGTCGGCAGTGTAGAACGGGAGATGTGACGGCAATGGCTACGGACGATCTCCAGCTCCGCGATGCATCCGCCGTCCTCGACAAGGCCGCGGACGAAAACTTCCCGGTGGCGCCGTTCTTCCTGCCCCGGGCCTGGCGCGACGACCTCATGGCCGTCTACGGCGTCGTGCGCCTCATCGACGACATCGGTGACGGCGACCTGGCCCCCGAGGCCGCCCACACCCGCCACCTGGGTCTCGACGACAGCGCCGCCGACGACCCGCTGAAGCTCCTTGACGGTGTCGAGGCGGACCTGGGCAAGGTCTTCGGCGGCGGCGAGGCCGGCCACCCGCTGGTGCGGGCGCTGCGCCCGGCCGCCGAGCGCGGCACCCTGACGGCCGCCCCCTTCCTCGCGCTGATCGAGGCGAACCGCCAGGACCAGAGCGTCACGCGCTACGAGACGTACGACGACCTCGTGGCGTACTGTGCGCTCTCCGCCAACCCGATCGGCCGGCTCGTCCTGGCCATCACCGGCACCGAGACCCCCGAGCGCGTCCGCCACTCGGACGCCATCTGCACCGGGCTGCAGATCGTCGAGCACATCCAGGACGTCGCCGAAGACCTGCGGCGCGGCCGCATCTACCTGCCCGTCGAGGACATGAAGCGGTTCCACGTGAGCGAGTCAGAGCTGGCCCGGCCGACAGGGGGCGCGTCGGTGCGCGCCCTGGTCGCGTTCGAAGCGGAACGCGCCCGCGGCCTGCTGAATGAAGGCACCCCCCTGGTGGGTAGCGTCCACGGCAGGCTGAAGCTGCTGCTGGCCGGATTCGTGGGAGGAGGCAGGGCGGCCGTCCAGGCGATCGTCGCCGCCGGGTACGACGTCCTGCCCGGACCGCCCAGACCCACCAAGCCCCGCATGTTCCGCGAGGCGGGCGCAGTGCTGCGAGGAGAGGGGTGAGCCGGACAGTGGAGTCGGATCCGCGGGTGTCCGCGCCGGTGCTCGCCGCGTACAGCTACTGCGAGACGGTGACCGGTCAGCAGGCACGCAACTTCGCGTACGGCATCCGGCTGCTGCCGGCGCCCAAGCGCCGGGCCATGTCGGCGCTGTACGCGCTCTCGCGGCGGGTCGACGACATCGGTGACGGCGCGCTCGCCCCGGACGTCAAGGCGGACCGCCTCGAGGACACCCGGGCGCTGGTCGCCCGGATCCGTGCGGGCGGTGTGCAGGAGGACGACACCGACCCGGTGGCGGTCGCCCTCGCGCACGCCGCCGCGCACTTCCCCATCCCGATGGACGGCCTCGACGAGCTGATCGACGGCGTCCTCATGGACGTACGCGGCGCGACGTACGAGACGTGGGAGGACCTGAAGGTCTACTGCCGCTGTGTGGCAGGGGCGATCGGGCGGCTCTCGCTCGGGGTGTTCGGCACGGAGCCGGGGGCGCTCCATGCGGAGCGCGCGCCGGAGTATGCCGACACGCTCGGCCTCGCGCTCCAACTGACCAACATCCTCCGGGACGTTCGCGAGGACGCGCAGGACGGCCGGACCTACCTGCCCGCCGACGACCTCGCCAAGTTCGGCTGCTCCGCCGGGTTCTCGGGCTCCGAGCCGCCCGCCGGATCCGACTTCGCCGGCCTCGTCCACTTCGAGGTGCGCCGCGCACGGGCCCTGTTCGCCGAGGGCTACCGCCTGCTGCCGATGCTGGACCGGCGCAGTGGTGCCTGTGTGGCGGCGATGGCCGGCATCTACCGCAGGCTCCTCGACCGCATAGAGCGGGAGCCGGAAGCGGTCCTGCGCGGCCGCGTCTCGCTGCCGGGCCGCGAGAAGGCGTACGTCGCGGTGCGCGGACTGTCCGGCCTCGACGCGCGGAACGTGTCACGACAGACCGTCCGGAGGCGTGTGTGATGCGCATCCGGAGTGATCGTGGGACAGCTGGGGCACCGCACGCGAAGCGGCGGGCAACCCTCCGCTCCATGGTCGCGTCCCAGACTGCAACGGCCGAAGGGGTGGGTGCATGAAGAGGGAAGACATGCAGCCAGAGGGGCTGACCGAGAACGCCGAAGGCCGTCCCGGAGGGGCGGCCGCAGTGGTGGTCGGCGGCGGCCTCGCCGGCATCACCGCGGCGCTCTCGCTCGCCGACGCGGGACTGCGCGTGACGCTGCTCGAAGGACGGCCGCGGCTCGGCGGGCTCGCGTTCTCCTTCCGGCGCGGCGCACTGACCGTCGACAACGGCCAGCACGTCTACCTGCGCTGCTGCACCGCCTACCGATGGTTCCTGGACCGCGTCGAGGGCGCGCACCTCGCGCCGCTGCAGGAACGTCTCGACGTGCCCGTCCTCGACGCCGGCCGCAACCGGCTCGGGCGGCTCCGGCGCACCGCGCTGCCCGTGCCGCTGCACCTGGCGGCGAGCCTCGCCACGTACCCCCACCTGTCGGTCGCCGAGCGCGCCAAGGTGGGGCGCGCGGCGCTCGCCCTCAAGGGGCTCGACCCGGCCGACCCCGTCCTCGACGGCCAGGACTTCGGCAGCTGGCTGGCCAGGCACGGCCAGTCGCCGCGCGCCATCGAGGCGCTCTGGGACCTGGTCGGCGTCGCGACGCTCAACGCCGTCGCGGGCGACGCCTCGCTCGGGCTCGCCGCGATGGTGTTCAAGACCGGGCTGCTCTCGGAACCGGGCGCCGCCGACATCGGCTGGGCCCGGGCGCCCCTCGGTGATCTGCACGACACGCTGGCCCGCAAGGCGCTCGACGCCGCGGGAGTGCGAACCGAACTAAAGGCACGGGTCACCTCCATCTCCCGTACGGAGAACGGCGGTTGGCGCGTGGAGGTTCCCGGCGAGACCATCGACGCCGACTCCGTCGTGCTCGCCGTGCCGCAGCACGAGGCGCACGACCTCCTCCCGGACGGCGCGCTCGACCGGCCCGACCGGCTGCTCGACATCGACACCGCGCCGATCCTCAACCTCCACGTCGTGTACGACCGGAAGGTGCTGAAGCGGCCGTTCTTCGCCGCCATCGGCTCGCCCGTCCAGTGGGTCTTCGACCGGACCGAGGCCTCCGGGCTCACCGAGGGGCAGTACCTGGCGGTCTCCCAGTCGGCCGCGCAGGACGAGATCGACGCGCCCGTCGCCGCGCTGCGCGAGCGCTACCTGCCGGAGCTGGAGCGGCTGCTGCCCGCCGCACACGGCGCCGAGGTGCGGGACTTCTTCGTCACCCGCGAGCGCACGGCGACGTTCGCACCCACCCCGGGCGTCGGCAGGCTCCGTCCCGGTGCCCGCACCAAGGCCCGCGGCCTGTACCTCGCGGGCGCGTGGACCGCGACCGGGTGGCCCGCGACCATGGAGGGCGCCGTACGCAGCGGCATCAGCGCGGCCGAAGCGGCCCTCGCCACCCTCGACCGCCCCCGTGATCACCTCTTCGCGTTCGAGGAGGCGGCGGCATGAAGCTCGACCTGCTGGGGTCAGGTCCCCAGAGAACCAGCACCGGAACAAGAGGAGAAACTGTGCCGACTGTGCCCTCGGCCGAGAAAACGGCTGCCGACACGGTGGACGTGACCTCACTGCTCGAAAGAGGAAGGACGCTGGCCACCCCGGTGCTGCGGGCCGCGGTGGACCGCCTCGCGCCGCCCATGGACACCGTCGCCGCCTACCACTTCGGCTGGATCGACGCCGAGGGCAACCCGTCCGACGGCGACGGCGGCAAGGCCGTGCGCCCCGCACTCGCCCTGCTCTCCGCCGAGGCCGCGGGCGCCGCCCCCGAGATCGGCGTCCCCGGCGCGGTCGCCGTCGAGCTCGTGCACAACTTCTCGCTGCTGCACGACGATCTGATGGACGGCGACGAGCAGCGCAGGCACCGCGACACGGTGTGGAAGGTGCACGGCCCGGCACAGGCCATCCTCGTCGGCGACGCCCTCTTCGCGCTCGGCAACGAGATCCTCCTCGAGCTCGGCACCGTCGAGGCGGGCCGCGCCACCCGCCGCCTCATCACCGCCACGCGCGCGCTGATCGACGGCCAGGCGCAGGACATCAGCTACGAGCACCGCGACCGGGTCACCGTCGAGGAGTGCCTGGAGATGGAGGGCAAGAAGACCGGCGCCCTGCTCGCCTGCGCGGTCTCCATCGGCGCCGTCCTCGGCGGCGCCGACGACCGCACCGCCGACACGCTGGAGAAGTACGGCTACCACCTCGGCCTCGCCTTCCAGGCCGTGGACGACCTGCTCGGCATCTGGGGCGACCCGGAGGCCACCGGAAAGCAGACGTGGAGCGATCTGCGTCAGCGCAAGAAGTCGCTGCCCGTGGTCGCCGCGCTCGCCGCGGGCGGACCGGCCTCCGAGCGGCTCGGCGAGCTGCTCACCGCCGACTCCAAGAGCAGCGACTTCGAGAACTTCTCCGAGGACGAGTTCGCCGCCCGTGCCGCCCTGATCGAAGAGGCGGGCGGCCGCGAGTGGACCGCCAAGGAGGCCCGGCGCCAGCACGCCATCGCCATCGAGGCGCTGGACCACGTCCAGATGCCGGAACTGGTGCGGGCGCAGCTCGTCGCGCTCGCCGACTTCGTCGTCGTACGAGAGAGATGATCACTATCGCGCGGATATCCGAGTTGCCCGGGGGGTGACCTCCGGGCTCCCAGGCAGTCGCCGGCCGGCGCCCCCCGCCGGCCCCCGGCGGGCCCCCACCCGACGTAGCCCCCCCACAGCACGAAGGGGGAGCCAAGACAGCGCCGACCCACGGAAGCACCCGAGCGG